>CABXKH010000150.1 GCA_902512685.1 Paracoccaceae bacterium | reverse complement strand
TCACCCCGCCGGTTCCCGCCTCGCAAATCATGGTCGAAACGGACACTCAATGGGAGCAGATGCTCAATGAGATGTTTCTTGAGGATGATATCGCGAAGGCAGTTTTAGCAATGGCGCCTATTTCTGTTTCACTGCGGGATCAACCAATGGATTTGATCACGGATCCGGTATATCATTTAAAGTGAGGTCAATATGCACAGACGCGATATTTTAAACTCACTTCTGTCCGGGCTAATTTTACCGCTCGTGCCGTTGAAAATTGCATCGGCAGCTGCAAAAACCGGACGCCGTATTGTTTTAATTGAATTATCTGGGGCCAATGATGGTCTAAATACGGTTATTCCTTTTGCCAATGACCGATATTTTGATCTTCGACCCAATCTGGCAATCGAACCAAAAGATCGCTTTAGTATTTCGAATTCTCTGGCACTTCACAGCGCGTTGACAAACCTAGGAAATGTTTGGGAGCGCGGTGAATTGGCTGTTATTCAAGGCTTGGGATATCCTGGGGCCAATCGGTCGCATTTTAAATCCATCGCGTTGTGGGAAACCGGAGGAGATGGCTCTGGCTCGGGCAAAACCGGTTGGCTCACCGAGGATATGGAAGAACTGGGGGCTGCCTATGATTTTGATGCGCATGGCATTAGCCTAGATGGCGGTATGGGCATTTTTACGTCCCAAAATGGTATTTGGTTATCAATGACTTCCGCCGAGCAGTTCAAGCGCTTAAGCAAATCAACGATAGCCGCTAAATCAACATCTCAGAACCCTGCTCTTGAAATGCTATTGACCCGCGCAGCGGCGTTAAATTCCTCAATGGAGCGCATTACAAATAAACTTAGCACCTCCCGAGGCCGCAATTTTAAAATTCGGGCCGGCGATTTGGGGCGTCAACTTTCCCTTGCAACGACGCTTATTGCGGCTGGCATTGATACGCCGGTTCTTAAGGTGAAAATTGACGGCTTTGATACCCATGAAGATCAATCATGGCGACATCAGCGGCTTTTGGAAAATCTAGGGCGCGCTGTGTCTGGCTTTGCCCAACAATTGCGTAAAATTGATCAATGGGACAACACGTTGGTTTTAACATATTCCGAGTTTGGCCGGCGCGCCGTTGAAAATTCGACAAACGGAACAGATCATGGCACTGCAGCCCCGCATTTTATGGCGGGTGGCGCCATTAATGGCGGCCTTTATGGAACACATCCAAGCCTATCCGCGCTCATCGATGGCGATATGCAGTTTACGATGGATTATAGGTCTGTTTATGAGTGGATTCTGTCTCAGTGGTTCGAAATAGAAAGTAATAGATTTAAAGAATACCGGACAGATAAATTGAATTCACTAATGGTATAAATATGCAGCACAATATTTTAGGAAATTATCGGAGTTTTAATTAAAAAAGGGCGCCACAAAGCGCCCCTTTTGACTAAAGCGAAACCTAAATTGCGACCAGCATTCTGGATTCAGTCAATGTTCCGAGCTCATTGGCCTTTGAAACCAAATCCGCGAATTCTTTATTATCCACCATCTGATCGACACTTGATCCCCAATGTTCCATTGAGTTAAAGCGGTACACCACACCCATCATTTCGTGATCCTCCGCAATCGCTGGAACGGCCACTCCTATGGGTACATCTACTGTTTGCATCAATGCATCAAGTTTAGGCGCCAATTCCATGACCTTACCGATGTTGTTGCGCGGCATATGATATAAGCGTTGAACCAATACAGGCCGTGGAGGTGTGCTCGGCGCTCCATAAATCATGCGGTAAATATTTGGCCCTCTGATATCCCCGGCCGGATTGAGCCCTCTTTCTCTGAATATCGCTTGAAACTCAGGATCCGCGTTAAAGCTTTCAAATGCACGAGCGCCCTCTTCAAACGAGCCATACATGCTTTGTAGATTATAATCTCCTGCACAGCCTCCGCCGGCAACTTTGAACATTCTAGTGAATGCACCATGGCGTGCCATGACGCCAGCTGCGCGCCGCATTCGGCTTTCAGCAAGCTCT
>CABXKH010000149.1 GCA_902512685.1 Paracoccaceae bacterium | reverse complement strand
ATTATTCACGGCAGGAAGTCGCCGGACAAATGTCGCGTCATATGAGCCATACGGGCGGCTAATCGATTTTTTCCGTGATGAAAGAACAAGGGTCAAAACAGCTCGTGGGGCAAAACCTAATCAGCACTCAGCGACGCCTTGCGGTATTGGCCGAACGGCAAGTCAGCACAGGCGCGTTTTGCCCCCGTGCAAAGGAGCAAAAGTAATGCGCAACCGATCTTTTGTAATCTTGCTTTATTTGATGTTGGCGCGTGTCTCTACCCCACTGTTTCGGATTGCCCAAAGCCGCCGCCTTAGCCGGGGAAAAGAAGAACCGTTGCGGCAAAACGAACAATGGGGAAAGGCGCGCCATGCGCGGCCCAAAGAGGGGCGGCTGGTTTGGTTTCATGCGGCCAGTATTGGGGAAACCCAGTCAATTCTGGGCCTTGTTGAACAACTTTTGGCGCAGGATGAGCAGCTCCATCTGCTGATTACATCGGTTACGCTGTCCTCGGCCAATTTGCTAGAGCAATCCACACATGACAGATTGATGCATCAATTTGCGCCCTATGATTGTTACACCTCTGTATGCCGGTTCCTTGATCACTGGCGCCCCGATTTGGCGATTTGGGTCGAAAGTGAACTCTGGCCACAACTGATTTGCGAAACCCGTCACCGCGCAATTCCAATGGCCTTGATCAATTGCCGGATTTCGGAAAATACCAGCCGTCGCTGGCAGCGCTGGCCAAAAGCGATGTTCAGTTTACTGAATGCTTTTGATGCCATTCTGGTGCAATCAGAAAATACCCTGAAGCAGATAGCTGAACTGGGTGTGGCAAATGAGAAATTGACCCTCAGCGGGTCGACCAAAGAAGATGCCGGCCTGCCAAAAGCTGATCCAACCGAACTAAAAGTCATGCAGGCAGAAAAAGGCGACAGATTTATGTGGTTGGCCAGTTCGACCCATCCCGGCGAGGATGCAGCGCTGATTGAAGCGCATATGAGCGCATTTGGCGCAGGTGAGGCCCTGATGATCATCGCGCCGCGCCACCCGGAGCGTGGGGCTGAGATTGCCGAACTGGCCCGCGCGCGGGGGCTCAAAGTTGCGCTGCGATCTGCGGCAGACAGTTTTAATACTGATGCCGATGCTGATATCTATATCGCCGATACACTTGGGGAAATGGGGCTGTGGTATCGGCTTGTTGATGCTGCCTTTATTGCTGGATCCCTGTCTGATCATGGGGGACACAACCCCTACGAGCCTGCATTGCTGGATTGCCCGATTATTCATGGGCCAATTGATTATAATTTTAAAGAAATCTATGCGCGCTTGCATGCGGATCAAGGGGCAATTGTCGCAAAGACATCTGATGAGATCGCTGCAGCGCTCATCGCGCTACAAGATCCAAAACGGCGCGTCCAATTGGCCAGAAACGCCCGCGCCTGCCTGCGCACCAGCGGGGCGGCCACCAGCCTAACAACCCAAAAGATCACCCAGCTCTTAGAGCGGGGCTAACACGGTCAAGTTCAAAGAAAAACGTGTTTTCCGAGCTAGGCGGTTGTTTCGCGGCGACAAGACTTTATAAGCAAAAATAAAGCAACCAACTTTGTGGACCATGCGCGTCAGTTTATCATCTTTGGCCGATCTGCTCAGCGGCGCTTTGGCGATCGGCATAATCAAGCTTTTCAAGCTGTTGCCGTTTGGCCTGCGCCGCCAGCTTTTTGGCGGGCTGTTTGCTGCTATTGTGGTGCCGCTTTTGGGGTACCGCCGGCGAATTCGTGATAATTTGCAGCTTGCGTGTCCAGAGATCGGCGCAGCCGAACAAGAAAAACTGATAAGCGCCACCAGCCGCAATATTGGGAAAACGATTATCGAATTGTTTTCCCCTAAAGATATTGTTGCCTTGGCCAAGAAAACCGAAATCGAAGGCCCGGGGCTTGCGACGCTTGCACAAGCGGCAAAAGAAGGGCGCAGCGTGATTTGTGTGTCTGGTCATTTTGGCAATTACGATGTGGCGCGGGCCGCTTTGATCGCAC
>CABXKH010000148.1 GCA_902512685.1 Paracoccaceae bacterium | reverse complement strand
TCAAAGCGGATATAGTTCCACATCATTTGCAAAAACCGCTGCAGCGGCGGTTTGTCAAAGCCGAACTCTTTTTCCAGCTCGGCGATGAATTCCGGCGGCAGGCCACGCGCGCCGACATAGTCTTCGCGCTCGGACTTATCGACCGCATCATCCGAACCGCCGGCAATGGTTTCAAACACATCGCCCTGACCTTCCAGATTGGCCAGAATTTGTTCGATCGGTCCGCCGGGGACAAATTGCACCATGGCGAAATTAATAATCAGAATCCCCAGCAGCGTGGGGATCACCAATAACAGTCGCCGCGCGATATATGCGCCCATAGTGGCTTTACCTCAGCACACCTGCCGCCTTCAGCGCATCGGCTTTTTCAGCATTGTACCACCAGTAATCAAGCTGGCCGAGCGAGTAGGGCGCAATTTCTTCGGGGTGCTCATACATATCCCAATAAGATACCCGATAGGTGGCATTGTACCACTGCGGGATCCAGAACCGATAGGCCCGCAGGGCCCGATCAAGGGCTTTGACAGATACGCGCAAGGTCTCTTTATCAGTGGCATTCACCACATGGTCGATCAAGATATCGATGCCTTCGGATTTGATACCCATTGCGTTAAATACAGACTCGTCCGCCGTTTCCGAGCCAAAGTACTGTTTTAGCCCCGACCCCGGCTCAAGCCCCATGGGCATCTGCGTGGTCAGCATATCAAAATCATAATTGCGCCGGCGGTCGGTATATTGCGCCGGATCAACGCGGTTGTAGGCGGCATCCACGCCGGCAGCGCGCAGATTTTCGATAAACGGCAAGACCACGCGGTCAAAGGCCGGGCTGCGCTCGAGCACTTCGATCTGTAATGTCTCACCCTTAGCGTTGCGGCGCAGACCGTCATCCCCGACGCTCCAACCTGCCTCTTCCAGCAGCGCCGAAGCGGCCCGCAGGTTTTTACGGTCCATGGCCCGAGGCCCCGAGGTGACGCCCATGACAGCTTCATCGGTTAAGATGCCGGCTGGCAATTTATCGGCAATCGGTTCAAGCAGTGCCAGCTCGCCTTCGCTTGGTGTTCCGGTGGCGGCAAAATCCGAATTTTCCCAGAACGAATGAATACGCGCATACTGACCATAGAAGAGCGATTCGTTTGACCATTCAAAATTAAACAGATGGCCCAGCGCTTCGCGCACCCGCGGGTCGGAAAACTTGTCCCGTCGCAGGTTCATCACGAAACTCTGCCCAGTGCCAATGCCACCATCAGGCAGTGTTTTCTTGATCACATGACCGTCGTTCAGCGCCGGAAAATCATATCCCGTGGCCCATGTTTTCGATGAGTTTTCGCTGCGGAATGTATAGGCGCCGGATTTAAAGCCTTCAAAGGCGGCATTGCTATCGGCAAAGTACTCAACGCGGATCGTATCGAAATTGCCACGCCCGCGGTTGATCGGTAAATCATTGCCCCAGTAATCGCGATTACGGACATAGCGCACCCAGCGGTTAATTTCATACTCTTCCAGTACGTATTGCCCCGAACCAATAGCAGGTTCCATCCGGCTTTCTTCCAGACCTGCGCCTGTTTTTTCAAACCATGCTTTGGACATCACCGGCAATCCGCCCACAAGCGGGATGCGGTCGCGCTCTGGTGCGTCCTCGGCAAAGGTGTATTTGACCCTATGCGGATCAAGGATTTCTACGCTGGTCACCATCTGACCAAGAATGGCCCGATAACTTGGCAAGCCTTCGTTTAAAAACAGCTCATAGGTGTGCACAATATCTTCGGCCGTCAGGGGCGAGCCATCGGAAAATTTTGCTTCGGGGCGCAAATTGAAAATCACCCAAGCCAGATTTTCAGGATATTCCAGTGTTTCAGCCAGCAGCCCGTAAGAGGCGCCGACCTCATCACCGGTGCCGCTGATCAGGCTTTCAAACGGCGCCGAGGCAAGTGAAGCGGCGCGGCCTTTGCGCGAATAGGGGTTCATCGAATCAAAGGTGCCAAATCCCCAGGTGGATATTTCACCGCCTTTGGGTGCATC
>CABXKH010000147.1 GCA_902512685.1 Paracoccaceae bacterium | reverse complement strand
GGATTGGGCGGCGTTCCCAAGTGGCGCCAAGATCTTCACCGGCCCATACCCATTCTTCCATCGTGATCAGGTCTACAAGGCCTTCCAGCTCGTTTTCCGCTCCGATTGGGATCTGGATGGGTGCAGGGATCGCACCAGTGCGATCTTCGATCATACGCACGCAGTTAAAGAAATCTGCGCCGATTTTGTCCATCTTGTTTACAAAAACAATGCGCGGAACTTTGTAACGATCAGCTTGACGCCAAACAGTTTCAGTTTGCGGCTCGACACCGGCGTTGGCATCAAGCACAGCAATCGCCCCATCAAGAACGGCCAAAGACCGCTCAACCTCAATGGTAAAGTCCACGTGGCCGGGCGTGTCGATTATATTCATCCGGTGCTTAGGAGATTGGGCGTTTTCCCCATCATCCGTACGCTCCCAAAAGGTCGTCGTCGCCGCAGAGGTAATGGTAATGCCGCGCTCTTGCTCTTGCTCCATCCAGTCCATCGTCGCAGCGCCATCATGCACTTCACCGATGTTATGGGATTTACCTGTGTAATATAGAATACGCTCTGAGCAGGTGGTTTTACCCGCATCAATATGCGCCATGATACCAAAGTTACGGTATTCATTTAAGGAAAAGTCGCGTGCCATGTCTCTGCAGCCTCTAAAAAATTACCAACGATAGTGGCTGAATGCTTTGTTCGCATCTGCCATCTTATGGGTGTCTTCCCGTTTCTTAACCGCGGAACCGCGCGAATTCACTGCATCCAGCAATTCACCAGCCAAACGCTCTTCCATGGTGTTTTCGTTTCGACCGCGCGATGCAGTGATCAACCAGCGGATTGCCAGAGCCTCACGGCGCTCTGGGCGCACTTCGACAGGCACCTGATATGTCGCACCACCAACCCGGCGAGAGCGCACTTCAACCGCTGGCTTGATATTTTCCAGAGCTTCGTGGAACACCTCAACAGGCGCGCGTTTGATTTTCGATTCAACCCGGTCAAGCGCGTTGTAAACGATTGTTTCCGCGATCGACTTTTTGCCGTCGATCATCAGATTATTCATAAATTTTGACAAAACACGATCGCCAAACTTGGCATCGGGCAGAATTTCGCGCTTTTCAGCGGCGTGACGACGAGACATCTATTAAACCTCTTATTTCGGACGCTTGGCGCCATATTTCGAACGGCGCTGTTTACGGTCTTTGACACCTTGTGTATCAAACACACCGCGTAGGATGTGATAGCGGACACCTGGAAGGTCTTTTACCCGGCCACCGCGGATCAACACCACTGAGTGCTCTTGAAGATTGTGTTTTTCACCTGGGATATAGCTAATCACCTCGAAACCGTTGGTTAGGCGCACTTTGGCAACCTTCCGCATGGCGGAGTTCGGCTTTTTCGGTGTTGTTGTATAAACCCTTGTGCAGACACCCCGCTTTTGCGGGCACTCCTGCAGGTGCATTGACTTGGACCGTTTCACTTTGGGCTGCCGCGGCTTGCGGATCAGCTGCTGTATTGTTGGCATTCCGGTTCTTCCCGTTTCGCTCTTACATATCAATCGCGCACAAGCCAACGCCCATGCAGTTCACTTTGCCGTGCCTCGCGCGTCCGCAAAACACAAAAACCGCATGCGTCCCCTCGTTCGCGGGAACGACGCGGTGGGTTTCCAGAGGATCGAGGCGCAGGCCCGGATCTTGACCACTTCAAATCTGAAGTCAGCTGTGGGGCGACCCCCGGTGCCGAGATAGCGTGCGTATAGGGGGAGTCGGGGACGTTGTCAACACACGGTTCAGAGGTAAAATTGGGCCCTGAATGAGTTGCCTTTAGGTGTTGTTGCTTGCGCTTTAATTTTTATGGTGCTCAATATAGAATAGTTTTATATAAATTGGTTTTATTTCTTCATGCAAATACTCGGAATCTGTCGATTTTCCTATCCCGCCTTAGGTGGTTTCCAAATTGAGCATGACAGCATTGAGGAGCGGTGCGACTATCTCTACGCCCCAGAGCAGCTTGATATGCGATTTAGCTGCTTTGAAACTTTGACCTTGCCATCTATACGCGCTCAAAGTGATCCCAATTTTACATTTGTGATTCTCATTGGCGAGAG
>CABXKH010000146.1 GCA_902512685.1 Paracoccaceae bacterium | reverse complement strand
TGACAACACCGGCTGGTGTTTTTGGCGCACCTTCATTTGAAGTGAAAGGTGAAATTTTTTGGGGTGATGACCGACTTGAGGATGCTATTCGCTTTTCATCAATAGATGCGTGACCACTATCATTACAAAATTTAGTTCGCTCTTAATCTATAAATCGGTCAAACATTCCCATAGTAGATTTTCTTATGCTTGTTTTAGGAGTTGTCAAAATGCCAATCGCTAGGGTCATCATGTGTGAACAGCACACCAAAGAGGGACGGGATCAGCTCCTTAAGGAACATAGAGAAGCCGTTGAAAGTGGTTTTTTAAAAGAGTGTGAATTTAGTGTCGCCGTTCGCACGGGTGAAACTTCTTATATGGTGTTAACAGTTTACGATACAGAAGAGAAAGCGGACGCAAACAGAGAGGCCAGAGTTAAATGGCACGAAGAACGAGCAAGTTTAATACGCGAAGACTTTTACCACGAGGGCGAAATTGCAACGTTAATTAAAGGTGGCGGCGCTCCGCTCTTATCAAAGTATAATGCTAACCTTGATTAGAAAATAGCGGGACTAAACATAAGACCTACACTCAAGATCATCCCAAGATGACGGTGTCATCAGTATGTTTCCTGTGAGCGTCACCTTACCTGAAAGGTTTCTCAGGAGTATCAGGGACTGATATGAGCGGGTTTGCTTTATGCTTTACCTAACGTAGCCTTTGACCCATCCCCTGCCATCGTACAAAGTGATATTATGAACATTAATCCACAGGGAGAATAAAATGGCAGTTTCACTTCAGGTTGTTTACTCCACCGAAAACGGAACAACTTTTAATCATGAATATTACATGAAAAATCACATGGAACTGATAAGCAGCGGCATGGGTAAGCATTGGGAAAGCGTCCAAGTTACGAAAGGCTTATCAGGTGCGGGTGATACTCCAGCTCCTTTTCATGCAATAGCAACCATAATTTACAAAGATCAAGCAGCTCTGGAAGCGTCAATGGCTGAAGCGGGGCCAGCATTTGCGGATGTTCCAAATTACTATGATGGACAACCCACAGTTCTCATTGGCGAAGTTCAAAGCTAACACCTTATCGCACTTAACGTACACTAGGATGCTTCCCTGAATTGCTATTTGATAGCTAATCCGATTTATTGAGAGTGGCATTGGTAAACTAATCCAAAATCAATATCCGTCGTATAAGTGTTATAACGTTCAGTTGAGCGTTATACCTCCCTGTTGGACTGACCCTGCCATTGTGCAGGGTCTTTTTTTGCAATGCCAATACAGTGCTTGTTGGTGCTATTTATAATGTTCGCGTCGATCTCCGAAAGAACGGATGCGTTTGCGCCACGCTCGATAGCTACCTGTTTTAAGGGTATCTCTCATTAAGTCTTTTACCTGTTTTTCCTTAAGGCCGTATTCAAGTTGGATTTCCGCGAAACTAATGTGATCTGATAAAGCCATGGCAACAATATCGCTTATTTGCGCATCAGTCAGTTCATAGTCTTTAGACAAGATAGAACCTCTCATAAATTAATGGAACTAACAGAACTTAGCCATCACTAAACTTTATAGCATTGGCCTTGTTCATCTGTATCGGTCTGCCATCAGGGGTGTTTAAAGGTATCACCTCTTGCCCATCTGTAACACAGAGTGTGGGCGCTGAACGTGTCTCCCCATTGAGCAGTACTTCCAAGTCAACAAGACAGAGTTCATAGTTGCTTAATATTTTATTCACTCGCAAGGTAGCCTCCTAAATTGGTTTCTTTATAGGGTAGTGCGGGAGGCTGTCTTTATCAAAACAGTTTACACAATATAATTTTGAACTTTTACTTAGTATAAAATTTCCTGATTTTGACTGAACCTTCATCCCGAAAAATGCATGACCACCATCCTTTCACCATTGTGGCCGTTCGTTTTTTGCCCCCCCCCTGTGGGTTTAAGCGCCCAAGTAAAAGGGTTTCCCTCAGTAATGTTTGTTTGAAAAAATCAGCTTTGTTGTTAGGCTGCTTTCAAAATAAAAAGACTGAGCAAATGAATACGGGCATTAAGACTTAAATATGAAGTACGCCTACAGCCAAAATGAACGCGTTGAAGCAACACCAAAGGCT
>CABXKH010000145.1 GCA_902512685.1 Paracoccaceae bacterium | reverse complement strand
AAACCCAATTGCGCCACCGTGGGCTTTATGCTGAATTTAATCTGGTCTATGACCGCGGAACAAAATTTGGTCTGGCTACAGGGCATGATCCAGAAGCGGTTTTGATGAGCCTGCCGCCACTGGCCAAATGGGATTAATGCATCCTGCTTAGGGGTCTGAAGGTCGTTAAAAAACGGGCACTGTTTTGCGTCGGTATTGCGGCAGTATGACGGTGGTGCCATTTTACGGCTCTGGCCATCGGTTTTTGGGCGTTAAGTTGCTTGCAAAGATCAGCTTTTTTGTCTCTTCTAGCGGAAATCACCACAGCAAAGGAATGCCCAATGACGCAAATAAATGCCCTGATCGACATTGTTGAGACGTCGCATGTGCTCACTGGCCGGGATTGCGAAAAATATTCCAGTGATTGGTTCAAATTGCATCCTTTCACCCCCTTGGCGGTGGTGCGCCCGGCAAATGTGCATCAGGTGTCAGAGATCGTTAAATGGGCCAATTCAGAAAAGATCGCCGTGGTGCCAATGGGCGGCAACACGGGGCTGGCTGACGGAACCTTTGCTGAAGGCGCGCTGGTGCTGTCGCTTGAGCGGATGAATGCCATTCGGGAAATCCGGTCTGACGCCCGTCTTGCAGTGGTTGAGGCCGGGGTGATCCTGTCTGATCTGCACGAAGCAGCAGAAGAGCATGATTTTATCTTTCCGATGACCTTTGGGGCGCGCGGCTCGGCCATGATCGGCGGTATGCTGTCGACCAATGCAGGGGGATCAAATGTGCTACGCTACGGCAATACCCGTGATCTCTGCCTTGGGATCGAAGTGGTGCTGCCCAACGGCGAGATCATGGAGATGATGTCCGAGCTTCACAAAGACAACTCTGGCTATAATCTTAAACATCTGATGATCGGCGCAGAAGGCACGCTGGGCATTATCACCGCCGCTGTGCTGCGGTTGATGCCACAGCCGCGGGCTTATGCCACCGCGATGCTGGGCGTGCCCTCGCTGGATGCGGCGCTGAGCATTCTCAATGCGCTGCAATCAGCCACAGGCGGTTCGGTTGAAGCCTATGAATATATGCCGCGGTTTTATATTGAAAAATATGCAGCGCATTTTGCCGACCGCCAACTGCCATTTCCGATCCAATATGAGGTCAATATTCTGGTCGAGGTGGCCACCACCGCCGAAGATTTACCCGCCGCTGATGACACCGGTCAAACCCGGCTGTCGGCGCGGTTTGAAGAGATTCTAGCCGATCAATTGCAAAGCGGCGCGATTCTAGATGCGGTCGTTGCCCAGAACGACACACAGCGCGCCCAAATGTGGCATCTGCGCGAAAGTGCGGCAGAGGTCACCGTGGCCCAAAAGCCTCTGGTCAATCACGATATTGCTGTGCCGCTTGATAAAGTGGCAGTGTTTCTGGACCGCATGCAGGATCGTTTGGCGGCGCTCGATCCCAGGGCTGAGACTATTGTTGTTTCGCACCTTGGGGATGGCAATATCCACTATCCAGTTTGGCCAAAAAGCCTTGACCCACAAACCCATGCAGCCATCACTGAGGCGGTGGAAGATGTGGTTCTAGAGCTTGGCGGCAGTTTTTCCGCCGAACATGGTATTGGCCGCAGTAAGTTGCCGTCGATGGCACGGCGCAAAAATCCGGTGGCGGTTGCAGTGATGCGGCAGATCAAACAGGCGCTTGATCCGAACAATATCCTTAATCCGGGCAAGGTTATTCCACCGCAGAACGCCAAAGATTCCTAGCTTTTATCCCCCGATCGCCAATCAAAAAATCCCGGCCCGCTTTGGGCCAGCAATAGCGCGGCCATCTCAGTGCCAAGCGCGGTGCCATCTTCGATCGGGGCGCTTTGATCATCGCTGATCGCTTCGGACCCGTCCGGGCGCAGCACTTCACCGCACAGGCGCAGCGTGCCGCCGTTTAGCTCGGCCAAGCCTGCAATCGGGGTTTCGCACGATCCGTCCAGTGCCGCCAAAAAAGCCCGCTCAGCAGCCAGCCGATGGCCCGTATCCCGGTCATGGATCGCTTCAAGCAGACCGGCTGTTCGCGCGTCGTCACTGCGCCGCTCGATCCCAATCGCCCCCTGCGCCACGGCGGGT
>CABXKH010000144.1 GCA_902512685.1 Paracoccaceae bacterium | reverse complement strand
TCCGTTTATTGCACTGGCAACTTCGATGAATGCCTGTGATAGACTTTGTGTGGGCAGCTTCAACCAGCGCCGGATAAAGGCGGTAACATCTTCCTTATCACAAAGCCCACCGGCGCGGTCCTTAGGCACCGGCGGAGTGGCCAGATTTTATCTAAAGCATCTTTTGAACTGGCCGGGAAATATTCGCGCCAACTGCGCACAATTGCCCGTCAGCTATTTCGGAATTAAATTGATCACGCCTCAAACTCTTGTCTATGCAAAGTCAAAGGGGCTGAAAATTCATGTTTGGACCATAAATCAAGCCGATGAAATTCAAAGGCTCATTGATTTGGGCGTCGATGGGATCATGACAGACGATTGTGTTTTGCTAAAATCCATCTTGGAAAAAAACGGGCTTTGGGACGCGTTTTGACCATAAAAATAACAGCTTACTAGTTGTAAGATTTTACCAGGAGTGACGGCGCTATATCGCGATAAAATTAAATTCCTTTAAAGCTAAATATTTTAACCTTGAAATATACTCTTTATGATCTAATGTATCTTCAGCAAAGCTAAATTTTTAAAGAACATATTAGACGGAGGCTTTGAATGCGTGTTGCATGTTTGGGTGGTGGTCCTGCGGGGCTATATTTTGCCATCTCAATGAAGCTCAAAGATCCCGCGCATGACGTTGTGGTGATCGAACGCAACCAACCCAACGATACCTTTGGATGGGGTGTCGTCCTGTCAGATGATGCTCTGGATAATTTAGAAATCAATGATCCCAAAAGTACAGAACTAATCCGTGATAACTTTGCCTATTGGGATGATATCGCCGTTGTACATGACGGTGTTCGAACCGTTTCTGGTGGCCACGGCTTTGCAGGTATCGGCCGCAAAAGGATGTTGATGCTGCTCCAACAGCGCGCCAATGAGTTGGGCGTTGAAATGAAGTTCTCAACTGAATTTGACAGCGTCAAAAGCTATCAAAAAGATTATGATCTGGTGGTGGCCTGTGATGGCATAAATTCGCGTGTTCGCGCGGAATATGAAAGCCAATTCAAACCGGATATTGATATTCGAGAATGTAAGTTTATTTGGCTGGGCACACATCAGAAATTTGATGATGCCTTCACGTTTATCTTTGAAAAAACCCAATATGGCTGGATATGGGCACATGTTTACCAGTTCGATGAAACCACCGCTACCTTCATTGTAGAATGTCAGCAAGACACCTGGGACCGCTGGGGTTTTGAAAGCATGAGCAAGGAAGATACTGTAGAAACATGCCGCAATATTTTTGCACGTCATCTGGGCGGCCATGATCTTATGTCGAACGCCGAACATCTGCGCGGATCAGCGGTTTGGATGAATTTTCCGCGCGTGATCTGCGAAAAATGGTATCATGAAAATGTTGTCCTGATGGGGGATGCGGCAGCCACCGGACATTTTTCAATTGGATCAGGCTCACGGCTTGCCTTTGATAGCGCGATCTCACTGGCAAATTATCTACATTCTGAACCCGACCTTCATGCAGCCTTTGAACGCTATCAACAAGAGCGCCGGCTTGAAGTGCTGCGCCTGCAATCCGCTGCCCGAAATTCGCTTGAATGGTTTGAACAGGTCGAGCGGTATCTTGATCTTGATCCGGTGCAGTTCAATTATTCTTTGCTGACCCGCTCGCAACGGATCAGTCATGAAAATCTACGGCTCCGGGATAAAGATTGGCTAACCTCGGCTGAAAAATGGTTTCAGACAAAAGCCGGCGTCGCCCCCGATGCAACGGTCCGCGCCCCGATGTTTGCGCCCTATAAATTGCGTGATATGCAGCTTAGTAATCGGATCGTTGTCTCACCCATGGCGCAATATAAAGCAGATGACGGATGTCCTACAGATTGGCATCTGATCCATTATGGCGAACGCGCCAAAGGCGGGGCGGCACTTGTTTACACGGAAATGACCTGCGTGTCGGACACTGGCCGAATTACCCCCGGTTGCCCGGGGTTATACCACCCAGAACACGAAAAAGCGTGGAAAAGACTCACGGACTTCGTGCACCAAGAAACCGACGCAAAAATATGCTGCCAAATTGGGCACGCCGGTCGCAAGGGATCAACCAATTTA
>CABXKH010000143.1 GCA_902512685.1 Paracoccaceae bacterium | reverse complement strand
TACTTTGATCGCGCCGTTAGTTTTCCGTTCTGGTTTGCGCTGATTTCCATCTTTGCGGCATCTGCTAGTTTCGTGAATGCAATGTTGGTAATGAAATTGGGGATGCGCCGACTGGTGAGCGCGGCTTTTCAGGTCCAAGTGGTGTGGAGCATTTCGATGCTCTTGCTGTTAAACGCGGGGCTGGTTTCTGGATCCCTCGGGTTTGCTTTATTTGTGTTCTGGGTGTTTGGGGTTTTCTTTCACGCCGGAATGACCATGGGAAACTTAACCGCGCTAGCGATGGAGCCTTTGGGCCATGTTGCCGGCACAGCGGCCAGTGTTGTAAGCGCTTTCGCAACGATGGGGTCGGTGATCTTGGCTGGCATAGCAGGGCAGTTTTTCAACGGAACGCCTGCTGTCATGATGATCGGGGTTGCTGTTTTTGCCTGTTGCGGGGTTGTCAGCGCCCATTGGCTGCGGCGTTATGAACGGCAGATATAAAACTTGACCCGCTGCCAGCCAACGCCTGTTTTGAGCGGCGCCGGTCAGTAGACGCAAAAACGCCCATCCCCGACGGCTGATGATGGTGCTGCGCACTGCAATGATTTTATCTTATGCTTCAGGCTTGAAAATCAAATTGCTTAAGTTACCATTTCAAACCAGAGTGGTATCGCCAATTGGGAGTGTACAGAAATGCAAAAGTTGCTGATGGTAATCACCATTGTCCTTACAACCGCACTGTTTGGCACCGCGCAGGCCGACGGCCTGCCCAAAGCGATGCCCTTTACCAATTTAAGCGGCCAAGAGGTCGACTGGCCCAAAGGGCTTCCGGGTAAAAAAACGGTCATTTTGCTGGCCTATAAACGTGGGCAGCAAAGCGCGGTGGAAGATTGGGTTGCGCAAATGGGCTTTTCGCCTTCCGATAATTTTGTCCAAGTTCTGCTAATGGGGCGCGGTGCACGATTTTTGAAAGGCATGATTGACGGCGGTCTGAAAAAAGCGTTTGCAACCCAAGACTGGCAGGATCGAACCTATACGATTTATCAAAAAGCGGCCGTGTTGAATAAGCCGTTCGGCATATCAGGTACGAAACAGATGCAGGTGATCGTGCTGCGAGAAGATGGCAAGATAATGGGCAAAGTTTCGGGCGCTGCAGATGCCGGCAAAATCAAACAGGTCAAAAGCTGGATGAAATAGTTACTATATAAACGCTGGTGATCGGCAGTTATTTTCTTGCAAATGCCCCGCGTTTACTTCATTGGTTATCTTCGCCCTCAAGTCCTCATAGATATGAGTGGAGCGTACTTTTCGCTTTAATGTCATAGCTTTCATAAAATGCAGATATCGATATCTGGAATTTATCCCTATTTTTATTGTTCCATTCAGAGCTAAGCCATTGAAACCCATCGCGTTTCTTTAAAAATTTGCGCAAGCACTGTTAGGATATATTTTGAAATCAGAACATACAAAAACAATACCAATCATTGGCAAGCCAGTGAATTCCATTAGCGTTGGTTCCACATTTCCCGCATACCGAAACCGAAATGTTCTTTCCCAGATAGATTTGCCCATAAAAGACAATAAATCTATTGTAATACTTACGGCTCCCAAAGCGGAAAGCCCACAAATTTATCAGAAAAACGTAGGCATTATTCTAGATGAACACCTAATTTTCAAAATTTTGTCTCAAAAATATCAGCATGTAAAGATTTCGGAAATCTCTACTAAATCGGACCTTGAGCGTGTTTTGAACAGACGGCCGGATCTTGTTTTTTCGGGCGTAAAGTATTTCGAATTTGGTGCGGGTAAAACTTGGTTGAATGATTGTTTGGATCAAAACGGGATCGCCTATCTGGGGTCAAATAGACAGGCGCTAGAACGTGAATCTAACAAAAGCCAGGCAAAGGATATAGTGCAAAATATAGGGGTTCAGACAGCGCAATATTTCAAATCAGTCCCCGGTGAACATCCAACAGAGGCATCGATTCCAATCGCCTTTCCTTTATTTCTTAAGCCGGTGACAGGCGGCGATAGTCGCGGCGTTGATGCATTTTCATACGTTCACAATTTTGCAGGTTTCAAATCCAAGGTTGCAAAAATATATAGTAGGCAAAACAACACGACCTTGGCAGAAACCTATTTAACAGGCCGAGAATTCACCGTTGGCGTTTTC
>CABXKH010000142.1 GCA_902512685.1 Paracoccaceae bacterium | reverse complement strand
AACGTGGCGTGGATGTAAGCTATCGTGGCGTGGATGTAAGCTATGAATCTGTCCACGATTTTTTTCTTGTTCGTGAAGAAGGATTAGAAACACGAGAAGAATTTATAGATTACGTTTTTGCTCACGACGAAGTTGGGAACAATTTTCACGTCGAAATAATTGAAATTAAATGCCTTTACGAAGATGAAAATTCACTGATTTGGCAAGATAAATTCAAGAGCAGTGCAGACCAAAAAATATTTACAACAATCAATTACATTACCTACAAAGACAAAAAATGGTGGCGGGCAATGATGAACAAGTTTGAAGTAATTCAATAGCTTTCTCACTACGTCCGTTTATATCCCTTAATTTGGAGTATCCAAATGTGAAAGAGGCTTCCATGGGTTTCTGCCAGTTAAATTATTTGCATCAATATGGCTCTTAATTTCATAAACAGCAGTAAAAATATATTCACTGTCACCAGCGCTAGCTAAGGCATCTAGTATATCTTGTCCCTCTTCTGCTTCCCACTCGCAAAAAAAGAAGTCGTCATCTCCGACCCAATGTTGAGTGCATCGACATTTTTCAAATGTATAGTCTTCTTGCCATTGATGGTCATTTTCTGGCCATGTTGAAACGCCCTTCCAAAGCGCCTTCTTGCAGTCTTCATCGTGGTATGTGTGAATTGCTATAAACTTTCTTCGATCCATTTGTTGCTCCTCACATTAAAAATAATTCAGTATCTTTCTTTCAAACAGGTACGCGGTGTATTTGACTGCGCCAAAACTTTCCGTCCTTAAGTAACGAAACGTTTGTGATCCTGTGGGCTACACCATCAATATCGCGGGTAAATTGCATAGAAAATATATCACGTTGATCCACAAGTACATTACGATCTCTAGTAAAATCCACATGTGTTTCTGCCCATAGCTTACGCAGACCCGTAATCCAATCGTCTCGTGTCATCATTTCATACTCATCAACAAAGATGAAATCATCGTGACAAATACTCTCCATGCCATCTACGTCATGTGCATCTAATATTTGGAAAACTTTTATTGAAAAACTCATAATTACGTCCTCTTATATCCAACACTTAAATTACGATCAGTAACACGTATCTCCAGTGTGGCGCTGCTATCAGTGGGGTGCGCGTAGGGCTATTCATCTATTAATATACCAGAGATTGACCGCGAGTGGCGCTCTTCTGTTGACCATTCTTCAAGCCAAGGCCTAATCTTATCTAAATGAGTTAAGGAAACTTCTTGATCTTCTGCAATCTTGTCAATTGAGGGAGAAATTTTAACAAGATACACTTCACCCTCAACCTCTGAAAGGAAACGCTGCTGATCGAATAACTGTCGACATCTTTCATTATGTAATTTCAATTCCTCTATAACATCTTCAAGGTGATTTTGCTTTGGTTTAAATCTGACGATGCTAAGAACTTTCAATTTAAAGTCTCCAATGCTTTGCCGCAGAATAACCTAGCAAAGGAATATGTGAAGTCAGAAAATATTTCCTGCCTTTTTTTCAAACCTTCATCCCGAAAAATGCGTGGCCACCATCCTTACACGATTAAGGACGCTCATTTTTTGCCCTCCCCCTGCAGCTGAAAGTGTCCAAGAAAATTGAAGATGGTGCTTTCGTGAATTGCGACTTAATGGTCTCTAGCCATCTATATTCGTCCAGTCATTTTTGGGGATTGTTTTGTTAAGTGGCCATCTTTAGATTTCTTATAGCTTTATGGGAGAAGCTAAAATGAAGATCGCCCGAATAAATATGATAGAGTTTAAGTCCGAAGAAGAACTTTTAGCCCAGCAAGACCAGTGGCAGAAAGTAGTTGGTGACACTTTTCCTGAGGCCATTCTTCAAATGGGTGTTCAAGTTGGACCAACCTCAGTCATGTCAATCTCATTGTACCCCGACCAGAATACTGCAGATAATGCTTTGGCTAAACGCGACCTTGTCTTTACTACCAAGGCAGATGTTATGGATGGTTGGCATATGGAGGGTCCACTGAGGCACTTCCATTATAAAAACACGAGCGAGAATTAGTATGGAATATGTAAAAGTCGGTGAAATTGTTCGCCTTGCCATGGACGAAAAAGATTACGACATTATTGAGCAATATTACCACGATGATTACATGTATTTGCGTGAAACTGAGTTACTCACCTTTTCAGATTTTCGCGAAAGCTTAATCGCGGATTTCGGATCAGGAA
>CABXKH010000141.1 GCA_902512685.1 Paracoccaceae bacterium | reverse complement strand
TTTCCGCACGCAATTTGGCGATCTGTTGAACCGTGGCATTGGGACCCAGCGCGATCCGCGCGGGATCACCGGGAATTATCCTAGCTATCGCAAAGATCAGCATGGAAACCCCGATTAGCACGATTAAAGAGATACCAAGCCGTCTTATGAGAAGACGAAAGATAGGGGACATGGCAACTTCCTGAGTAAAGTTACCCACCGGACCGAAGCGATCCGGCGGGCCGGTCGTTGGGAGTTTACTCGACCATTTCCATCAGCCGGAAGCTGAAGCCCATTCCGTCAAGGCCAAAGGCCATTGATGGATCGCTGAGTGCTGGCACACTCACCCGGTTAGATGCGGCGAAGACTGACTGGCGATCAAAGCCATAGATCGTCGGGGCGATCGCCATCAGGCGGGCATTGAGGCTAGCATAGGCGGTCTCGCGTGCGGCGTCATTTGCTCCGGTGCGCCCTGCTTCCAGGTGGGCGTCAACTTCAGCATCGCTCAAGTATTCGGGCGACTGCCAGGTGCCCGGTGTCGACGAATGGTACATGCCATAAAGCAGCGTATCTGGGTCACCTGTCACCGCGTTCACGAACAGTTGGCTGATGTGCGGCGTGTTCTCGGGTTTTGAAACCTGCTCGGCAAACAGAGCCCAGGGTAATTTCTTAATGTGTGACTTGATTCCCAGTTGAGTGAAGTTAGACTGCATGAGCAGCGCAAAACGCTCTTCCAACGGCACTTCTGCTATCCAGCTGACTTCGATATCGAAATCGGCAAGGTTATACTTGCAGGCGTCCAGATAGGCGCGCGCCTTGTCTAAATCCTGCGCCTGCACCATCTCGGAACCGTTTGCACCGAACATACCCATAGGAATAGCTCCTGTTGATGGGCTTCCGGCCGAAACATCATCCGTGATGGCAATCATCTGAATTGCCGTTGCATAATCAAAGGCTGACGCCAATGCCAAACGGCAATTAACATCATCGAGCGGCGCTTTAGTAGTGTTCATCTTGAAATAGAACGCCCCAGTACCGCTCTCGGTTAGAAGTTGTGCGCCATCGTCAGCCAACGCTTTCATTACCTCTGGTGGCAACCACTGGCTTGAGATATCGTGTTCACCTTGCGCGATCAAGGTGCGCACCGTAGCTGCTTCGAGCCCATAGCGAAGACGCACCGTATCCGGAGCAGCTTCTGCGACGCCCAGGAAATAGGCGTTGTTTTTTGCCATCACGGTTTCTTCCTGCGGGTTGTGTGAGCTAACGGTGTAAGCACCAGATCCTGCACCGTTGGCGCTCAAAAAGGCTTCACCCCACTCATCATCACCTTTGTTGGCTTCAACCAGCGCTTTATCAACAATCGGTAGGCGTACCAACGAGGCAACAAAGGGTGCATAAGCGCTATCCAAGGTAAATTTTACAGTGCTTTCGCCAACAGCCTCAGCTGAAACGCCCCCGAATAGGTAGGATAGGCCTGCACCAAGTGCCTGGTTGCGCTCAAGGGAATAAACAACATCTTCAGCTCTTAAGGGATTGCCGGACTGGAAGGTCACGCCATCGCGGAGTACGAAAGTGTAAGTCGAGCCATCGGCTGACCAAGCACTAGCGAGATGGGGAACATGACCCGGACCACCCTGTTGGGGTAAAACCAATGTATCATACACGTTGAACATTAATATCGAGTCAGCATAATCCGACGCTTTTGCCGGGTCCAGTTCACCGACTGCAACCTCGTCAAGCCGCAGAACTGTCTCTGAAAATGCTGGTGAGGATAGTGCGGTAGCCGCCGTCAGTGCGGCGGTAAGTAGAGCATTTCTAATCATTGATTTTCCTCCTAGGTTGATTTTTGGTTATTTGCGCCGAGAGAGGCGATCTTGTGAATTGGTGCCGGTGCTTCTCCGAAAACATCCATTGTGCCACACCAAAGGATTGCTGCACATTTCGTTCCGTGGTTCCAAGTTGAGTGAACCCGCGTACTGTCAAAATGAATAGTATCGCCCTGACAAAGTACCTCGCGCTGACCCTCAATCTCGACAGTGATCTCACCTTCAAGCATGTAAAACATTTCCTCACCTCGGTGGCTTATCGGTTCGCTTCGGTGGCCGGGTGGTTCATAAACGATGACGGAATGGAGGATCGAACCCGGAAAAGTGGTTGATACCCTTTCGTAAGATGCATCCGCCCCTGGTACCGAAAACACCTCTCGCCCGCTACCGCGGGTTGTATTGCCATCGATTGCTGGCTGTTTAAGGAATTCGCCTATC
>CABXKH010000140.1 GCA_902512685.1 Paracoccaceae bacterium | reverse complement strand
AGCATCTTTTGAGAAAAACGTAACGGTCAAAGGGAAGTCAGAAGCGTTTAAAATTTCAGCATTTAAAGATGCTTCTGCGCTTCAAATCTGATGATAGTACGGTCTTTAGTACTCTTCAATGTACCTCTTACGAGCCATTCCAATTCCTCCTTAAGAGAGTTTCACCAAATTCGTGGCACTAATTTAGGGGGGAAGGCCAGTGTGTCTTAGCCCCCTAAAACTATGCCATTACTTAATGGTCACAGGAGGTTTTAAGGATTGCACGGAAACGGTATTCGGACGAAAATGCTTAAAGGTTTTGCGTGAGATTGACATACAATTGTGTGATGGGCTAGATGTCGTGAGTTCTTGCAGCACTGCCCCATCCCAACCCCTCTTTGCAAAAAAAAGGAAAAGCATGCCCAGCCCCCCGCTCTGGGAGGCTGGCTTGGTTTTTGGTCGGAGCCCTACCCTAACCTCTTCCTGTCGGCATAGACCCTGAGCCACGCCCAGTAGTGCGCCTGATTGCGGAAGCCCTGGGATTGGGCTGCGAGGTCCTTGGCCTGATCAGTGGGAATGCCACCTTCGTGGATGTGGATGGCCACTCGTTCTTCGAAGGCCTCGATGTCAGGGATGAGGGACGGGTCTGCTGTGGTGGTTCGGCTCATGCGTTGGCCTCCCACTCTTTGCCGAGGTCCGGCAGCCTGATTGCATCCACGATCTCCCGCTTCTGCGCATCACTGATGCCTGCTGAGTACAGCCCGTAGGTCAGCTTATTGGCGGAGCGTGCAGAGTGATGCCCCACGAGGGAAGCCGTGAAGTGCTCAGGGGTTCCTGTACGCTCGCACTGGGTGATGAACCACTTGCGGGTGGAGTGAAACACCGTTCCCTTGAGCTCAGGGTGGCTTCTGCGGAGTTTCGCATAGGCCTTTACAACCCGATCCACACTCAGGTTTGCAAACAGCCTGCCTTTAGTTGGCAAGGATGTATCCAGCAGCTGCTCTAGGATCTGGTGCAGAGGCACTTCCCGTTCAGCAGATCTCGACTTCAGCTGCCGGATGGCGTTGGGCTGGATGTTGATGAACCGTCCAAGGTTACCCTTGTGGAGGACATCTTCTGCCATAAGCCCGCAGATCTCCCCTGAGCGCATGCCTGTAAGCAGACCAAAAAGAAGGGCGCTCGAAAGCACCCTGTCCTTTGCGTTCAGCAATATAGCGGCCTGCGCATCTGTCAGCACCTGGTAGGGCTGCACCTCTGGCCTTTCTTTGACCCTTAAGTGCGCGCAAGGGTTTTTGGTGATCTCCCCCTCTGCCACGCACCAGTCAAGGAAGTGCTGCATCTGCCCCCAGATACGCGCTTGCGTTTGCGGCATCAGGGATAGGCCTTCATGGTATTCCGAAAGTGCTGCCAGCTCTGCCAGACTGGCGCCCTTAGCCTCAGAATACTTCCTGACATTCGGGGAGAGCTTTAAGATCAGCCTCAGGACGTCTCTTCCTGTGGCTTGATTGAGATCTCTGATCTGCTTCTTGCCCAGGTGAGAGACAAGCAGCTCCAGGGCATAGCGGACGGACTTGAAGCTTCCTGGTCTGAGCTTTTCTGAGGCCTCTTGAAGGTACCGCTTGGCTAACTCAGCAACAGGCTGCTCACCCAGAAGCCTTGCACGCTGATATCGAGGCAGAGCCACAGCCAGTTTAGCAGCTTCAGGGTTGGGTTGAGATGGTGCAGCATCAGCATGGGCCTGTGCCTCCTTTACAAGGTTCATGAATGTTTGGTTGAGCTCAGCCACGCGGGCTTTTGCCTGTTTGGCATCTGCGGTCTTTAGGGACTGCTTTAGCGAAGAGCCCAAGATGGCTTGCAGATGTTTGGGATAGGTCCTGCGATAGACCCAGGTGTTATGCCGCTTATAGGCATACTTAACTCTTGTAGACATGACGTCTCCTAGTGGGGCTATTGCCCCGGTTTGATTGTGTGTTTGGATTTTTGTGAGCAAGAGCAACGCAGCTCAGGGTTTAAGCTCTTCCCTGAGGGATCACTGCGGTGATCATCTCGATCTCTGGCTCGCCGTATTCACCGGCGAAGGGTCCTGTAAGGGCGGTTCCTGTAACGAGGCCCTCAAAGACCTCCTCCACCTGGAACTGGTGCTCTGGAATGTCATCAAACCCTGCTATCAGGACAATGCACCCCGGGCGTAGATCCTTGAGTGTCACACTCATCACCAGGCCCTCCGTAGCAGGAGGTCCGGCAGCAGCAGGCCAAGCACCAAGCCCAAGGGC
>CABXKH010000139.1 GCA_902512685.1 Paracoccaceae bacterium | reverse complement strand
ATATAGACAACCTTAACGAGAAATGGAAGTTTGTGATAAATGGTAGCGCGGGATTAACCTTTTCACCGCACTCTGACGAGATCATTGAACAAATTGGAGTTAAAGATGCGTGTTCTATTGGTCGAAGATGATCCCACCACAGCAAAAAGCATCGAAATGATGCTGACCCATGCAAATTTGAATGTCTATTCAACTGATTTGGGCGAAGAGGGCATCGATCTGGCAAAGCTCTATGACTATGATATTATTCTACTCGATCTGAATTTGCCGGATATGACCGGCCATGATGTGTTGCGCCAATTGCGGCTGGCGCGCATTGATACCCCAATTTTAATTCTAACCGGGTCGGATGATACGGAAAACAAAATCCGCGGATTTGGCTTTGGCGCTGATGACTATCTGACCAAACCGTTCCAAAGAGAGGAATTGGTGGCGCGCATTCATGCCATTGTGCGCCGATCAAAAGGCCATGCGCAGTCTATAATCTGGACCGGAAAAGTTGCAGTGAATTTGGATGCCAAAACTGTTGAGGTCGAGGGCAAGACCGTTCACTTGACGGGTAAAGAGTATCAAATGCTTGAACTTTTATCCTTGCGCAAGGGAACCACGCTGACCAAAGAGATGTTTCTTAATCATCTTTACGGCGGGATGGATGAGCCGGAATTGAAAATCATAGATGTCTTTATTTGCAAGCTGCGCAAAAAGATTGCCCAGGCAACAGGCAATGAAAACTATATTCAAACTGTTTGGGGGCGGGGCTATGTGCTGAAAGATCCTGAACCAGAACAGCAGCCTGCGGTGCGGTTGGTGGTCAGCGCTTAATCGGATTTAGCTGCCTTAGGGTCTAGACCAATGCGGCTGGTCGATTTATCACCTTAGTATGAGTGATAAGAAGGGCCGCAATTCGTGAGTGATGAAAGTGATGTCTCTAGGGTAACGCCAGATCAGGCGCGATCTGAACTGGCCCGATTGGCCAGCCTGCTGAAGCAGGCCAATATCGACTATCATCAAAATGATAATCCAACCCTGTCGGACGCTGAATACGACCGGTTAAAGCGGCGCAATGCGGCACTTGAGAGGCAGTTTGCCGGGCTAAAGCGCAACGACAGCCCCAGCGATCAAATTGGCGCTGCTGCGGCAGAGGGGTTTGGCAAGATCACCCATGCCTTGCCGATGCTATCGCTGGGCAATGCCTTTGACACCGCGGATGTAGAGGATTTTGAAGACCGCATCCTGCGCTATCTTGGCATCAATGATAAAGCCAAGCTTGCCTATACGGCCGAGCCGAAAATTGATGGTCTGTCGCTGAGCCTGCGGTATGAAGGCGGCCAGTTGGTTCAGGCGGCCACCCGCGGCGATGGCCAAGTGGGCGAAAATGTCACCGAAAATGCCCGCACTATCACTGATATTCCTCAAAGTATTGATGGCGCGCCGGATGTCTTAGAGGTGCGCGGCGAAGTTTACATGCGACACAGTGATTTTCAGGCATTGAACGCGCGGCAAGCCGAAAAGGGCGCAAAGCTGTTTGCCAATCCGCGCAATGCCGCCGCCGGATCGCTGCGCCAGCTTGATGCTGCGATCACCAGATCACGCCCGCTGCAGTTTTTCGCCTATGCCTGGGGGGAGCTATCGGCGCCGCTTGCCAGCCATCAAAACGCGGCCATCGCGCGGCTAAAAAGTTTTGGGTTTTCCACCAATCCACTGACCAAGCTGTGCCACTCTGTCGCTGATCTTGTGGCGCAGCATCAAACGATCATGACCGCGCGCGAGACGCTGGATTATGATATTGATGGGGTGGTTTATAAAGTTGATGATTTGGCGCTGCAGGCGCGGTTGGGGTTTCGGTCCACCACACCGCGCTGGGCCATCGCGCATAAATTTCCCGCTGAATTGGCCTGGACCCGGCTTGAAGCGATTGATATTCAGGTCGGCCGCACCGGGGCGCTGAGCCCGGTGGCGCGTCTGACGCCAATCACCGTGGGCGGGGTGGTGGTGTCCAATGCAACCCTGCACAACGAAGATTACATCGCCGGACGCGATGCCAATGGCGGCCAGATCCGTGAAGGCAAAGATATCCGCATTGGCGATCGGGTGCAGGTTTACCGCGCGGGGGATGTCATTCCGAAAATCGCCGATGTTGATTTGTCCCAGCGGCCCGGCGATAGCGCCGAATTTCAGTTCCCTCAGCTCTGCCCAGAATGTGGATCGCCTGCCAAGCGCGATCCCGGTGATGCGGTGCGGCGCTGTCTGGGCGGGCTAATTTGTCCGGCGCAGGGGGTTGAACGGCTCAAGCATTTCGTGGCCCGCAAA
>CABXKH010000138.1 GCA_902512685.1 Paracoccaceae bacterium | reverse complement strand
ATCGGTCAAAGATATCAAAGAGCAAGACGTCTTTATGGGCGATATGCCGTTGATGACGCCGAACGGGACATTTGTTGTTAATGGCACAGAGCGGGTGATCGTTTCCCAAATGCACCGCTCGCCTGGGGTCTTTTTTGATCATGACAAAGGCAAAACCCACAGCTCGGGTAAGTTGTTGTTTGCCTGCCGCATCATTCCTTATCGCGGCTCATGGTTGGACTTTGAATTTGACGCGAAAGATATTGTGTTTGCACGCATTGACCGGCGCCGCAAACTGCCCGTAACCACGCTTCTTTATGCGTTGGGGTTGGATCAAGAAGGCATTATGGATGCCTATTACGATACGGTTGATTTTAAACTTTCCGAAGGCAAGGGCTGGGTTACAAAATTCTTCCCCGAGCGAGTGCGCGGTACGCGCCCACTTTATGATCTTGTAGATGCAGCCTCTGGTGAGGTCATCGGTGAAGCGGGTAAAAAAGTGACCCCTCGGGCGGTCAAAAAATTGATCGACGAAGGCAAGGTGACTGAGCTGTTGCTTCCCTTTGAGCAGATCGTCGGTAAGTTTGTTGCACGCGATATCATCAACGAAGAAAACGGCGCAATCTATGTCGAAGCCGGTGATGAATTAACGCTGGAATATAATAAAGAGGGTGAAATCACTGGCGGATCTCTGAAAGAGCTGACCGATGCAGGATTTACAGATATTCCGGTGCTGGACATCGATAATATTAATGTCGGCCCTTACATGCGCAACACCATGGCGCAGGATAAAAACATGAGCCGCGAAACCGCGCTGATGGATATTTACCGCGTCATGCGGCCCGGCGAACCACCCACGGTGGATGCCGCGTCTGCGCTGTTTGATACATTGTTCTTCGACAGCGAGCGCTATGATCTATCAGCTGTTGGCCGGGTCAAAATGAATATGCGTCTGGCTTTGGATGCCGACGACACCCAACGCACATTGCGCAAAGAAGACATTGTCGCCTGTATCAAGGCGCTGGTCGAATTGCGGGACGGCAAAGGGGATGTGGACGATATCGACCACCTAGGAAATCGCCGTGTTCGCTCGGTTGGTGAGTTGATGGAAAACCAGTATCGGGTTGGCTTGTTGCGGATGGAGCGTGCGATCAAAGAGCGGATGTCATCGGTCGAGATTGACACGGTGATGCCGCAGGATTTGATCAATGCAAAACCTGCTGCTGCGGCTGTGCGTGAATTTTTTGGCTCAAGCCAGCTTTCGCAATTCATGGACCAGACAAACCCGTTGTCAGAGGTCACGCACAAGCGCCGCCTCTCGGCGCTTGGACCAGGCGGATTGACCCGCGAGCGGGCCGGTTTTGAGGTGCGCGATGTGCATGCCACACACTATGGCCGCATGTGTCCGATCGAAACGCCCGAAGGGCCCAACATCGGTCTGATCAACTCGCTTGCAACCTTTGCTCGAGTGAACAAATACGGGTTTATCGAAACCCCTTACCGCGTGGTCAAGGACGCACAGGTCACTGACGAAGTGCATTATATGTCGGCGACCGAAGAAATGCGGCACACTGTGGCGCAGGCGAATGCAACATTGGATGACAACGGGCGTTTCCAAAACGAATTGGTCAGCACCCGCCAAGCCGGTGATTACACACTCGCACCACGCGAAAGTGTTGATCTGATCGATGTGAGTCCAAAACAGTTGGTATCGGTTGCGGCCTCACTTATTCCGTTCTTGGAAAATGATGACGCGAACCGCGCTTTGATGGGATCAAACATGCAGCGTCAAGCTGTGCCATTGCTGCGTGCAGAAGCACCACTTGTGGGCACGGGTATTGAAGAGGTGGTTGCACGCGATTCAGGGGCTGCGATTATGGCCAAACGCGCAGGCGTTGTTGATCAGGTTGATGCCCAGCGGATCGTGATCCGGGCGACAGCAGATCTTGAAATGGGCGATGCCGGTGTTGATATTCACCGGATGCGTAAATTCCAGCGTAGCAACCAAAACACCTGTATCAATCAAAGGCCATTGGTCAAAGTTGGCCAAACGGTCACCAAAGGCGAAGTGATTGCGGATGGTCCATCCACAGATCTTGGTGAATTGGCGCTTGGTAAAAACGTTGTCGTCGCCTTTATGCCTTGGAATGGCTACAACTATGAGGACTCGATCCTCATCTCAGAGCGTGTCGCACGTGACGATGTCTTTACGTCGGTTCATATCGAAGAATTTGAAGTCGCCGCGCGGGATACGAAGCTGGGTCCAGAAGAGATCACAAGGGATATTCCAAATGTCGGCGAGGAAGCCTTGCGCAATCTCGACGAGGCCGGAATAGTCTACATTGGCGCTGACGTTGAACCGGGCGATATTCTGGTGGGTAAAATCACCCCCAAAGGCGAAAGCCCGATGACCCCG
>CABXKH010000137.1 GCA_902512685.1 Paracoccaceae bacterium | reverse complement strand
TATGGTTCTATTCCTTTTGACCGGCATCGGTAATGCCTCCACATTTCAGATGATCCCGTCAATCATGCGCCAAGAAATACCGCGCTTAATGCCAGAATTAGATGCCGCTGAAATTTTGAAGCAGTCTGAACGCGAAAGCGCGGCGATCATCGCCTTCACCAGCGCTATTGCCGCATATGGTGCCTTTTTCATTCCAAAGGCCTACGGCACCTCTATCTCTATGACGGGGGCTGCAAATGGAGCCCTGTGGGCATTCCTTTCGTTTTATGCAGTTTGCCTCGTAATCACTTGGTTGTTCTACAGCCGGAAAAACGCGTCCGTCCCTTGTTAAGCCATAATTAGCCAGAAAGCGCCGAACCTTCGGCGCTATCATATTGCCATTAGGAGAACATAATATGAGCCACCTTCTCGATCGACTGAATTTTCTTCAATCCAAAGAGTTAGAACGCTTCTCAAACGGATATGGGCAAGTCACCCGGGAAGATCGCAAATGGGAAGACACATATCGCAACCGTTGGCGCCACGACAAAATTGTGCGTTCAACCCATGGTGTGAATTGTACAGGCTCCTGTAGCTGGAAGATATATGTTAAATCTGGGATCGTCACATGGGAAACCCAACAAACGGATTATCCTCGCACGAGAACCGACTTACCAAACCATGAGCCCCGTGGCTGCGCGCGCGGTGCAAGTTATAGTTGGTATCTTTATTCTGCCAATCGCGTAAAAACGCCGTTGGTGCGCGGTAAGCTGTTAAGGACTTGGCGCCGTCTAAGAGACAGCATGGAGCCCGTTGCCGCCTGGAGCGCCATTCAAAATGACCCTATATTGCGGGCGTCTTATGTCACAACTCGAGGCAGCGGCGGATTTGTTCGGGCCGGTTGGGATGAAGCCACTGAAATTACGGCAGCGGCAAATGCTTATACTGTAAAAAATCATGGCCCAGATCGTGTCTTCGGGTTTTCCCCAATCCCGGCGATGTCCATGGTGTCCTATGCGGCGGGCTCACGCTATCTCAGTTTACTGGGGGGGGTTTGCATGTCGTTTTATGACTGGTATTGCGATCTGCCCCCAGCGTCACCGATGACTTGGGGCGAGCAAACAGATGTACCAGAGTCCGCAGATTGGTATAACGCCGGATATCTGCTCTTATGGGGCTCTAACGTGCCTCAAACGCGCACCCCGGATGCGCATTTTTATACAGAGGCACGCTATCGCGGCACAAAATCAGCTGTGATTTGCCCCGATTACTCAGAAGCCGCCAAGTTCGGCGATGTGTGGTTAAATGCAAAGCAAGGAACGGACGCCGCGCTGGCAATGGCCTTTGGTCATGTGATCCTACGCGAATTTCACCTAAATCAACAAACAGAGTATTTTCAGAATTACTGCCGCAAATATTCAGATATGCCAATGTTGGTTCATCTTGAGAAAAAAGATGGGCGCTACATTCCAGGCCGTTTCCTGCGCGCAGCGGATTTTGAAGACTGCTTGAGTGAGGCTAATAATCCTGATTGGAAAACGGTTGCACTAGATGAGCCGTCGAGCGACTTTGTAGCGCCGAATGGATCGATTGGCTTTCGCTGGAACGAAAAAGGGCTTTGGAACCTAGAAGCGCGTGCAGCCGATGCACCCAACCGTCTCAAGCTGACCTTGATCAATAGTGATGACCATGATGCTGCGGTTGAGGTGGATTACCCCTACTTTGGAGGGGCTGCTTCAGAGGCATTTTCAACGGGTGATACGCGCCCAGATATCTTAACGCGTACAATTCCTGCCAAAAAAGTTAAACTTGGTAAAAAGACTGCGCTTGTTGTCACGGTTTTTGATCTCTTTTGCGCCAACTACGGTCTTGAGCGTGAACTGGGCGGTGATTGGGTCACATCAAATTATGAAGATGATGTTCCTGGCACCCCGGCTTGGGCAGAAAAGATAACCGGCGTACCGGCTGATAAAATTATCCATGTGGCCCGCGAATTTGCTCAAAATGCTAAGCAAACGGAAGGCAAATCCATGGTAATCATCGGGGCCGCAATGAACCACTGGTATCACATGGATATGAATTATCGTGGTGTGATCAACATGTTGGTGATGTGCGGCTGTGTTGGACAGTCTGGTGGAGGCTGGGCGCATTATGTGGGTCAGGAAAAACTAAGGCCACAAACAGGTTGGCAACCGCTGGCTTTTGCATTGGATTGGGGGCGCCCCCCACGGCACATGAACGCAACTTCGGCTTGGTATGCGCACACGGATCAATGGCGCTATGAAACAGTTGAGGCAAAGGAAATCCTATCCCCAACAGCGCCAGAAGGGGACTGGGACATATCACTGATTGACTATAATATTCAAGCCGAAAGGATGGGTTGGCTGCCCTCGGCGCCGCAATTGAAGACCAATCCACTAGAGGTGGCAA
>CABXKH010000136.1 GCA_902512685.1 Paracoccaceae bacterium | reverse complement strand
AGGCCCGCAGCGTGCTTGACGGACAGGCCACTTGGTTGAACAGCAATGGTGATTACACAGTGATTATCGAAGGTCATGCAGATGAGCAGGGAACCCGCGAATATAACCTTGCCCTTGGTGCCCGACGCGCCAATGCACTGCGTGAATATCTTATTGGTGCAGGTGTGGGCGGGGATCGTATCCGAACACTCAGCTACGGCAAAGAGCGGCCGGTTGAAATTTGCAGTCTTGAGCGCTGTTATGCGCAAAACCGCCGCGGTGTAACTGTATTAAACAATAACGGATTTTAATCGCTATGATGGGAAAACGTCTTTGTTTGCTGCTGGCATTGCTTGCGTTTCCATTGGCGATGCAGGCGCAAGAACGCGCACAAACGCTGGCTGATATCCGCCAGGACCTTTCCGTTCTCTATTATGAATTGCAACGGTTGAACCGGGAACTGTCGACCACCCAAGCGCCCTCGGGCATTGGATCTGGTGCAAATATCAATGACCGTCTGGATGCGATCGAAGCCGAGTTGCGGCGGCTTACCGGATCAACTGAAAAGCTTGAGTTCCGGATTAACCAAGTGGTCAAAGACGGCACCAACCGGGTTGGCGATTTAGAGTTTCGTTTGGTTGAGCTGGAAGGCGGAGATATTTCGGCGCTGGGGGAAACCTCGACATTGGGCGGTGATATCAAGCAACTTCCCGCCGATGATATACCGCAAGCTGATACCGAGCTTGCAGTTGGAGAAGAGGCAGATTTTGCCATGGCGCAGACGGCCTTGGATGAAGAGCGCTATGAGGAAGCCGCCGAGCTTTTTGGGCGCTTTACCCAAACCTATCCGGGCAGCCCACTGACCGCAGAGGCGCATCTTTTGCGCGGCAAGGCACTTGATGGCAATTTCGATCATAAAGCCAGCGCCCGAGCCTATTTAGAGAGTTTTAGCAATTATCCGAATTCATCGGTCGCTCCAGAGGCATTGTTGCGCCTTGGTAAGGCGCTGGTCAGCTTGGGACAGGTTGATGCGGGTTGTCAGACCTTGTCGCAGGTTGAAATTCGCTTTCCCAATACACAGTTTGCCATTGATGCCCAAGATGAAATGCTTTCTTTGCAGTGTCTGTAAAAGACCCCATTTCCTTAATCGCGGCCTTTGCAGATGCGATTCAAAAAAATACACCAGCCGCACTGGGTAAGAAGCCGATAGCGCATGTAACGCTGGCTGTTTCTGGCGGCGGGGACAGCATGGCGCTAATGCATCTTGCTGCCCAATGGGCATCAGTGCGCGGTATCCGTTGCCATGTGGTTACAATTGACCATGGGCTGCGAACCGCCAGCGCGGCAGAAGCCCAATTTGTGGCGCAGGCGGCTTGGACTAACCCATAAAACCCTGTGTTGGGCGGACTGGAACGGGCAGGGCAATCTTCAAGATCAAGCGCGGCAGGCGCGTTATCGGTTAATTGATGATGCGCGCGGCGATTGTCGGCTGGTTTTGATGGGGCATACGCTTGACGATCAGGCAGAGACCTTTTTGATGCGCCTGAAACGGGGCTCGGGCGTTGACGGGTTGGCGGGTATTCCAGCGTGCCGGTTTGTAGGCTCGACGGCGCAAGATGAGGGCTATTGGGTGCTGCGCCCATTGCTGGGTATTCAGCGCCAGGCGCTACGTAATTATTTAAATCAACAAAATGCGCAATGGGTGGAAGACCCCTCAAACCAAGACCCAAGCTATGAACGTATTCAAATGCGCCAGCTTCTGAATGAGATTAGCGGGACAGGGCTTGGCGCATCAGTGCTTGCAGAAACTGCAACGCGCATGGCTCAGGCCAAGGAAGTGCTAGATCAACAGGTGCAAAGGCTGGCGTGCGATCTGGTCCAAGAGCATCACGGTGATATAGTGATAGATTTGCCCACGCTTTTTAAGCAGCCCACAGAGCTTGCAGACCGGCTGGTGGCAGCGGCGCTTTGCTGGGTATCGTCAAACCCTTACCGCCCGCGCTATGCAGCGCTGCGGCGCTGTTTGGATGCGGCCGCCGGGGTGGCGGCGCAGTCGTTGCATGGCTGCGTGCTTTATCAATGGAAAGGGCGGCTGCGCATCACGCGTGAATATCAGGCTGTGGCAAACATGAGTGTTGCACTGGCTCAAAAGGTGCTTTGGGATGGCCGCTGGCATTTGAGGCTTGCGCAGCCTGTACCTCCAAAGGCCTCAGGTTGGGTTGTAAAGCCGTTGGGCGACGCGGGCGCGCAAGCGGCACGGCCGTTTTTGACCAGTGATATTCCTTTTCGCTCGCTCACGTCCCATCCAGCTCTTTTTGATCAGAGCGGGGTGCTGCAAACCGTTCCCGGATTAAGCAAAAATCCGCCCTTTGAGACGGAATTTGACCTGCGGCCTTTTGATCAATCCTTGATTAACCATTGAACCTTCGAATTTGATGGCTATTTAACTCATAACACCCTTGTGCTATGCACAATTACTGAATTTAGTTTGGAGATTCTCTTGGGCAATAATC
>CABXKH010000135.1 GCA_902512685.1 Paracoccaceae bacterium | reverse complement strand
GGCGTTGAACGCGAAGAGCGAAAGCGCGCGGCTGCAGGGTGGTTGGAACGCGTTGGCCTTGGCGGATATGAAAACCACTATCCCTATCAACTTTCCGGCGGAATGCAGCAACGGGTTGGTATTGCCCGAGCGCTGACCTCAAACTCGGACATTATGCTGATGGACGAAGCCTTTTCCGCGCTTGATCCACTGATCCGAAGTGATATGCAGAAGCTTTTGCTGGATCTCCATGTGGAATTGAAAAAGACGATTGTCTTTATCACACACGATCTTGATGAAGCCCTTCGTTTGGCCAACCATCTGGTCATTCTAAAAGACGGGGCGGTCATTCAGCAGGGCGAACCTCAGGGGATTTTATTGAACCCAGGTGATCCTTATATCGAGGATTTTGTCAGCGATATTAATCGGGCACGTGTTTTACGCGTCAAATCAATCATGCAAAGCTCTGTTTCAGCCAGCAGTTTTGCCGGTGATATAGATGCCGAAGATAATCTTGAATCCGTAATCGCCCGATCCGGCGGCGAAACGGGACATACCTACAGGGTCATGCAAAATGGCAAAGCCATGGGCCAGCTTGAAATGAAAGACGTCATGCGGGCCTTGGTGCCGCGCGCAACATCAGGGGCCCGCACGGTGGCCTAAATAAGCGCGCCGGTTTTTAAGGTCTACATAATGAGGATAGCTGCAGGGCGTATCCGGCCATATCCGATCTGGCCTTCCACACGACAAGAAATCGCTTATCTTTTGGCAAGCTCAATGGTATGATTTCTTCCACAGCCATTTAATTTAGCTCTGCTAGATTGTGAAAATGTTCACACCTAGATTTCAAAAGCGCACCCGCAAGAAAGGAAATTTCATGACTTCTTCCAATCAGGTATTCAGCACTCAAGGTCGCGGCACAACTTATGGATCCATTGTCGATACTGTTGGAAACACTCCGGTGGTCCGGCTCAACCGTATCGCACCAGAGCATGTGAACATATTTGTGAAAGTTGAAGCCTTTAACCCGGCAGGTTCGGTTAAGGATCGTCTGGCACTTAATATAATCGAAGCGGCAGAGCGATCAGGAGATTTAAAACCGGGGCAGACCATTGTCGAAGCCACCAGCGGAAATACAGGCATCGGTCTGGCAATGGTTTGTGCGGCAAAAGGATATCCTTTGGTGGTTACGATGGCTGATAGTTTTTCCATCGAGCGCCGCAAATTGATGCGTTTTCTGGGGGCCAAAGTTGTTCTGACGCCGCGCGCCGAGAAAGGCTTTGGCATGTATCAAAAAGCCAAAGAACTGGCCGAGGCCAATGGCTGGTTTTTAGCCCATCAGTTTGAGACAGCCGCCAATGCGGACATTCACGCCGCAACCACTGGCCAAGAAATAATTGGGGACTTCGGTGACAAAAAACTGGATTATTTTGTCAGTGGCTATGGGACAGGCGGCACGTTAACCGGCGTGGCCCGCGTGTTGCGCGCCTCAAGCCCGCATACAAAGATTATCCTGAGTGAGCCGGCAAATGCGGCGCTGTTAACCTCAGAGTTGGCGCAAGTACGAAATGCCGACGGCGAACCCACTGAAAGCCATCCGCACTTCCAACCGCATCCGATTCAGGGCTGGACACCCGATTTTATTCCTCTGGTGCTGCAAGAGGCAATCGACAACGCACTCTATGATGATTTGCTCCCAGTCAATGGCGCCGACGGAATAAAATGGGCCAAAAGACTGGCAAGCGAAGAAGGCATTTTCACCGGTGTATCGGGTGGATCAAGCCTTGCGGTTTCAATTGCCATCGCCGCTGATGCGCCTGCTGGATCAAATATTTTATGCATGCTGCCGGATACCGGCGAGCGATATTTATCTACGCCCCTGTTTGACGATATCGAGGTGGAAATGTCTGCCGATGAAATTGCTTTATCGCAATCGACACCCGGATATCAATTGGGCTAAAGGTCGGGCGAGTGGTTTAATAGCGCTCGCCCACTTTTTATGCCAACCGAAGGCTAGACTTTGGGGTCCGTCATTCCACGTAAAATTTAAGTTTTGATCTGGCAGGGTGTAACCTCTTTAGCCGAACCGATAACAGGTTCTATCTGACCTATAAACTTTCTCGCCTACAAAGGGGCGATAAGGCCAAACCAAAGAGCAATTTTACCGTAAAGAGAATCCGATTTTAAGTTGGACTTCCCATAGCCGCTAATGCTTCTTTCAAATTTCCAAGACCAAGATTGATTAACTTAACTTCTAACTCAAAGAGCGATCAGTCGCTTGGTTGCTTTGGGCTATGATCACTCCAAGTGCAAGAATAAAGGCGCCTGCTGCCTGCACCCAATTCCAGTCATTGCCGAACATCAGCAAAATCAACATCACATAAAAAGGCGTGGCATTCAGATGAAAAGAGGCCACAGCAATGCCAATTTGGCCAACACCCTTTATCCACAGTAATTGTGAGATCGCCAAGGCGCCCCATGCGTAAATCAACAGCAGCACGATATCAAAAGCCTCAGGTGCTGGAACATGGGTTGCCGGCATTTTAAA
>CABXKH010000134.1 GCA_902512685.1 Paracoccaceae bacterium | reverse complement strand
GGACAATCCGAGCAAGTCAACCCAAAGGCCAATCCAGACTATAAAGAAGTTTTTGATTGCGGCTTGGAATTGTTGCCCCAAGATCGGATGGCCGAATTATCTGTCTATGCAGCCAATAGGTGGCCTGACCAGCCTGCCGATTTTGCGCCTATAGTGAAATCTTATTTCGAAAAATCCATCAACGTTGGTATGATTGTTCTAAGAGCGATTGCAGCGGCAACCGGGCGTGATGCTACCTATTTTGATGATAAATTTAGTAAGCCAATGGCATTACTAAGAGGCAATTATTATCCACCGCGGCCTGTGGGGGCTGGCGCACTTGATTTTGGGATTGCAGCACATTCAGATTATGGATGTTTGACCCTTCTGGCAACTGATGGCCAACCCGGTTTGGAAGTTCAGATGCCTGATGGCACTTGGCAATCTCTTACAGTTTCACCAGGGGAATTTGTGATCAATTTTGGCGAAATGCTTGAAATGTGGACCGACGGGGATATCAAAGCGACTATGCATCGTGTACGCGGCAACGATGCGGAGCGTATTTCAATCCCAATGTTTTTAAATCCTAATTATGATACCAATGTCGCCCCGGCAGGGGAGGATAAGGTAATTTTGGCCGGTGAACATCTCAGCCGTAGATATAATGAAACTTATGTTCATTTGCAGAGCAAATGACTACATGCCTTCGAATTTGATCGACTCTCCACACCCGCAGGCTTCGGTCACGTTAGGATTTTTAAATTTAAAGCCAGATTCCAAGAGCGAAGTTTCGTAGTCAATCTCAGTTCCAAAAAGAAACATCTGCGCCATCGGTGCAATCATCACCCGCGCCTGACCTTGGGTCACAACCTCATCATGAGGATCAGCCGTCTCCACATAATCTAGGGTATATTCCATACCTGCGCAGCCGCCCTTTTTCACCCCAAGGCGTAATCCTAGGTGACCCTTTTCCTTCATGAGCTTTTCGATGTGTTCCTGGGCCCGAAGACTTAGGGTTACTGCATTTTTTGTTTCAGAGTGACCAAACATCATTACTGCTTTCGCGGGTGTGGTTACATAAAGCCAAGTTCAAGCCGGGCCTCATCGCTCATCATGTCCATGCCCCAAGGTGGCTCCCAAATAAGGTCCACATCAACCTGTTTTACGCCCGCAAGCGGTTCTATGGCTTCGCCCACCCAACCTGGCATTTCGCCGGCGACTGGGCAGCCTGGGGCGGTAAGAGACATTTTGATATTTACTTCGTTCTCTTCGTTTATTTCCACAGTGTAAATAAGTCCAAGATCGTAAATATTTACTGGAATTTCAGGGTCATAGACGGTTCTGCAAGCCTCGACAACGGAATCATAAAGCGGATGGTCCGTGCTAGAAGGTGCAATCAAAGGCGCTCCTTCTAATTGTGTTTGGGACTCATTCATGGGTTTTTCCTGTTTATTTCTTGACTATTTATATAAGTAATACCGAACAATAGGTCTAGAGTGCGGCGAAAAATTTTTCGTTAGCCCCGCACGGGTTTGCTATCTGGTAAAGTAAGATTGGCGACCTGCTCTGCAATTGGCTCCGTGTTCAATGGATGCAGATCGGCGTTAAATTCTGTTGGGTTCGATAAGCTTTGCCACATACCTTGAAAATAAATTTCCAACCCTGAAAAGCGGGCTTTATACCCCATTTTGCTGCTCCCTGGCACCCAGTAGCCAAGGTATAAATAGGGTAGGTTTGCTTCTTTTGCCAATGCAACATGGTCTAAAATCAGATAGGTTCCAATAGAACGGTTGGCCACCATTGGGTCATAAAAAGAATACACCATACTGAGGCCGTCTTCTATAAGATCTGTCAAAGAAACAGCCGCCAAGTCGTTGCCTATATTATATTCCACAACCCGAGTGCGTATGGGCGTTTCTTCGATCATTGCAGCAAACTCGAACACATCCATATCGGCCATGCCACCGGTGGCATGGCGTGCATTTAAATATTTTCGGAATAATTCGTATTGATCTTCTGTTGCCCAGGGTGAGTTGGCTTTTCGAATCAAGTCCCTATTGCGTTTCAAGACCCGCTTTTGACTTTTGCTCAATTCGAATTTTGAAAGATCAATACGGGCTGATAGACATGCAGAGCAATCCGAACATGACGGTCGATATAATACGTTTTGCGATCGGCGAAAACCTTGTTGGGATAGCGTATCATTTAATCGCTGTGCATCGTCGCCTTGCAATGCAGTAAACAGTTTTCTTTCCTGCCGACCGTTTAGGTAGGGGCAGGGCTGTGGAGCCGTCACGTAAAACTGCGGCGCTATGGGTAGAGTATGACGCATATCGCTATGCTAGCAAGGCTTGGCCAGCTAATCAACATCATAGCTGCAAGGTGTCTTTTTCAAATGGCTTAAACCTGCATGATCAGGATCATTATAACAACCATTCTGCAAAGAAGGATACCGTTCGCACTCGGCTTTATCAAGTGTACAGCCGCCCGCGAGATGTAATTTGCATCCATTAAGCGGGGCGGCGGAATTGTTCCTTTAAAGGGTCAGCTTTTAAGCTTCTTGTGTTTCCTTT
>CABXKH010000133.1 GCA_902512685.1 Paracoccaceae bacterium | reverse complement strand
AGACATTTCTTCAATAGCTTCATGTTTTATATCGCCAATTTAACCATTCTTAGCTCAACTTAATACAGCTATATTATTTTCGGGTACGTAATTTGGCCCACCATAAAAATTAGTTCAGTAATTGGTTAATTTTCGGCTAAGCTTTTATCAAAAAAGTGCATTATCCTAAATGTTAAAATTGAGAGTTTACATATTTATTGATGCGGCCTTCAGGTTTAACACCCTAATTTAAAGCATTTAAGACTTATGTTATCACCATTACTGTCATCAGACCCGATCTTTATAACTGTTCATAGTCCAAAAGTGGAGCAAATACACCTCTAATCAACTGACAGTTTTAACAATTTCAACAGGCTGTAAGTCTGCCGCCTTAATCTCTCTCACCAAAGACTGAGCATAGACCGTTTTTGCAGTCTTTTGCATAGCTAATTGAAGCTCTATTTCACGCAACCGTTTTTCGACGAATTGAAGGCTATTTAAAACTGCCAGACCTCTCTCGCTCAAGTCTTCACTATTATATTCTAGGTTGTCGAGATTAATTTTTGGCATCTATTTACCCGAGTGATTAATCATCCAAAATTAGCTGTGCGATATCAAATCCAGATTTACTCTCAATCACTTCACTTTTTAAGTCTTCTATATAAGCATTCTTAGCACGCGTTATTACTGCATGCTCATTCATTAAACTGTTAATTTTTTCTTGGGCCATAGAAACAAGCTGCGTTAACTCTATACAGTTTTCAGGTAAGCTTTCCTTTGAATATTTACAGCCGTCAATTTGAACAAATTGCATTACAATAATCCCTGCCTGTACGTTCTCCAGCTTCTATGGAAATTGAAAAAGAAATCCTTGTCAATAATTAAGGCCCAAATTTCCATATTTTTTATAGCCCACCTTAGAATTGGGAAACAATAGTTCTTTCAGTCACTCAGGAAAATAAATTTTTAATTGCAAATAAAGCCGATAATTAATTTAAGACTTACTCTTTTTAAGAACAACTTAATTATAGTGCACTATAATCATAAAAAGTGCAGGCGCCAAAAGGCGCCCTAAAACTCTTTATGTGAAATTATTGAACACTGTTGCGTCTAATATATCATCAGCATTTCCTACATCAGAAAGTGTTACGATCAATTCCGCAGTCTCAAAGGTAGACGCATTGCTGTTTGTATCAGCTATACGATATACTGCTGTATCTGTTCCGTTGTCGAAAGCCAAATAGAACATATCACCTGCAGTCTCTCCCGTCAGACCTTCTGCAACAGTGCGTGCTGTAGTTGCAGTTAGATTGCTTTGACTATCTGTAATAACCACCAAGCCCGCATTTGTGCCGAGAGCTCCAGTGGAAGCTACCTCTGAGTATCCATTACCGTCTCCGCGAAGTGCAGCATTATTTGCGACTTCATTTGTACCACCAAATAAAAACTGCAGTTTATCTGATGATGCAGAAAAATTGGATACTGTGTCACTGCCGTTTAGTGATGTGGTCGTACTGAATATATGAGTCTCAGAGCCAGAGCCACTGATGATAGTATCGTTGCCTAAACCACCATAGATGGTATCGTTCCCACCATTTGCATTGATCGTATCGTTACCATCTCCACCGGTAATTGTATTGGCAAATGTATTACCATTTATTACCAGATTAACCGAGTTATCCCCAGAAAACCCAGACAAATCAAGCGTTGATTGCAGGGCACTGGCATTAGCAGTCACCGACGCGGCATTTTTAAGTGCTGCCATCTGTGTCGCGGTACTAGGAGCAACAGCCAAGGTGTTGGTTAAATCGGCGACCGCATATGTGCTAGTCCCACTAGTGGCATTAAAAATCACTTCTGCCTGAGACAAATTGGCCGCCGTACCCGTAGCCGTCAAGGTCCCGGAGTACTCCGTAATTGTACCATCAAAAGCAGCAGTCAAATTCGCAGCAGTATCAATCAAGGCTCCATTCTTAACATCAAGTGTAATAGCACCAGTTGTCGCGTTGTTGATTGCAACAAGCTGAGCAACTGTCGGCTGATCAGTAATTGTAACAGTATAATTTGACGTCACCTTGTTAGATATCGTGCCACTCGGAACCAAATTCGCAGCAGTATCGCTTAATGCGGTGTAGGTCACTGTACCACTCGTGGCACTGTTTAGTGCTGCCAACTGTGCAATTGTCGCTGCATCCGAAACCGTAAGATTGCCTGTATACGTCGTAATTGTACCATTGAAAGCAGCAGTCAAATTCGCAGCAGTATCACTCAAGGCTCCATTCTTAACATCAAGTGTAATAGCACCAGTTGTCGCGTTGTTGATTGAAGCAAGCTGGGCAGCAGTCGGCTGATCAGTTAACTGGACATTGCGCGCACCGGTGATACTTGAACTTAAGGAAGTACCATCATCGTTAACTATTGTGTCTGATGCGTCTATTATAGTTACTGAACCCGAGCCAGAGTCAGTTATCGTCAACTTACCCTGGGCGTTTGTCATTTTAGCAGATTGACCCGCAATATCCACTGTGTCGACGTCATCATCGAAGGTAACAGCGGTTATGTTAGCAGTACCAGAGCCCAATACAGCTTTAACGGTA
>CABXKH010000132.1 GCA_902512685.1 Paracoccaceae bacterium | reverse complement strand
GCGCTGCGCGTTTGTCAGCAAAAGTTAAAGCGGTACAAGGTAAGGCAGATGCGCCTTGTGACCACGGAAGCGTGCCGGCGCGCAAAGAATGCGCATCAGTTTATTCATCAAGTCAAACGTGAAACAGGGCTGGACCTGGAAATTATCCAACCTGAAGAAGAGGCGCGCTTGGCAGTCATTTCTTGCGCACCGCTAGTCAGCACCAAAACCGAACAGCTTCTAGTGGTCGACATTGGCGGTGGATCTACGGAATTGGTCTGGATTGAATTGTTATCGGTTCCCAGACGTGAACGCCCTCGCGCCATCATGCGTTTGCATGCAGGCTTTCATGCGGTGGATAGCCCTTTTGCGGCTGCCAAAGTGGTGGATTGGATAAGCGTTCCTCTTGGCGTGGCAACCCTTAGAGATCATTTCAGCGATGTTGAGGATGATGCGGCTCGCTATGCGTTAATGAGTTGGTTTTTTGAAGAAAACCTTGCCGAGTTTGCACCCTATAAAGATCAGCCACCGCGTGAGGGGTTTCAAATCATAGGCACATCAGGAACAGTCACAACCGTAGCGGCCAGCCATCTAGGTTTAAAAAGATATGACCGTACAAAAGTTGATGGTCTTAGGATGACTTCTGATCAAATAGATCGGGTTATAAATTCCTATTTGGAAATGGGACCCTCTGGTCGAAGAGTGGATCCAAGAATAGGCCATGACCGGCAAGCGCTGATTATGTCCGGATCTGCAATTTTGCAGGCACTATTGCGAAGTTGGCCAACCGATAGGCTTTCGGTGGCAGATCGCGGTTTGCGCGAAGGGCTTCTATATGCTCAGATGAGCGCCGATGGAGTATTAGAGGATGCGCCTTATTAATGCGAGAAAATAGTAAAAACACCTCTGGGCGAGGACAACGGGACTTAAAAGTTCGGGTTAAGAAAGCGCGTGGCAAATCCGTTGCGCAAGTTCGTTGGCTCGAGCGCCAACTCAACGATCCCTATGTTAAGCGCGCTCGAACTGAAGGATTTCGCGGCAGAGCTGCTTATAAATTAGTGGAACTTGATGATAAATACCAGTTTCTGAAGCCGGGTGCGCGGGTCGTCGATCTTGGTTCAGCACCCGGAGGGTGGTGTCAGGTGGCGGTGGCTCGGGTGAATGCGCTGGGTGAGAAAAAGGGCAAAGCCATCGGCAAAGTGCTGGGGGTGGATTTGCAAGTGGTCGAACCTGTTGCCGGCGCTGAATTGTATCAACTTGATTTTTTAAGCGAAGGCGCTGATGCCCAGGTGCAAAGCTGGCTGGGCAGCCCGGCAGATGTGGTTCTGTCGGATATGGCGGCGGCCAGTTCCGGCCATAAGCAGACCGATCACTTGCGTATCATCTCATTATGTGAGGCGGCGGCCTATTTTGCTTTTGATGTGCTCGAAATCGGCGGCAGCTTTGTTGCCAAAGTGCTGGCTGGCGGGGCAGAAGGCGATTTGCAAAAACTTCTCAAACAGAGATTTACCAAAGTGGCAAATGTAAAGCCACCGGCAAGCCGTGCGGACAGTTCAGAAAAGTTTGTTGTGGCGCTGGGCTACCGCGGAGCCCCCTGAGCCAAAGCGAGCGCGGTTGGCGAAATCCCAAAGCGTAGCCGAAAAGCGCGGCTTAGCGCTGCAGGGCTTTCATAGCCGCAGCGCAAAGCAATTTCAGAAATGCTTAAGCTTGTGCTTTCGGCCAGCTGGCGTGCTTCGGTGAGCCGGATATGGCGATAGACCTGTCCGGGGCTGGTGCCAAGGCTGGTTTGAAAGCGCCGGGCAAGTGTTTTAAGTGGGCAGGCGGCAAGCCGCGCAATATCTGACAGCGGCAGCGGGCGTTCAATGTTTTTATGCATTTCGGCAATGGCGCGCTGCACAGGGTTATGCGAGGGGTTTGGGCGGCGCGTGCCTTTCAGTCCCAGCCCCTCATCGCGCATCAACATCGCATCCACATCCACAGCAATCGCATTGCCCAAATGGCTTTGGATCATTTGGCGGGTTAAATCAAAGGCCGCCATTGCCCCGGCGCAGGTCACACGGTTTCCATCATAAACCACACGTTGGCGCGTGACATCGGTGCTCAGGAACCGCTCTGAAAAACCATCCAGCATTTCCCAATGCACAGTGGCGCGTTTGCTTTCCAGCAAACCTGCTGATGCCATAAGCCATGGGCCGCTGTCCAATCCCACCAGTGTTGTGCACTGTCTTGCCGCTTGCCGTAAAGCCTGCCGCAGGCTGGCTGTATCATGTTTTAGATAGTCATAGCTTGCGACAACAAATAAATAATCACAGGCCGGCATATCTTTCAGCGCTGCATCTGGCAGAATTTGAAGCCGGCTTGAAGAGACAGCGCTTAGGCCATCTGGTGTGAGGAACTGCCAGTTATAGACCTGCCTGCCGGCCAACGTATTGGCGGCGCGCAACGGCTCAAGACAATTGGCCAGACAGATGTTGGAAAACCGGTCGAACAGCAAAAAACATATGCTGACAGAGCTTTCGGCAGTGATTGTCCATTTTTGCATCATTATTGTCCTTTACTGCATTAAATTCTGAAGCGCCAGATTTATGCTTGGGTCAAATAATCGATTTTGACA
>CABXKH010000131.1 GCA_902512685.1 Paracoccaceae bacterium | reverse complement strand
GGCTTTTTTGAATGCATTAGTGGACTGCGGTTTGCGACCAAGCGCTTGGCAAAATTGGCGATAAGGCTCTGTCAGAACAAACCTCCTTGCCTCTAGGAGGTCTGGCATTTAGCTACCCAGCCATGCCTAATCAACTTACATCCCGCTATTTTTAAACCAGCCCTAAAACCTTAACGCCTATTTATTGTGAAACTGCTGATGCCTAAGCTCGCGGGACTACAAGCACCGCCATTTACTGCCTTACAAGCAGTAGCATATTTCAGATAAGCATCAGTTATTACTCAATTCTTTTAGCCAGGCTCTTGTAATGCCGCATGTGAGTACTGACCATTATGCTAAACTGTCTTTTCCATCCATTAACCAAAAGAAGATTAGGAGTAGGATTACTATACCAAAGAACTGTTCCATTCATCAGAACCTGTAATAATTTTAAGCATAAACGCTATACTTCAGACATTATTGATAGAACTTCACCCATTGTCTCTTCAACTAATGAATGCCTCGTATCTGATATTGTTTGTTCACGGTACTTTTGTCGCTGAGCATTCTCTTCCTTAGCATCTGCTTCAGAAGAATAAATCATTACTGACTGATGAGTATTTTCATTTTTCTAATTGTCTTAGTATCAATTTAATATATCGTTAAAAAATTATACAAATATAAACGGACAGATAAATGGATATTGAATCTCACTTTACATTCAAAGGCGAAGCTTCCAGACAACAATATTGGGCAACGATTGCTATTATTTTTGTAGTGATTATTATAGCTGGTATTTCCATGCAGTAGTCTAGCGAATTGGCAATCTTGATAGTTGTAGCAGCATTTTCTTCATATTGGGCTATGTTTGCAGTAACAGCAAAAAGATGCCGTGATATTGGTATTAATCCATGGTGGACACTAACAATTCTTATTCCATATATTAATGTTTTTATAGGCATATTATTTGGATGTATGAAAACTAAGGAAATAGAAAAAACAAGAAATTTTTCTCAAAATGGAACAAGCTCAAATGCACAAGAACTTATCTCGCTGAAGGCACTTTTGGATCAGGAGGTTTTGACACAAGAGCAATTTGATGAAAAGAAAAAGGAACTTGGCTTTTAAAGCTAGATTTAGAAAAAACTTACAACGGATTACTTGTGGATAATAAGAAATATAATTTAATTAAAGAAAAATATGGATTATTGTCTAGTTGGGCTGTGTGGGCTGAAGCGAGCGACAAACCCAAAAGTAATATGGGCGATTTAAGTATTTTCAACGATCCTGAAACTATAGAATATTTAAACGAAAATATTATTTTTGTTGGATTAAATATATCAAGGGGTAGCATAAAAGAACCATTTGCAAATTTCCATGACGCTAATCCCAGAGCTACCGATTTTAAAACAAGATATGCACTAAAAAATACTCCCTATTGGGGAGGATATATGACAGACATCATAAAAAATTACAGTGAAGTAGATTCTGGACAAATCCCAAAGTATCTAAAAGATAACCCTGACATAGAAGCCAATAACATAAAAGTATTTGAAGAAGAACTTGATGATCTTGGTTCTGAAAACCCATTAATTATTGCATTTGGAGAACTAACTTTTAAGATTCTTCAAAGAAATTTTAAGCGTAGTTATAAAATTAAAAAAATACCACATTATGCAAGTCATGGATCAAAAGAAAAATACAGGGAAGTCGTCAAAGAAATATTAAATTCCTAGGTAATATCTAAATTCCTAAATTGAATTTGTTTACATATCTAATATTATTTTACTCAAACTTTTTTATATTTAAGGCAATATGTACATGGCAAAAACTGCACTCAAAATTGCTTTTACTTTAGTAAATCTTGGATTTCCCACTTTGGCAGAACCAATACAATTAGCATGTCATATGGATGCTTGCTCATGGGCAAATATAGAAATCATAAAAGAGCTTGAAAATGGCAAAGATGGAGGAGTGTTACATGAAATATCTTATATCTTTGGAAGCTCCAATCATAAAAACGGCACTTCGTACCCTAAATCGTATACATCCAATATTCCTATCAAATGGAAAAAAATTCAGAAAAGATTATGGTATATTGCAGCTATATTAAACCAGCACTCTTTGAAAAAAAAAATCATTAATCAAAACATTTGAATTTCCAAATGTTTACGGATATGAAATGTCTGCTTTATAATTATATATGCATACATGTCACAGATCACCATATAACGGAAATAATGAGACCTTTAAAAATCTTGGATATAAAAAAATTACACAAAAAATAATTAATTCAATCGAAGAGTTGCTTAAATAACAACTAAATTAAACATCATATTACAAAAATTTCTTTGGACCCGTTAACAAGAGAAAATTATTATCATTCGCCTAAGTTTAGAAAAAAACCAAAATAAGAAAATATATCCCTAAAGCATAAATTGGCGCAAATAAGTGTTTCCTTTTCAAGTGACGAGTATTTTGAACTTGCGAGGCAGAGAATCTCCCTTTGTCTGGAAAGAAATACCTCCAGTACATTAAAATATATCCAGGTGACCACATAAGTACCCAGATAATAAGTAGAATTTTTTTCATATATAATCTCCTTAACATTCGATAAAATCTACATCTCTTTTATAATAGGCTAGTGTATCATTTTA
>CABXKH010000130.1 GCA_902512685.1 Paracoccaceae bacterium | reverse complement strand
GGCAAGGTGGTTTATTCTGACAGTGCCTTCAGAAGTGCTGAGTAATTTTCTTCAAGCCCCTCGAACTCACTTTGAATTTGGAGCTCTTGTACCCATTAAAAACCCAATCGAGTGGCGTGTAATATATAAAAACATAGTAAATTAGCAATGAGCCGAGTAGTCCGGCGAGACAACTTGCAATGATTACAAATACAGAGCTATAGCCCGCCAATATTAATGTTGCGCCGATGTAATAGACGAATACAAGATGAAATGCATAAACTGGATAGGATAGTCGCACCAACAGTGAAAGCAATGCACCACCAGATGTGATCATCCTGGTTGCAAAGCCGATCAAAGCGAGCACAAGCATCACAGTAGCTAACGCCGAAAAACCGTTCACAATCCACATTTCCAAGTTACCAGAGAACGCAAATGGTTCATCTTTCATAATTCCCCAAGCCATCAAGGCCACTGGCACAAAACTAAATACTCCAAGAGATGGAGCAAAAAATTTTGTTCTTTGAATATTTTCAATAAATGCTTGGCTATTGAATAATTGCATCCCAATCACGAAAAACACGAGCATAAATAGCATTGAGCCAAATTTTAAATCTCCGAATATTAATGGGATCTCTGCAAATATACCGCCAATCGGACGAGCTAAAGGATTTAGCAGAATTAATATGGGGAGCCAGAAGCCAAAAATGAGACCATAGCTTAAATTTATCTTTGTAATTCGTGTGAAACCCTTTGGTGCAAGCAATGTTATCACAAAGGTGATTAGATAAAAAATTAACAGGTAGTAAAGAAACCAAAGATGATCAAGGCGAAGTGTAAAAGACTGTCCAGATATAAGCCATGATAAAAGTTCAGGCAATTTAACCATTTGCGCTTGCGTTTCATCAATTGCTGGAATGAATAACCAAAGCAAAAATATGGGTGCGCTAAGTCTAAAAACCCTATTGATTGTATAACTACCAGATGAGCGCTTTGATAAACTAAGGCATGTGAAAAACCCTGCCAATAACATAAATAGTGGCATCCGCCATGAATGAATCCAGATAAAGAGGATTGCGGCTAAAGGTCTTGGCTCAGATCCATCAATTGGTTCTAAATATAGTGATAACCCATGCAGAAGAACGCCTGTTAGCAACGCAAAAGCACGCAAAAAATCAAGACTATGATAGCGTTTTGAAAGGTCAGTATCCATGTTTGCAATTTACTTTCGCACTTAAATACGCTGGTTGAATTTCCAACGCTAAATTTAAGTGGTTAATATAACTCCTTTGCTTAATAACGATTTATCATTTTCGTAAAATCAAGAGTGAAAGTACAAATGTCTGTTGTCAAGGTTTTTCGGGTACTGTCATGTGTGGATGGCTCCGTTTATGCAAGGTTTTTTTCTGAGCCTCCCCATCTGAATTGGTCCACTGTTATATTTAGGAAACGGAGGACCAATTCAGATGGGGAGGCTCTGGGATGCAGGGGTAATCTGTCGCCAAGATTATGTGATACTATACATGCAAGCTTCGTAGTAAGACTATAGTGCCTTGTTGAAAATTGCTCAGGAAAACTAGGATGATATCTCAGATCGCTCATAACTCACAAACATCAATGGTCGAAGTAAAAACCGGTCTCTCGCTTTATACCGCCGAACTCGGTAACCCAGATGGCGCACCGATGCTGATCCTGCACGGCGGCTGGGGACCAGCGGACAATGAAGAGCACAGGTTGGATATTTTGAACGAAGAGATACGTTCTAAGTTTCGAATAATCTATTTTCATCAACGCGGGTGGGGACGGTCGAAAATTGAAGAGGTATCTGGAACCGATACCTCCACTGGGATTGACGCAAACATCGCCGATTGTGAAGTGTTAAGGCAGCATTTTGGTATCGGCAAATGGGAAGTCGTTTATGGCGGTTCGAATGGCGCTGCTCTAGGGTTGGCCTATGCCGCCAAATATTTTGGCAGCACTGTTTCCGGCTTGGTATTGCGCGGATTGTGGCTGATTCGGGAGCAGGATTTGGACCACGACTATGGAGACGGTAAAAATGGCAAGGGAAAGTATTATCCTGCGCAGTGGCGTCGGTTCATCGGGCATGTTGGATACAAGACACGAGCTGATATGGAAAGATTGGAAAAAACTGAGAATCCCGGGTTGGAAATCGTAAACAAATATTGGGAATTGATGATGGGCGAAAGCCCTGACGAAAGGCAAAAAGCAGCGGCAAGCTGGTTGAAGTGGGATAGTCTGGGCGCAACTATAGGTGTCGACAATGCTAATCCCCCCGCAACTAGTATCGAGCTACTGACTTCAGATGAGGATATCGTTAAGTTGGGCTTGACCTTTTACAAGAGTTTGAATTCGCATGCGTCTGCAATTAACTCGAAAAACTTTCTCGATACTGTAGTTGCGAAAATCCACGGAGATGGTGAGTGTGTTATTGAAAGTCGCGAGGAACGTGTTCGCTCTTTACGGAAAAAAATAAGATTGATCACCGGCGAATTCGACATGCTCTGCCCCCCTGCTTTTGCCCACGAAGTTATCGAAAAGCTATTAGAGAGCGAAGCAGATACGGACGAGCGAACTGAAAGTGAAAGTTTTGCGCTGAAGAAAACATGTCAGATTGTAAAGGGAGCTTCCCATACTCAATACGACCCGGGCATGCCTGACGCTATTCAGAAAGCGATGCTTGAAATTGCGTTTGGTGAGCAATAGTGAGTACGAGGGTGAAAGCAGCCCCAGCCAATGTAGGTAG
>CABXKH010000129.1 GCA_902512685.1 Paracoccaceae bacterium | reverse complement strand
TGCGGCATCCTCGACAAAAGCAACCCTCGGGCCAGGAAAAAAGCTTTGCGCTTTGGTCGCATCGTTCAGCATCGCAGGGTCTTTGCGCAGCTCGCCTGCTGCTATTCGCGTCAGCCGCATTTCCGCTTCGCCCTCGGGGCCAATGAGCGCCGCAATCACCTGTTGCCGCTTAAGCGCCACGCGCATCGCATCGGCGCCATATATCAAAAGCCCGCTGCGGTTCGTTTCGGGCTTGGCAAAATACCCGTTTGCTTGCCGCCCCGCCAGTTTCACCGGAAACCTAATTCGGGTCTAAGTTTATGAAAGCACGTATATTTTTGGGTAGGTTTCCGTAAATTTAGGTAGCTGAGCAAACTGGAAATACCCCCCTGATCGGCTGGTAAGTTCAGATAAAAACTGTCTTTACACCACGACATTCACAATCCGTCCGGGCACCACGATCACCTTTTTGGGCGCGGCCCCGCCGAGCGCCCTAATGATAGCTTCTTCGTTTAGCGCCAGCTTTTCAACCTCGGATTTGTCTAAATCCTTGGCGATCACGATTTCCGCACGCCGTTTTCCATTGACCTGAACCGGAACTGTCACGGTGGTTTCCACCAATAGGCTTTCATCCGCCACCGGCCAAGGCGCGTTGACCAAAAGCCCTTCGCCGCCCTGATGGGCCCAGATATCTTCGGCCAGATGCGGTGTCATGGGCGACATCAACTGCGCCAAGGTCATCACGGCCTGGCGTTGAACGGCGGCACTTGCCTTGGATTTGGACAGGGTATTGGTAAAGCTGTAAAGCTTTGCAATCGCGGCATTAAAGCCAAAACTTTCAAGGCCCAAGGTGACATCGCGAGTGGTTTTATGCATCTCGCGCAGCAGATCTTGATCGCCTTCAATGGCGGCATCTGTGGCCATGTCCTTGATCCGGCTGCTCAGCGTCCAGACCCGCGAAAGGTGCTTTTGCGCTGCATCCGCGCCGCTTGCGCTCCATTCTACATCCCGCTCGGGGGGGGCTATCAGACAGCACAAACCAGCGTGCGGTATCGGCGCCGTAAGCGGCGATGATATCCACTGGATCCACCACGTTCTTTTTCGACTTTGACATTTTGGCCGGCGGCAGAACCTCAACTTCGGTGCCATCGGCCAGTTTGCCATCTTTGACATCTTCGGGCAGATGATAAATCGGCCGACCGCCATTAGCATCTTGGGTTTGATAAATCTCATGGGTGACCATGCCCTGAGTGAAAAGCGCGTTAAACGGCTCAACCTCTTTGTTTTTGGGCAAGTGACCCGTGATTTGCATCGCCCGCATGAAAAAGCGTGAATACAGCAGATGCAGGATCGCGTGTTCGATCCCGCCAATATACTGATCCACATTCATCCAGTAATCCAGATCACCCAGATCGGTGGGGGTGCCGGCACGCGGTGATGTAAAGCGGGCAAAATACCAAGAGCTGTCCACGAAAGTGTCCATGGTATCAGTTTCGCGTTTGGCCGGACCGCCGCATTTGCTGCACACACAATCGCGCCAAGTCGGATGCCGGTCAAGCGGATTGCCGGGGCGGTCAAATTTAACGTCATCGGGCAAGCGGACAGGCAGGTTTTCTTTCTTTTCTGGCACTACACCGCATGTTTCGCAGTGAATGACCGGGATTGGGCATCCCCAATAGCGTTGACGGCTTAGCCCCCAGTCGCGCAGACGGTAATTGGAGACACCTGTGCCCCAGCCTTGGTCTTCGGCAAAGGCAATGGTTGCGTCAATCGCCTCTTGTCCTGTGGCGATATCCAGACCGGCGAAATGGTCGATCCATTTAACCTTTTCGGTTTTTGGCGGAACGAAGGCCTCATTTGCCACCGGGGATTCATTGCCCACGGCATAAAAGGTATCAATCACGGGCAGTTCGTATTTGCGGGCAAAATCCAGATCGCGCTGGTCATGCGCCGGACAGGCAAAAATGGCCCCTGTGCCGTAATCCATCAAGATAAAATTGGCGATCCAAACCGGCAGTTCCCAATCGGGATTCAGCGGGTGGCGCACCCGAAGACCGGTATCGATGCCTTTCTTTTCGGCCTTTTCCATATCCGCTTCTGAGGTGCTCATTTGCCGGCATTCGACATTAAAGGCTGCGATGTCTGAATTTTCTGCCTCAAGCGCACGGGCAAGCGGGTGATCGGCCGAAATGCCAACAAAAGACGCGCCCAAAAGCGTGTCCGGACGTGTGGTATAAACTTTGATGTCAGGATGCTCTGCAGGTGCATCGATCACGTCAAAGGCAAATTCAAGCCCACGCGATTTTCCGATCCAGTTGGATTGCATCAATTTAACTTTTGCGGGCCAGTCATCAAGCCCGTCCAAGGCCGCCAAAAGCTCTTCGGCATGATCAGAGATTTTGAAAAACCATTGGGTCAGCTCGCGCCGTTCGACAACAGCGCCTGACCGCCACCCTCGGCCCTGTTCGACCTGTTCATTGGCCAGAACGGTCATATCCACAGGATCCCAGTTGACCACGGCGTTTTTGCGGTAGACCAGACCGGCCTTTAGAAAATCGAGAAACAATGCCTGTTGCTGGCCGTAATATTCCGGATCACAGGTGGCAAATTCGCGTGACCAGTCAAACGACAGACCCAGCGGTTTCATCAAATCCCGCATGTCGTCTATATTTTTATAGGTCCACTCTTTGGGGTGGCCGCCGATTTCCATCGCCGCATTTTCCGCCGGCATCCCAAAGGCATCCCACCCCATGGGGTGCAAAACGTTATGGCCGGTGCTCATCTTATAGCGCGCGA
>CABXKH010000128.1 GCA_902512685.1 Paracoccaceae bacterium | reverse complement strand
CCCGCGCTACGCGGATAATTTCATCAATCGACAGATAGGCGGCCACCGGGCCCATGCCTCTGCCAATGCGGTAGGCTTCATCGGCTTTGAACCGGTGCAGGCTGAGCTTGTCTTCTTCAGCGAAGACCGCGACGGTTTTCTTTCCCATCTCATTTGCGGCTCGCATGACGCGAATGGCAATTTCTCCACGGTTGGCAATCAGAATTTTCTGAAATTCGGGCATCCGATAGTCCTTTTTAGCTTGGTTTTGCTGCACTGGGTTAGAGGCCCTAGCGTGGCCGGGATGCTGCAATGCAGAAATTAAGGTGTCAATGTGAATTATACCAAAAATATTACTGAAAATGTTAAAAAATTGAACATTTAGAACAGTTATGGAATCAATGTGCGGAACAGCGGCGATTTAAGCAATTTTTGAACACAGGCATCTGGCGCAATCGTTGAGATCAACCAAACCAAGTTGACCCATATTTGCAATCAGGTCTTTTTTAAGAATACTGGTCAGGTGGGCGGGGCCTTGGCGGCCCAACGCGCCAAGCGCAAAATGCCATGCAGACCCAAGCATGACAAAATCTGCCCCTAAAGCAAGCGCCCGCAATATGTCCATTCCGCGCTCGACACCACTGTCGAAAATGATCGGCAATTTACTTGCACGGCGAATGGACGGAAGCACTTCCAAACTGGTCAAGGTGCCATCAAATTGGCGGCCCGCGTGGTTTGATACCCAAAGGGCATCAACGCCGATGGCCTCAAGCCGCTCTACATCTTTGTGGTTCATAATCCCTTTAAGCACCAATGGTCCCTGCCAATGATCACGAAGCCAGTTCACATACTCCATATCCGGGGAGGTGCGCAGCTGATAGCCAATGTGTTCGGTGATCGGCAACCCGCGACTTGCATCGCCATATTGGCTGACAAAAGGCATCTCTGGTCGTCCATGAAGGGCGGTTGCAATGGCCCAAGCAGGGCGGCGGGCAATTTGCGCCAGTAATCTCGCTGTCAAAACCGGCGGATGTGTGATGCCGCCTCTGGCTTGACGTTCGCGGCGGCTGGCCTCTGGCAAGTCGACGGTCAAAACCAAAGTTTCAAAACCGGCCTCTTTCACGCGGCGCAGCATGTCGCGGCGAATGTCCGGATCGCGCGGCGGATAAAGTTGAAACCACCCATTGCCCTTGGTGTGTGGTCCAACTTGCTCAGGTGTCTGGCAGGCCACGGTAGATAGGCAATAGGGTATGTTGGCATCACCGGCATTTTTTGCCAATAAACTCTCTGCGTCTGGCCAAACCAGTCCGGACATTCCAACAGGGGCCACCCCAAAAGGCAGATCATAAGTCTTGCCCAGCAGTGTTTTGCGCGTGTCCGGTTCAATCGGGCCATGCAGGATTGAAGGCATCATCTTGATGTCTTCAAAGATTGTCCTGTTGCGTTTGTGTGTGACCTCAGCGCCGGTTCCACTGTCCAGATATTCCCAAACAAAATGCGGAATGCGCCGCCGCGCCTTGGGTTTTAAAAATTCAACAGCCGGATATTTGTATTCGAGAGTCATGTGAGCATTTGCCCCAGTTTATTGATATTTGTCCAGAACTTAACACACTTAGCAGGGCATGCGCTTTTATCTGTCCATCAGCTTTAAATCATCACCAGCGACGGCTGAATTCACCGCAATCGTCTTTTTTTAGTGATGCAACGGGGCAAAAAAATTAGAACATATGCTGAACATCTCTTTTCATTCATTATTCTCCGCGCTAGTTTGCCTCCATGAGCAGTTTTGATGAAATGGACGCATTTGAAGGCGCATCCCTGTCGGCGCGCGCGATTGCTGCGCGCCCGCAACCCTATCTGGATCAGCTAAATCCAGCCCAGCGTGAAGCGGTCGAAACCCTAGAGGGTCCCGTTCTAATGTTGGCCGGAGCGGGAACTGGAAAAACCAAGGCGCTGACCTGCCGCGTCGTTCACCTGCTTAACACCGGCAAGGCGCGGCCCAATGAAATCCTATCCGTGACCTTTACCAACAAAGCCGCGCGCGAGATGAAAACGCGGGTTGGGGATTTACTGGGGCAGGCGGTCGAGGGATTGCCTTGGATGGGAACCTTTCATTCGATTTGTGTCAAACTGTTGCGCCGCCATGCAAAACTGGTCGGTCTGAAGAGCAATTTCACAATTTTAGACACAGATGATCAATTGCGGCTATTAAAACAGCTGGTTTCTGCGGCAAACATTGATGAAAAACGCTGGCCTGCGCGGCAGCTTGCCGGAATTATTGACAATTGGAAAAACCGCGCTTGGATGCCGGAAAAAGTGCCAAGCGCAGAAGCCGGTGCTTACAACAATCGCGGCACTGAAATTTATGCACAGTATCAAAACCGCCTTCGGGACTTGAATGCTGTAGATTTCGGCGATCTGCTTTTGTTGATGGTCACGATTTTTCAAAACCACCCGGATGTACTTGAGCAATATCAGCGCTGGTTCAAATATATTCTGGTTGACGAATACCAAGACACCAATGTGGCGCAGTACATGTGGCTAAGACTGCTTGCTGGCGGGCATAAAAATATCTGCTGCGTTGGGGATGATGACCAGTCCATCTATGGCTGGCGCGGCGCAGAGGTTGGTAATATTCTACGCTTTGAAAAGGACTTTCCAGGCGCAAAAGTTGTTCGGCTAGAGCAAAACTATCGCTCGACACCGCATATCCTTGCCGCTGCGAGCGGGGTTATAGCCGGCAATCAAGGCCGGCTTGGAAAAGAGCTTTGGACAGATTTGCCAGATGGCGAAAAGGTACGTCTGATC
>CABXKH010000127.1 GCA_902512685.1 Paracoccaceae bacterium | reverse complement strand
CCTGCTGCTCACGCTGAGATTGAACAGGTTCTTGAAACTGCCCTCGAGGGTCAGAGCAAAGCTCAAGAGCTCATTCGGAAAAAAGACCATCGAGCAACAATCCTGCATCTGGTGACACAGGAGTATGGCACAGAGGCAGCGCAGCGACTTGAGGTGGGGGCGGTTGATGATACCCTTGAATTTGCGCTTATGGATCTTGCCGATAAGCTAGACGGCCAATACCCCAAGAAGACACTGGCCCTGCTTCATGGAGCGGTTCTTCCAAAGAGGTCCGATAGCTTTGCAGATGTGTTGGATGGTTACGTTGAGTTTAAGCAGACCGGATATTCAGCAACGGACCACAGGCTTAAAGTACGTGTTGCAAAATGTAAGAGCGATTTGATTGAGGCGCTGGGCGAATACAAGGTGAGCAAGCAGCCTATTCAAAACATTACGCGGCAGGATGCGAATGCTTACAGAGATAACCTGGCCAAAAGAATGTCTCCCAACTCGGTGGCCAGATACAAGAACACCCTGAATGCTGCATATAACTGGTACATCAAAGAGAACGGGCTTGAGGCAACCAGTCCCTTCGCTGGACTGCTCATTAAAGGGGCTGGGCCTTCAAAGGTAGACAGGCTTCCTTTAAGCGATGACGATATCAACCTGTTAGAGCCAGCCATGCAAGACAGTGACATCGCTTGGGCGCTATATGTCACGCTGAGGGACACTGGAGCGCGCATTGCTGAGGTGGCAGGGCTTAGAGTACAAGACTGCGACATAGAGCAGGGGGCACTTCAAATAACCCCTACACCATGGCGACGATTAAAGAACAAAACCTCTGAGCGCTCTGTGCCCCTCTCGCCGGAAGCTGCTGCGCTGTTGATTGAGTTCATGAAGGGTAAAGCACCGCAAGAGCCGCTCTTTGAGCGCTATGCCAAGGATAGGGGTATGGATAACTGCTCGCAGATGCTCATGAAGCGCTTACGCAGGGCCATCACAGATAAGAAGCTGACGATGCACTCCCTAAGACATCGCATGAAGGACAAGCTGAGGAACACGGGATGCCCTGAGGCGGTATCGATGGCCATCCTGGGGCATGGGGCCAACACGGTGGCAGCCAACTACGGCTCGGGCTATGCCCTGGGGGTCATGCGGGAGCACATGGAAAAGGCGTGGTGAGTTATACTTATTTCGCGCGTTTGGCTTCTGACTTGCTACCAAATGTATCTCTATACCAAACATAAAAACCGGAAATCGCGATGATGATGGCCCCAACAATAGACCACTCATCTGGAAATTCTCCAAAGAATATAAATCCCCAAATGGTGGCATAAATTAAACCTATATAAGCAAATGGAGCCAGTAAACTGGCCTCACCAATCGCAAGTGCTTTTATAAGCATCAGTTGAGAGAACGTCCCACACAGGCTTAGTAAAACCATCAACCCAGCAGCAAACAAGCTGACTGGTTGCCAAAAGAAGGGAACTATACAGCTAAAAACCACTGCTCCACATAAGGCGCTATACAGCAGAGAAGTCCAAGGGCTTTCCCGATTTCCCACGAAACGAGTGGTCAGATTATATGTCGTGTAACAAACTGCTGCGATGAGAGGTAGAACTGCGTAGATTGTAAATACATCAGTGCCTGGGCGAATAATTATTAAAGCACCGACCATAGACACAATAATACCCAAGATCCGTCTAGGACCAATCTTCTCACCCAAAAACAAAAAGGCCCCCAAAGTGATTAAGACAGGGTTAATGTCCATAATGGCTGTTGCTTCAGCCAATCCAATCTTGGAAATACTCAAAAAGAATAAACAGGTGGCTGCCATTAAAACGACAGAGCGCAATATCTGAAGTTTGGGATAATGCGACTTAGCTACATCTGGAAGTTTTGGCAAAACAATCAAAAATACCAGTAAAGCTTGACCCGTGTAACGCACCCAAATTGTCTGTATCAGACCAACCTCGCGTGTCAGCTGTTTGGCAATTGCATCCATCGCCGTGAACAAAAATACGGCTCCTAACATGAATAATATGGACTTAGCGTTGGATGACAAAAGATAAACCTAAAGCGATATCGATGAAGCCTTGTAATAAATTCAGGACTTATGCAAGCACAATAGCCTCTAGGCCAAAGCGCCATCTAAAACTAGACCTACACCAGACCTACACCAGAGTGCTCAGCAGGATTAATGGAAAGTAAAACCTTAGCCATGCCAAAAGCGCTCGCTATCTTGTCGCTTGGGCACTTCGTGGCAATGATTACGATATTACTGCCGTTTTCAATAGTCATCTGGCTTATTGATTGGGAAAAACAGCTTCGCGTAGGCGCCGGTGTAATTGTTTTGGCTATGGGTGCTTATCTGCTGATAAATCGCAAGCATCCGAGATATCTTGCCAGAGTACACCCTGCTAAATTGGGGCTTTGGTCATTTTTAGCTGCTATGGCTCATGGAGCAGGCTTGATGTTGTTACCCATTTATTTGGGGATTTGTAACACTATAAAAACGGACACGGTTTTAGATGGAGGCCATGAGGCTGCACGCCAGCTGATGTCCAGTGATATTTCCATGGCATTTTTGGTTTCTATTGTTCACACCTTGGCGATGACGGCTGCAGGAGCTGCCGTTGCTGTATTCGTATATTTTTGGTTTGGGTTGAAATTTATTGCAAAAAGTTGGTTCAATTTAGACCTGGTTTGGGCATTAAGTTTAATTTTTGTCGGCTCTCTAGGTATTTATTCAGCCATGCACGGACATTATTAAATTTCTAACAGGATTGTGTAGCTTAATCTTCTCTATTTACATATTGGTAATTTAAAAAGGGAACTCAAATTGGGTCAAAAAGGA
>CABXKH010000126.1 GCA_902512685.1 Paracoccaceae bacterium | reverse complement strand
GGCCCAGCTGATCGGCAGTAGCGAGGGCGAGCCAAAAGGCGCCGAAGATACCGGCCCGGTGCTGCCGCCGGTTTCCGGATGCCCGGGAAGATGCGGCACAAGATGTGATTTGACGCCAATCGGGCCCATGCCGGGGCCGCCGCCGCCATGCGGAATGCAAAAGGTCTTATGCAGGTTGAGGTGGCTGACATCCCCGCCCAGATCACCGGGGCGTGAAAGCCCGACCATCGCATTCATATTGGCCCCGTCGATATAGACCTGACCGCCAAACTTATGAACGATCTCGCAGACCTCATGCACGGTTTCTTCAAATACGCCGTGGGTTGAGGGATAGGTGATCATGCAGCCGGCCAGTTCGGCGGCGTATTGCTCGGCTTTGGCGCGAAAGTCCTCAAGATCAATATCGCCATTATCGGCTGAAGTGACCGCCACAACCTGCCAGCCGACCATCTGCGCGCTGGCCGGATTGGTGCCATGGGCCGAGGTGGGAATGAGGCAGACATTGCGATGACCTTCACCGCGGGCCGCGTGATATTCCGCGATGGTCAGCAGACCGGCATATTCGCCCTGTGCGCCGGAATTTGGCTGCATTGAAATGGCGTCATACCCTGTGATGTCACATAGCTTCTGTGATAAATCGGAAATCATTTCTTCATAGCCCAGCGCCTGATCTTTGGGCGCAAAGGGATGCAAAAGCGAAAACTCACGCCAGCTGACCGGCATCATTTCGGCCGCTGAGTTGAGCTTCATGGTGCAAGAGCCCAGCGGGATCATCGCCCGATCCAGTGCCAGATCGCGATCTGCAAGCCGCCGCATATAGCGCATCATTTCGGTTTCTGCCCGGTTCATATGGAACACATCATGATTGAGATAGGATGTGCGCCGGTGTAGCGCTGGCGGCACCCGGTAATCGGGGGCGAGATTATCATCCGAGCGGGTGATGCCAAAGGCGCGCCAAACCGCTTCTGTGGTCGAGCGGCGGCTGCGCTCATCCAAGGTTATACCAACCTTTGTTTTCCCCACAGCACGCAGGTTGATCTTTTCTTTGACTGCGGCTTGCATCACCGCGTTTTGCAGCAGACCGACATCAACCGTAATGGTATCAAAAAAGGCGTCAGGCTCGATTTTAAATCCGGCCTCTTCCAGCCCTTTGGCCAGCCTCACAGTTTTTCGGTGGATGCGCTGGGCAATGGCTTTTAGGCCCTCGGGCCCGTGAAAAACCGCATAAAATGAGGCCATCACCGCCAGCAAAGCCTGCGCGGTGCAAACGTTTGAGGTGGCCTTTTCGCGGCGAATATGCTGCTCGCGGGTTTGCAGCGCCAGGCGGTAGGCTTTATTGCCCTTGGCATCAATGGATACGCCAACAATGCGGCCCGGCATGGATCGTTTGAATGCGTCTTTGCTGGCCATATAGGCCGCGTGCGGTCCGCCATAACCCACAGGGACGCCAAAGCGCTGGGTGCTGCCCACGGCGATGTCTGCATCCATTGCGCCCGGCTCTTTGAGCAAGGTCAGCGCCAAAGGATCGGCGCAGACAATCCCAATGGCTTTTACCGCATGCAGCGCCGCCATTGCATCGGTGAAATCACGCACATAGCCATAGGTGCCGGGATATTGGAAAATCGCCCCGAAAACCTCATCGGCCTTTAAGTTTTCCGGCGCATCAATAATTATCTCAATGCCCAGCGGTTTTGCCCGGGTTTGCATCACCGCGATGTTTTGCGGGTGGCAGTTTTGATCAACAAAAAACCCTTTGGCTTTTGATTTGGCCACGCGCTGGGCCATGGTCATTGCTTCGGCGCAGGCGGTGGCTTCATCCAGCAAGGACGCATTGGCAATTTCCAGCCCTGTCAGATCGGATATCATAGTTTGATAGTTCAGTAGTGCCTCAAGTCGCCCCTGACTGATTTCCGGCTGATACGGTGTATAGGCGGTGTACCAGGCTGGATTTTCCAGGATGTTGCGCTGGATAACCGGCGGCGTCACTGTGCCATGATAGCCTTGCCCGATCAGGCTGGTCAGCACCTGGTTTTTGGCCGCTGTCACGCGCATATGATACAACAGCTCGCGTTCGGATTTAGGCTTGCCAAAATCCAGCGGCTTTTTCTGCCGGATCGAGGGCGGCAATGTATCATCCATCAAATCCTCAAGACTGCTGCTGCCAACAGTGGTCAGCATGGTGTCCATTTCGCTCGGCGACGGACCAATATGGCGACGATTGGCAAAATCATAAGGCAGATAATCGGTTGGGGTAAACGGCATATCAGGCTCCTGTTAAAAGTTCAGGGGTACATAGAAATTTAGTTGCGATGGGCCCCATATCTGAGGCCATGATTGAGCGCCCTAGCTGATCAGCTTGTTATAGGCCGCTTCATCCATATAATCGTCCATCTGGCTTAGATCGCTGGGGCGGATTTTAAAAAACCAACCGGCGCCCATCGGGTCTTCATTGACCTTGGATGGTTCATCCTCAAGTGCAGGGTTTATTTCGGTGATCTCACCATCCAGCGGGGATAGAATGTCCGAGGCGGCCTTGACACTTTCGATCACCACAACCTCATCGTCTTTGGAAACCGTATCGCCCTCTTCGGGCAGTTCGACAAAAACAATATCGCCCAACTGGGTGCTGGCATGTTCGGTAATTCCAACCACCACCAGATCGTCTTCGATGCGCAGCCATTCATGCTCTTCTGTGAATTTCATTTTTAACTCTCCTGTTGATCAACGTTTAAAGTTTGCTGCGGTAAAGGGCAGCGATACAATTTCGACCGGCAACCGCTTGCCGCGAACCTCGCCAAAAACAATTGTTTGGGCTGTGGCCACCTCGGTGGGCACAT
>CABXKH010000125.1 GCA_902512685.1 Paracoccaceae bacterium | reverse complement strand
CAAAGGGGCTGTTTCTGGGGTGATGCCGCCATCAATTTCAATATGAATGGGTCTGTCCCCGATCATCGCCCGAAGTTTACGGGTTTTTTCCACTTGTGAGTGGATAAACTTTTGCCCGCCAAAGCCCGGGTTCACGGTCATCACACAAACCAGATCAACCATATCCAGCAGGTATTCAATGCTTTCTGCCGGTGTGGATGGGTTCAGCGCAATTCCCGCCTTGCATCCGGCGGCCCGAATGGCTTGCATGGTGCGGTGGCTATGCGGGCCGGCTTCGATATGGGCGGTGATGATATCCGCGCCGGCATCGGCATAGGCCTGAATATAGGGATCGACCGGCGCGATCATCAAATGCACATCCATCACCGTGGTGATATGTTTTCGAATAGCTGCACAAAGCGGCGGCCCAAAAGTCAGGTTTGGCACGAAATGGCCGTCCATTACATCCACATGGACCCAGTCACATCCCTGTGCTTCGATGGCCTCGATTTCTTGGCCGAAATTAGCAAAATCTGCCGAAAGGATCGAGGGGGCGATTTTTATTGAACGATCAAGGACCATAGGGCGCATCTCCTGTGTGCCAGAGCTGTGGCTGCTATTTTTTGGCGGCAGGCCATGGGTATCTGCGCCCCTGTCTAAACCGGTTAGGGCGCGCGCGCAAGAATGGTAAATCGCAATGCTCTTACGCGGATTTTGCCTTGCGTTTGCGCGCCTTTCAGGCTTAAGACAGCGCAGGCTAGGGCGATGGCGTCGCCCCGTTGGTTTTTCGCAATACCGGCGCGCCTATTCTTCTCAGTCCTGAACGCCGGGACCTTCTTTTGCAACGTGTCAATGGAGGGTCAAAAAAATGACTGCACGTCCAGAAATGTATCGTTTCCACAATGGGGAAAAGGCCAAATTGCCGTTTTCTCAGACTGAATATAAATCCCGTCTTGCCGGGCTGCGCGCTATTATGGCTCAGATCGGGGTCGAGGCCGCGGTTTTTACCTCGATGCAAAGCATCGCGTATTATTCGGGGTTTTTATACTGCGCCTTTGGGCGCCCCTATGCGTTGGTGGTTACCGCCAGCGAAGATGTCACCATCTCGGCGGGTATTGATGCCGGCCAACCCTGGCGCCGATGCCATGGTGACAATATCACCTATACCGACTGGCAGCGCGACAATTTCTGGCGCGCTATATTGTCGGTCACAGGCCCGGGCAAAGCCATCGGCTATGAAGGCGACCACCTGAGCCTCGCGTTAAGCGACAAGCTCGAGGCTTTTCTAAGCCCATCGGCCAAAATCGACATCGCGCAGGCAGTGATGCGCCAGCGGATGTTCAAATCTGCGGCTGAGATTGACCTGATCCGCGCCGGTGCGCGGGTTGCTGATATTGGCGGCTATGCCATTCGCGATGCGGTGGCCGAAGGCGCGCGCGAAATCGACATTGCCATGCAGGGCCGCGACGCTATGGAAACGGCCATTGCCGAGGCCTTTCCCGATGCCGAATACCGCGATACCTGGGTGTGGTTTCAATCGGGCCTTAATACCGACGGCGCGCATAATCCGGTCACCAGCCGGCGCTTGCAGCACGGCGATATTTTATCGCTGAACACCTTTCCGATGATTTCAGGCTATTACACTGCGCTTGAGCGGACAATGTTTGTTGGTGAGGTTGATACCGCAAGCCTTGCCATCTGGCAGGCCAATGTTGCAGCGCATGAATACGGCATGGCACTTTTGCAGCCCGGCGCCAGCTGCGCTGAGGTGACTGAAAAGATCAATCATTTTTTTGCCGAGCGTGATCTGCTGCAGTACCGCACCTTTGGCTATGGGCATTCTTTTGGGGTGCTATCGCATTACTATGGCCGTGAGGCGGGGCTTGAGCTGCGCGAAGATATCGACACGGTGCTGAGGCCGGGGATGGTCATTTCGATGGAGCCGATGTTGACCATTGGCCAAGGCCATGCCGGAGCAGGTGGATACCGCGAACATGATATTTTGGTGATTACCGAAACCGGTAATGAAAATATCACGGGCTATCCTTACGGGCCTGAGTTTAATGTGATCGGCTAAAGTTTCCGGTGCGGGCCACAGCGTTTTCTGGCCCGCACCGCTTTGCTGCCGCGGCCACAAAAATATTTCGCGGCCTAATGCAACTTGCCCTTTGAATACCTATATCGGCCCAAAGGGATGTATCTTTGGGGACATTAGATGACTTATTTTAATTGGGCCATACGGTTGGTTTTAGCGCTGCTGGTTTTGGGGCTTTTACATTACACCCTGCCGCAGCATGATATTGTCAGAATAACCAATACTTATGAAAAACGTATTGATTTCGGCTCGAACAGCTGGTTCTGGGCCAGTGGTGATAGCGGAAATGCAACCGCACCGGTGAATAGGGATGTGTTTTTCATCGAAACATTTCAAACCAATGAAAATCCGATGATCTATCGCAACGAAGACACGGGATGGGGCTGGCCGCCCTATTTCAAATTCAATACGGCAAACCTACAAGCGCGCGCCTCGGATTTGATCGGTACACAAGACGATGGCGCAACCCAATGGGCGGTAATCCGGCATTACGGTTGGCGCAATGAGTTTTTGTCGATTTATCCCAACGCAACATCTGTGCGACCCGCCACCGGCCCCGATGAGCGGATTATCCCCTGGTTTAACGGTGTTTTGCTGATCTTGCTGGCCGGAGCATTTTGGGCTTTACGGGTGCGCTGGGTGCGGTTTCGCAGCGCCCGGATTGATCCGGGCGCTAGAGCCTTGGCTGGATCGTTTCACAAATATCTGGGATTGGCTGGCCACCAAGCTGTGGCGCCGAACGCCCTAATCCCGCCTATCCGCGGCGTTTTTCACTAGCGTATCTCTGCTGGGCAATGGCCTCATGTCGCTGGGTGACTTTTTGCT
>CABXKH010000124.1 GCA_902512685.1 Paracoccaceae bacterium | reverse complement strand
TGCATGACGAAAATTGAAAGAGTTTTGGATGTTGGACAATCAGCCCTCAGCTATGTTTGCTACACTCGACACGCCATCCGTCCTAATTGATTTAGATATTGCGGAACGGAATGTTGATCGGTTTCAGAGCTTTGCAAATAAAGCACGATTAACCGTTAGACCTCACATTAAAACTCACAAGTTACCGCGTCTCGCAAAGGCACAAATCAAAGCAGGTGCTGTGGGCATAACATGCCAGAAGATCAGTGAAGTAGAGGTAATGGCAAACGCTGGTCTAGATGACATTCTCATAACCTACAATATTCTAAGCGCATCAAAGCTCGATCGATTAAATCGTTTGGCTAGTAGAATTAAATTAACAGTGGTCGCAGACAACCACACGGTCATCGAAGGTTTATCAGCAGCTTTTTCCAACACAGGTCCACTAAGGGTTCTTGTGGAGTGTGACACCGGTGCGCTACGATGCGGTGTCCAAACGCCTGAAGCAGCTTGCGAGATCGCACAGCGCATCAACAAAACAACTGGGCTAATGTTTGGCGGCTTGATGACCTATCCCCCGACTGACAAGGAAAAAGAAGTCCAAAAGTGGCTAACAGATGCCCAGCGCGCTTGCCTCAACGTCGGGCTTCGAGTTGATACAATATCTACCGGTGATACTCCCGGTATATGGAAGGCGGATCAGGTGCCCATCGCAACTGAGTATCGTCCAGGAACATACATTTACAACGATCGATCACTTGTCACTAGAGGAACTGCCGCGTGGGATGATTGTGCGCTCACCGTTCTCGCTACTGTTATTTCAACACCCACTGAAACACGGGCGATCATTGATGCAGGCTCAAAAGTTCTAACTTCTGATTTGTTGGGTATGGATGGCTATGGTTACGCCGTCGACCATCCTAATCTAACGGTTCACGCCTTATCAGAAGAGCATGGAATAATGCTTTCTAAAGCGCCCCACAAACTATCCGTGGGCCAGCGTGTGCGCATCATTCCCAATCATGCCTGTGTCGTAACTAACATGATGGATCGCATCACCCTGTTGCGTGGCAAAAAAATAGAAAGTGAAGAGATCGTGGCCGCACGAGGCTGCGTTACTTTATCCTGAAATGAATGGCTTGTGTTGTATTCAGGTCAAACCCTCGGAAACCACCCAAAAAAATAGGAAGGCTCTAAAATGACTAAAAAGCAAACCTTAGGCTCCTCTCATGTGCCGCTGTCGCCCGCTGTACGTGCTGGGGATTTCGTTTTTGTCTCTGGTCAGGTGCCAGTGGTTGAGGATGGGGCTGTCGTTCCGGGAGGGATCGGACCTGAAACTGATCAAGTACTGGCAAATGTAGCTAAAGCATTAGCCCTCGCTGGGTGTACGCTAGCCGATGTCGTCAAAACGACAGTATGGTTGAGAGACAGGGATGATTTTGCTGCCTTCAACGAAGCTTACGGAAAGCATTTTCCTTCAGAACCCCCGGCCCGTTCAACAGCGGAGTCGCGATTGATGATCGATATCGCCGTCGAAATCGAAGCGATCGCATATAAGCCGCTATGACGGGGTCGTTTGTATTACGCGGTGGCCGGGTCATTGACCCCGCGAATGGCGTTGATCGGGTTGCCGATCTGGTCCTCGGGAAAGACAAAATATTGGGCCTCGACGTGCCGGAACCGGATGAGGCGCAAGTTATTGATTGTCAGGGAAGCATTGTAACCCCGGGCATGATCGACCTGCACGTACATGTTTACTGGGGCGGTACTTCTCTTGGAGTTAAGCCAGAAGACTTTGCAGATAAATCTGCTTGTACAACACTCGTCGATGCAGGCAGTGCTGGCCCAGGAAATTTCACGGGCTTCAGAGAGCATGTGATTGAGCGATCAAGGGTGCGTATTCTTGCTTATCTCCATGTATCTTTCGCAGGGATCTACGGTTTTGGCGGTAGGATTATGGTCGGTGAGAGCCATGATATGCGCCTAATGGCTGCACGTGAAGCCGCTGCGGTAGCAACCGCTCACCCAGGCGTTATCATTGGTATAAAGGTTCGTATAGGCGCTCATGCTTCTGGGCCATCTGGTATCGCTCCTCTGGATGTGGCGCAGGATGTGGCCGATCGAACGGGCTTACCGTTAATGGTGCACATCGACGAACCGCCTCCATCTTATTCAGAACTGGTAGCGCGTCTACGCAAAGGAGACGTCCTAACTCATTGCTTCCGGCCTTTCCCCAATGCACCCTGCCATGGTGACGGCCGCGTAAGAGACGCTGTTTTGGCAGCTCGGGAACGCGGCGTAATTTTTGATATCGCGCACGGTATGGGGTCATTTTCGTGGGATACCGCACGAAAAATGGATGCCGCTGGGTTTAGGCCTGATGTAATTTCGTCAGACATTCATGCATTTTGCATTAACGGTCCGGCACATGACAATCTGAACGTTATGACCAAATTCCTAGCGCTCGGTTGGTCGGTGAAGGATGTCATTGCCGCGGCAAGTATAGCACCTGCTAAAGTTCTTAGCAGACCAGATCTCGGCCATTTGGGCAACACTGCTCAACCTGAGGCTAGCGTAATACGACAAACCCCGGGCAGCGTTGATTTGGCAGATGTAACGGGTGAAGTCGTAAACTACGATAGCTTGTTGACTCCGGTGGGAACTGTTTCCGGCGGCAAATGGCATCCAGCATGATTATGGTGGGATCTAGCCCACAAGCTAGTAAGCAGCAGCATTGACCCAAGACTGTATATATTTCTGTTGCTTTAGAGGTACTGTCACCCAAATCGGCTCAAGCATCAGAAGCCTGGAGAGCGTGAATTCTATGAGCTGATAAGAGAGCGCCGCTCTGTAAGAGCAGCGTCACCGTTTAGCTTGAAAGTACTGCGAGTTGATAGTGACCTTTGCGAGTTGAATAGATTGTGAAACGAGGCGTGGATTGAAGCGAAC
>CABXKH010000123.1 GCA_902512685.1 Paracoccaceae bacterium | reverse complement strand
GATTTGCCGCGAATAGCCGAGCCGGTGTTTGAAGGGGGATGGCAAACAGCGCTTAACCGCAAGATATCGTTCATTGCCAACCGTATGAACGAACGGGTTTTAGCGGGGCAGTCGATTGAAACATTGCTGGCTGTTTTGATGTTTGTACTTATGGGGATCACGCTTGAGCGATCTAAAATTGCAAACGATCTTTTGACCACGATGGCGCGGGTGTTTGGCCCGCTTCCGGGCGGCCTTGCGGTATCCGTCGTGGTGGTAGGTGCGTTCCTTGCAGCCTCGACAGGCATTGTCGGGGCAACTGTGGTCACCATGGGGCTCTTGTCACTGCCAACAATGTTGCGCAATGGCTATTCGCCGGAACTTTCCACAGGCGTGATCGCCGCGTCTGGTACTTTGGGGCAAATTATACCCCCATCTATCGTAATCGTTCTGCTGGGAACTTTGACTGGCGATCTCTATTCAGCCGCACAGGAAGCGCGCGCTCAAGCTGCAGGCTGCACCGATGCGCTGACCTATCTGGGCAAGCCTGCCGTAGTGTCCGTTGGATCATTGTTTCAGGCGGCACTTTTGCCGGGAATAATGCTGGCGTTTCTGTATGCTGCCTATGCCTTTGTCTATGCTCTTTTGAACCCCAAAAAAGCGCCTGCAGTCAGCATGGGTGCAGCCAATGAAACCGGCACAACTGCGCGCCATGCACTGACATGGTTTTTATTTATACCGGCAGCGCTGATTGCCGGTTCGGTTGCGTTTAACTTTGCCGGTGTCGCCGGCAGTCAGTCGGTGATTGTGGACACCTTCTCTGATATCGGGGAAGAGGCAACGCTGCGTACCAATGTCAGCCCAGAGTGTCAGGCATCAATGATTGAGCTGCACGGGCAAGAGGCATGGGATGCCGCGATCCAGCAGCAGGTTGACATTGACGCAGCTGGTGGCGTTCAGCAAAGCGTTAAGTTAAGCGATGAAGAAATTCAGGTTCTTCTGGATGAAAAAGTTAGATCAGCCCCTCCTATCGGATCAGGAGTTCTGATCATCGCACTGCTGGCGGCGATAACTTTAGCCGCGGCCCGTGGGGCCTCGCCGCGCGAAAGCACGCAGCCATTGCTTTTGGGCGGGCTTGGCGTTGTGCTGATGCTGATGGCTGATATCGTGCTCATTTCACCGCTCACGTCTTCAAGCGTGGCTTGGGCTGCTTTGGCACTGCCTGTGGTTTTGGTGATTTTAGGGATAAGATCGGCTGTCGGCCGGTTGGCGCAAATCGAACTCATCCGGGTGGTGTTCCCACCTTTGGTTTTGATCGTGGCTGTGCTTGGTTCAATTCTAGGCGGGATCACCAATCCAACGCCTGCTGCAGCGCTTGGGGCGGCAGGGGCGATCATGCTTGCAGCCTATCGCAAGCTTAATGATCAGGGCAGAAGCGGGAAAATTGTGATCCAATCAACCTTTGCGTTGATTATTATGATCCTGTTTGGGATTAATTTTGATTTGCGGATAAACACCCAAGAGGTGTCGGCGGAAACATGGATTGCGTTCTTTTTTGCCTATGCGGCGTATCTGTATGCAATCTTTGGACTTTTGTTTTCGTGCTGGGTGCTTTTCAGCTCCGGGGTCATGAGCCCGGTGGTGCGCGAAACCACAAAAGTCACCTCAATGGTTTTTGCGATTTTGATCGGATCTCAGGTTTTGAATCTGGTGGTGATTTCCTTTGGAGGGGAACACTATATCCAGCAATTCCTCAGGTCGTTTGATAACGAATTTACCGTGTTCCTGATTGTCATGCTGGTTTTGTTCGTCCTTGGCTTTGTGCTCGATTTCCTCGAGATCATATATATTGTGATACCAATTGTGGGACCGGTCATTTATGGGGGGACCTTCGATCCCCTCTGGGTGACAATTATGATCGCAGTGAACTTGCAAACCTCGTTCCTGACCCCGCCGTTCGGATTTGCCTTATTCTATTTGCGCGGCGTGGCACCAAAATCCGTGACAACCGGCCATATCTATCGTGGCGTGATTCCTTTTGTGTTCATCCAGATGGTCGGTTTGGGCCTGCTTTGGATGGCGCCATCCTTGGTCACTATCGTGCCGAATATTCTGGGTCATTAACTGCAGGGGCTAACCCTTTCATCAGTTATTTGCGGGGGGGCTGGTGACCTCAGTTTGAAGGTTTGTCTGCGGGAAGTGTTTATCTGATGCGGTTTTCGCTTGCCCCTTGCGGTGGATTATCCGAAATTTAACAGAAGACACTGCACGAGGTGAGACATGCTTTCAGGACTTCGCATTATTGAATTTGAGGCGTTGGGGCCGGCGCCCTTTGCGGCAATGATGCTGGCTGATCTGGGCGCTGAGGTGATTGTCATTCACCGTAAAACGGGTGGAGATACCCCCGGTAAACCGCCAGAAAATATTCTTGATCGCGGCAAGCGATCAATTGCCTTAGACCTAAAGTCTGCGGAAGACATTGCAATTGCGCAAAAGCTATTGTTGACGGCTGACGGATTAATCGAAGGTTTTCGCCCCGGTGTGATGGAGCGTCTTGGCCTTGGACCTGATGATATAAGCACCCTCAATCCCCGCCTGGTTTATGGGCGTATGACCGGTTGGGGGCAATCGGGACCGCGCGCGCAGCAAGCCGGTCATGACCTGAACTATATTTCACTAACCGGTGCTTTATGGTACGCCTCAAACCCAGATGAGCCTCCGTTTACGCCGCCAACGCTTGTTGGCGATATTGGCGGCGGGGCGCTGTATTTGGTTGTCGGCATGCTCAGCGCCTTGATCAATGCGCGGCAAACGCATCAGGGCGCTGTGGTGGATGCGGCGATTGTGGACGGAACAGCCCATATGATGGCTTTGCTGCTGTCTTTGCGCAGTTCAGGCGGATTGAAAACCGAGCGCGGCCAAAGCACGTTGGACGGGCCGCATTGGAGCCGCTGT
>CABXKH010000122.1 GCA_902512685.1 Paracoccaceae bacterium | reverse complement strand
TGATCATAGTTTACTATTTGATACATAAAGCCAATAGATAAGACTAACGGTAAGCGCTGCGGTGATTGCAGCATGTAAGATTTCAGCGGACAGAAGCGTCAGCATGTAGCCAGTTATCAGTGGGCCACAGGCTGCCCCAAAATCCCGCCAAGCTTGCATGCGCGCAAGAGGGCCGATTGGATTTTTGCCAAGTGCAAGTTCCTGTGTAACCACTGCTGGTCCCAGAGAAGCGAGTGCACCGCGAAAAATCAGCATGATTAGTGCCCCCAGAATGGTGAGGCCTAGGGCAACCAAACCAAAACCTATCGTCATCATAAATGTAGCTATAACGAAGACTCTTCTCGCACCAAACCGATCTGCGATCCAACCAAATAAAGGTGCCGCGATCGCCTCACCAAAGTGGCGCATAGCCAGCAATGCACTCCCAGCCATCACCGCATCGGACAGCGACGCATCTCGAGCGAATATTAAAGTTATTGAGATAGCAAATACCCCGTCGACGCCATAGCCTTGTAAAAAGTAGATCACATCGATCGGTTTTGGTTTAGCAAGTGCTGGTGGGCTTTCACGCTTAATTGCATCACCTCGGGTAGTGGGTAACTTGAATGCTATTAAAAAAGAAAAGGCAGTTAAGAGTGCAAGCAGAAGAAAAGTTATTTTTGGCCCAAACTCTCCGACAAGCCAGGCTCCAGTAAACAGTGCCAGAATGGGACCTAGACGTTGAACCGCTTGCCCAATACCAACGCGGATCCCAATTCTCGAACGATATTCAACTGCATAAGACAGAGTTGCGAGTACAAGAACTGCATAGGTCAGCCCCCACAGAACCCGGGCGAATAGAATAATGGCAGGGCCCTGTCCCAAGCCATACATCGCGGTGGTAGCAGTTGCTGTGATCGTAGCAACGATGCACATACGCCGGACGCCAACAGTTTGAGTGAGGCGAGCCAAGATACCGTATGCGAAGACCCTAACGAACCTGTTGGCAGACAACATAACGCCGACCCAAGGCAAGGTCAGACCAAAGTCTTCGGCGTAAGCTGGCAGAACAGCATAGAGCAGCGCGTCCCCAAGCAGAGCCAATGACATGATCGATGACGAGCCAATGATGGCGTGCCAGCTATTGCTCGTCCTGTTATTCATGGCCGCGAACCTCTTCAAGCAGTTCAGGTAAGTACAAGCTTTCTGCCATTACGCCAATTAGATGCCGAGGTACGGTGAAACATTGCGTAAGCGTGGATAAAGTAAAACATGTAATTAGCGGCCATAGTGGCGGCGATTTTTCAAAATAAAAGACGTTTGCCAGTGTCTCACAATAGGCTCCAATTCTGGTATAGCACTCCCACTAGGAAGGCGCCAGAAAGTGACAAAGCGATGTATAGAGCGAAGACCTGAGGTCGGGCTAACGCCCAGACTGCCATTGCAGCTGGGATTGAGGTGACGCCTCCCGCAACAAGAAAAGCCATAGCCGCACCCGGTGCCATGCCTTGGTGGAGAAGCCCTCCAACCAGAGGTAGGGCAGCATAGCCGTTTAAATAGGCCGGAATACCCACCAAAGTTGCTGTGATAATCGGCATAAGGCTTTCCCCCCCGATCATAGCAGTGACTGTCTCAGCGGGTACCCACGCCAGCATTAAACTTTCTAGTATAAAGGCCAATGTTAGCCACTTGGCCAAAAACAAGGTCGTCGTCAAAGCCGTACTCCCAAAACTTGCGCGACGCTCAGTCTCGGTCCAAAAACGCCACATAACAGGTTTAGGCGTACGGATCTTTGCACCGCCGCATCCACCATTTCCAAACCCTTCGCGTAGAGGATCAGAAAAGGCTCCATTTTTCATTAAGACATGCACGATAGTTCCGCCAAAAACCCCAAGTCCAACAGCTGCGATCGTTTTAGCCGTGGCAAACTCTAAGCTAATCATACCCGCAGTTAGAACAAACATGGAGGGGTCCATGATTGGCGAGGCAAGCCAAAAGGCCATAACTGCCGAGAGCGGTACACCCATTGCCAACAGAGCCGCAATTAATGGGATAACTCCGCAGGAGCAAAAAGGAGAAATTCCTCCGGCAAGTGCACCCAGTCCGATCATCAATAGCGGTGTACCAGTGAAGGCCTTAGCGATTAGATTATCGGCTCCGGTGGCACCTGCCCATGCAGCGACAGCAATCGACAATACAAGAAATGGTGCTGTACTAAACAAGGCTGAACTAACAAAAACTATACTTTGGGCAAATTGTGAGCGGTCCAATACAAAAAGTAAGCCAAGTAATAGTATGGAGATGAGCCATACTTTCTGCGCCTGCCAAAATTGGCGTATTGCAATCCAAAACTCAGAAGGCTCATGAGTGACATCAGACATAACAAAACCTCCAAGATTTCAGCTGATTAAAACAACACGCGTTTTTCGCGCTTATCATGCGATCTCTTTCGTAGATTTCACTGTAACACCGGCACAACATTCGGATGTCAGAAACTCAACCAAGTTGTTCATGGCTAAATAGTCTACACGATTCAGAACTTCGCGCCCCTGCTTTTCTTGAAGAATGAGGCCGGCGTTTACTAATGAAGAAAGGTGGTGAACAAGTGTTGAAGGGGCAATATTTAGTTGGTCTCCAATATCGCTGATCCGCAAACCATGCTCTCCTGCTTTCACAAGTAGTCTGAAAATTGACAACCGGGCGTCATGGCCTAGTGCTGAAAAGGAGCGTGCATTTGGATTTCTTACTAACATAAATTTATAAAAAACTAAAAAACTAGTTTTGTAAAGGTATATTAAGATTTTTTTTGATAGTGGGTTTCAACTGACTTACAGTAAGTTTCGTACGAAAGGTAATTTGAATTAAATCAATGAAGAATCTGCTGAATATGTCAGTTAGTCACTGGTGGCACCGGTTTGGCCCCAAGTTCGCAAGCGAGATCGAAAAGTTTCTTTTCGTG
>CABXKH010000121.1 GCA_902512685.1 Paracoccaceae bacterium | reverse complement strand
AATTGATGGCCCAAGTCAGGGACATCATTATGTGGATTTCAAATCGGGAAAGCTGGTAAAATCAAAATCAGCATATGAGCACCCACAGCCTCATGCCTGTTTCATTCAATCTGTGACCGACGATCTCGTTAACGAGGGCGGAATTATGGATCTTTGGGTGCGCGAAGCGCGGCTCTTTAAATACGGATCCGGGACAGGTACAAACTTTAGCTCCCTTCGCGGTGACGGTGAGGCCTTGTCAGGTGGCGGCAAGTCTTCAGGGCTTATGGGATTCTTAAAGATTGGTGATCGGGCTGCGGGCGCAATTAAATCCGGTGGAACCACCAGACGCGCAGCAAAAATGGTCATCTGCGACGCTGACCATCCAGATATCGAGAGTTTTATAGGCTGGAAGGTCAAAGAAGAGCAAAAAGTTGCCAGCATCGTAGCGGGCAGCAAAATGCATGAGGAAAAACTCAACGAGATTTTTGCGGCCATACGCGCGTGGGATGGTAGCAGTGAAGATTCGGTAAATCCTAGCAAAAATCCATCTTTAAAAACTGCCATAAGAGGCGCCAAAAAGGTCGCAATACCAGAAACTTATGTGAAGAGAGTGTTGGATTACGCCAAGCAAGGGTATAGCAGCATCGAATTTCCAACATATGACACAGATTGGGATAGCGAAGCTTATGCCTCGGTCTCTGGTCAAAACTCGAACAACTCGATACGTGTCACGGATGCGTTTTTGAAAGCCGTTGAGGCAGATGATGATTGGGAACTGATTAGACGCACAGATGGATCAGTTGCTAAAACGATAAAAGCCAGAAAGCTTTGGGAAGATGTTGGACATGCTGCCTGGGCCTGCGCCGATCCTGGCATCCAATATCACGACACCGTAAATGCGTGGCATACCTGCCCAGAAGACGGCGAGATCAGAGGATCAAACCCGTGCTCGGAGTATATGTTCCTAGATGACACCGCATGTAATCTGGCCTCGATGAATTTGCTGAGTTTTCTAAAAGACGGTAAGTTCCAAGCCGATGATTATGTCCATGCTACACGGCTTTGGACCATAACATTAGAAGTTTCGGTTCTTATGGCTCAGTTTCCATCCAAAGAAATTGCACAGCGCTCTTATGATTTCAGAACATTAGGGCTTGGCTATGCAAATATTGGCGGCCTGCTGATGAACATGGGGTTTGGTTATGATAGCGATGAAGGCCGCGCTCTTTGCGGTGCTTTAACGGCCATTATGACCGGCGTGTCATATGCAACAAGCGCGGAAATGGCGCGTGAGTTAGGTCCCTTTCCAAAGTATCAAAAAAATGCCGAACACATGCTGCGCGTTATTCGCAACCATCGCAACGCAGCTTTAGGCAAATCTACAGGCTATGAAGATCTGGCTATCAAGCCAGTGCCGCTAGACTGTGAAAACTGCCCAGACCAAGATTTGGTAATGCTTGCACAATCCAGTTGGAACAACGCGCTTTCGGCTGGCGAAAAGCATGGTTTTCGAAATGCTCAGACATCTGTTATTGCGCCAACGGGGACGATAGGGTTGGTCATGGACTGTGATACAACTGGAATTGAGCCCGACTTTGCATTGGTTAAGTTCAAAAAACTTGCAGGTGGTGGATATTTCAAGATCATCAACCGCTCAGTGCCCGCGGCGTTGGAAAAGCAGGGTTATGGAAGTGCCCAAATTGAAGAGATCATCTCTTATGCAGTAGGCCATGGCTCTCTTGGCAATGCCCCAGGCATCCATCACACCAGTCTTATCGGGCATGGGTTTGGTCCGGCAGAGCTTGAAAAAATCGAAGCTGCTTTAGAATCTGCTTTTGATATCAGATTTGTGTTCAATCAATGGACACTTGGCGCAGAGTTCTGCACCGGCGTTCTTGGCATTCCTGAAGAAAAGCTAAACGACCCAAGTTTTGATCTTTTGCGTCATCTCGGCTTTAGCAAAGCAGACATTGATGCCGCGAACGATCATGTTTGTGGAACGATGACCTTAGAAGGGGCGCCGCATCTGGACAAAGAGCACTATCATATCTTTGATTGCGCCAATCCATGCGGCAAAAAAGGCAAACGGTATCTTAATGTGAACAGCCACATTCACATGATGGCTGCGGCCCAATCGTTCATCTCGGGCGCCATCTCGAAAACCATAAACATGCCAAACGACGCGACAATCGAAGATTGCCAAAAGGCCTATGAACTGAGCTGGTCGCTGGGCGTCAAAGCCAACGCACTATATCGCGATGGCTCAAAACTATCACAGCCACTGGCATCGGCATTGGTTGAGGATGATGACGAAGCCGCTGAAATTCTTGAAAGCGGCAGTGCCCAGGAAAAGGCCGCTGTTCTTGCCGAAAAAATTGTTGAGAAAGTCATCGTCAAAGAAATCGTCAAATCTCATAGAGAGAAGATGCCAGAGCGCCGCAAAGGATATACTCAAAAGGCAATTGTTGGGGGCCACAAAGTGTATTTGCGCACGGGCGAATACTCTGACGGCTCGCTCGGTGAAATTTTCATCGATATGCATAAAGAGGGTGCCGGTTTTCGCGCCATGATGAACAATTTCGCCATCGCAGTCTCTGTTGGCCTGCAATACGGCGTGCCTTTAGAAGAATTTGTGGACGCCTTCACCTTCACCAAGTTTGAACCTGCCGGCATGGTACAAGGAAACGACAGCATCAAAAACGCCACGTCTATCCTTGATTATATCTTCCGCGAATTGGCTGTTAGCTATCTGGATAGAACCGATTTGGCACATGTGAAACCCGAAGGTGCTGCGTTTGATGATTTAGGTCGCGGACAAGATGAGGGCATCAGAAATGTTAAGGAACTTAGTGATGATAATGCCTCTAAGTCATTGGAAGTTCTAAAACAAATTAGTTCCTCTGGATATCTAAGAAAGCGCCTTCCACGTGAGTTAGTGGTTCTTCAGGGTGGCCAGACAAGCGGTAATTTAGCAATTTCTGAAACAGCAGCAGT
>CABXKH010000120.1 GCA_902512685.1 Paracoccaceae bacterium | reverse complement strand
CCCCAGCAAAACCAAGCCGATATTGACAATGGTTAAAAACCGCTTTTGCCGCCGCAATTGCAGCGCCCGGCTCCAGATTGGCCGTGTTCCACGGGTTTTTGATGGCTTGCTCACGGCCTTCCCCAATGTGACAAAGCGGTCGGCACCCTGCTGCCTGTTGCTTGATTACATCAGTTTTCGTCGACGTGTGACCTTAATGTCAAGCTCATTGATTTTTTTACGCAAAGTATTGCGGTTAATCCCCAGCAAATCGGCGCATTTTGCTTGATTGCCACCACTGGCTTCCAATGCGATTTCGATCAAGGGGGCTTCGACCTCGCGCAGAATGCGCGCATGCAGCCCGGGCGGCGGTAAAATATTGCCGTGCAGATCAAAATAGCGGCGCAAGTGGCGCTCGACATCTGCTGATAAACGGTCGGTTGAACCTTTTTGCAAATTAAGGTTCATTTCCGGTTGGTTGCCCAGTGCCTGCTCAACCTCAGTGAGCGAAATCTCAACGCCTCTTGCCGTGAGCCCAAGCCGTTTGACAACATTTTCCAGTTGCCGCACATTGCCGGGCCAGCTGTAGTTGCGAAACAGTTGCGCCGCTTGCTCGGACATCAGACGCGGGATGGCCCCATCCCGCTCGGCGCGGTTTAAAAAGTAATCGCAGAGCAATTGAATATCATCCACCCTTTCGCGCAGGGAAGGCACTTGGATCGTGGCCCCGCCAAGCCGGTAATACAGATCGCGCCGCACCGCGGCTTGATCAACAGCTTCGCTAACCTCGCCCTGCATGGTGGCGATAAAGCGCGGCGAAAAATCCCCCGGCGTGTCGATCATCCGGACAATGCGCCCCTGACCTTCTTCGTTAATATCGCTAATTTCCTCGATTAAAATCGTCCCGCCCTTGGCCCGCGCCAAAATTTTGGTTGGCCCATCAAGCGCCACCAAATCCGCTTCGGTGACGGTGACAAAGGGCAGGTTCCGGCGATCTGAATAATTGTGCAGCACTTTTGATATAAGTGTTTTTCCGGTGCCCGACTCGCCCGAAATAAGAACCGGAAGATCGGCATTCATAACCCGCGCCACCAGCCGGTAGAGCCCCTGCATGGCGGGTGTTTTGCCGATCAGCGGCAGGCCCCCCCCCTCTTGTGTCTCATCACCCATGTCCGGCTCGGCCACCTGACGCCGTGCAGGGCGCCGGTGCTCTAAGGCTTTGGCGCAACGCTTCATCAGATCGGGCAAATCAAACGGTTTGGGCAAATAGTCAAAGGCCTCAGCCTCTGCTGCATGTATGGCGGTCATAATCGTATTTTGCGCCGAGATTACGATCACCGGCAATTCCGGCCGGTCCTGGGATATTTTGGGCAACATTTCCAACCCATTGCCATCTGGCATCATCACGTCTGTGATCACCGCATCGCCTTTGCCTTCTTCCACCCAGCGCATCAATGTGGTCAGGCTTGATGTGGCATGCACGCGGCATCCCGCGCGGGTTAAGGCTTGGGTCAAAACGGTGCGTATTGTGCGATCATCATCAGCAACAAGGACGGTACCATCCATTATAGATCTCCTTTATCGGCCCGATCGGGCGGCATAACAGGCAAGGAAATACGAAATACGGTTTTGCCGGGAACCGAATCGACAGAAATCCAACCATCATGATCGGAAATAATTTTACTGGCCAAGGCCAGCCCAAGGCCGGTTCCATTTTCACGGCCCGACACAAAGGGATCAAAAATATCCGCGCGGATATCGTCCGGCAGCCCCGGCCCATCATCCCAAATTTCAACCTGTAGCGGCAGCGACTTGCCTTCACCATCCGAGCGGCGCAGACGAAAGGAATGCTCATAATAAGTGCGCAGCCGGATCGTACCACCGGTTGCACTGGCGGCCTCTGAGGCATTTTTAACCAAGTTGAGCATCACCTGAAGCAATTGATCGCCGTCACCCTGAACGGCCGGCAACGATGGATCATAATCTTCAACGATCTTCATATGCGCACCAAAGCCTACCTGTGCAGAGCGCCGCACACGGTCGAGAACATCATGAATATTGACTTCGTTTTTTTCCAAGGATTTGAGATTGCCAAATTGCTCAACCTGCTCAAGAAGTTTCACAATCCGCCGGGTTTCCGCAACAATCAAATCAGTCAGCTCTAAATCCTTGGGTCCAAGCCCCATCGACAGCAACTGCGCAGCGCCGGTGATTCCAGCAAGTGGGTTTTTAATTTCATGCGCCAGCATTTCGGCCATCCCGATCGCCGACTTTGCGGCAGACTTGACGGTTTGAGTTTGGGTCATACGCCCGGCCAATTCACGCGGGGCGATAAGCAGAACCATCATCTCTGGATGACCCGCTATCGGTGCAAATTTAAGATTGCATTGCAGTGGTGCCCGATCACCCGTGCCCACATCCACATCGTTGACAAAGAGCGGGGTCGCATTGCGCCGCGCCCGTTGAAAGCTCTTCTCCAACGGGGCATCAACCATCAACCGGTCCCACAAGGGTTCGCCCTGCACAGCGCGCTGCGAGAGGTTGAAAAATCCTTCGGCGGCAGGGTTTATTTCAACAATTAGATCTTTAGCATCCAGCACCACCGCCGGCACTGGCAATGAATTCCAAATGGCATCCAGCGGGTTGGACATGCTCATGCCGCTTGCTCCTGTTCCATCGCATCGGGCAAAACCTCAAAAACATCCTCTGGGGATGCGGCCGTCAGAATTTTCCGGCGCAGGGCCTGCGCTGTGCCAGCTTCGTCCATATACCAACCCAAATGCTTGCGCGCGACACGCACCCCAAGATCACGTCCGTAAAACTGTAAAATACTGTCGTAATGTTCGGCCACCAATTGGCCAAACTCTTTAAGGTTAGGGCGCGCCACCTTCGGCGCTTGAAAGAGCTCATGCGCCAATTCCGACAAGAGCCAAGGCCGCCCCTGAGCGCCGCGACCAACCATGATCCCATCTGCACCGGACAGCGCCAAGGCCTGTTTGGCACTGTTTAGATTTGTAATGTCACCATTGGCAATCACCGGGATGCTGACCGCGTCTTTGACCCGTGCAATCGCGGCCCAATCTGCGCGGCCTT
>CABXKH010000119.1 GCA_902512685.1 Paracoccaceae bacterium | reverse complement strand
ACAAAATTGCAGCGCTGAAAAACAATAATGAACAAATGGCATTTTACCAAAGCATGATATCCCCCAGGATGGAAAAACTTTCCACGATGCACCGGTATTTCGGATCAAACGTGTTTTTTAACGGGCCGCAGTGCATCCCAGATGAGATCGTTTGGAAAGATCATCCCAAGGATTTTTTATTCACGGTCGAGCGGCAGAACGACCCATCGTAGCCGCACAGCGCTTTACTCAGCCGCGACCTGACCCATTTCGACCTTTTCCACTTTCACAGCGCTAAATTTGAACTCGGGGATTTTGCCGTAAGGGTCTACTGCCGAGTTGGTTAAAATATTGGCTGCCGCTTCCACGTAGGCAAAAGGCAAAAACACCATATCTTCGGCCACGGCGCGGTCGGCGCGCGCCATCACCACCACGCTGCCACGTTTCGTGGTCAGCCGTACATGGCCGCCCGGGGCCACTTCAAGCCGGCGCAGGGTTTTGGGATTGAGCGAACAGTTTGCCTCGGGCTCAACCGCATCAAGCACATTCGAGCGCCGCGTCATCGACCCTGTATGCCAATGCTCAAGCTGCCGTCCGGTGGTCAAAATCATCGGGTAGTCGGCATCTGGCACGTCATCCGGCGCGATCACGCTGGCCGGTGTAAACTTTGCCCGCCCGTCAATGCGCGGAAAGCCATCGCCAAAGACGATCGGCTGACCGGGGTCCTCGGGGGAAAGTGACGGATAGGTCACCGCGTTTTCTGCCGACAGCCGGTCCCATGTGATATTGTCCAAGGACTTCATATTCAGCTTCATTTCGGCGAACACATCCGCCGGGCTTTCATACGACCAATTCAACCCCAACCGCTTGGCCAGTTGGACTTCAATCCACCAATCCGCGCGCGCCTCTCCGGGGGGCGGCACCGCTGGCCGGCCCATCTGAACCTGCCGGTTGGTATTGGTGACCGTGCCGGATTTTTCCGCAAACGCGCTGGCGGGCAAGATCACATCGGCATAATTGGCAGTTTCGGTGAGGAAAATATCCTGAACCACCAGATGGTTTAATTTGGCCAAAGCATCACGCGCGTGTTCAACATCGGGGTCCGACATCGCCGGGTTTTCACCCAAGATGTACATCCCATGGATTTTTCCGTCATGCACAGCGTCCATTATTTCAGTCACTGTCAGGCCCTTTTGCGATGAAAAGTCGCCTGAATTCCACACGCTGGTAAAGGCGCTGCGCACACCATCATCACCCACGGGTTGATAATCGGGCAGGAACATCGGGATAAGACCGGCGTCCGACGCCCCCTGCACATTGTTTTGGCCGCGCAGCGGATGCAGCCCAGAGCCTGGGCGCCCCACCTGTCCGGTCATCAGGGCCAATGAAATCAGACAGCGGCTATTATCCGTGCCGTGAATATGCTGGGACACGCCCATGCCCCAGAAAATCATCCCCGCCTGCGCGCCTGCAAAGGTGCGCGCCACATCGCGCAGCACATCTGCCTCAATGCCGCATATCTCGGTCATTTTCTCGGGGGCGAAATCTTTGAGATGCTCTTTTTCCGCTTCCCAGTTTTCGGTATAGGCTTCAATATACTGCTGATCATAGAGCTGTTCTTCGACGATCACATGCATGATTGCGTTTAGCATCGACACATCCGCACCGGGGCGGAATTGCAGCATATGCGATGCAAAGCGTTTGAGCGCCTGACCGCGCGGATCCATCACAATCAATTTACCACCGCGTTTGGTGAACTGTTTGAAATAGGTCGCCGCAACCGGGTGGTTTTCGATCGGATTGGCCCCGATCACAATTGCCACATCGGCATTTTCGATTTCATTAAAGGTGGCGGTCACCGCCGCCGAGCCGACATTTTCCATCAATGCTGCAACCGATGAGGCATGGCACAGCCTTGTACAGTGATCGACATTATTATGGCCAAAGCCCTGACGGATCATCTTTTGAAACAGATAAGCCTCTTCATTGGTGCATTTGGCGCTGCCGAAACCGGCCACAGAAGGGCCGCCTTTGTCACGGCGCAAAGCGCTTAAACCATCTGCGGCAAAATCAAGCGCTTCATCCCAGCTGGCTTCGCGGAAAAACGCCTGCCAGTTTGACGGATCCACGTTAAGCCCTTTGGCGGGCGCATCGTCGCGGCGGATCAGGGGTTTGGTCAGACGGTGATCATGGTGGATGTAATCAAAGCCAAAGCGGCCTTTTACACAGAGCCGACCTTCGTTCGCCGGCCCGTTGATGCCTTCGACAAATTTGACCTTATCATCCTTGACCTTCAGCGATATTTGACAGCCAACGCCGCAGAACGGACAGATGCTTTTAACCTCGCGGTCATAATCACCGCTGTCGCCAATTTGTTGTTCGTCAACCACGGTGGACGGCATCAGCGCGCCAGTTGGACAGGCCTGCACACATTCGCCGCAGGCAACGCAACTGCTATCACCCATCGGGTCGGCAAAATCAAAGGTTGGATAGGCATCATGGCCGCGCCCCGACATGCCGATCACATCATTGACCTGCACTTCGCGGCAGGCGCGCACGCACAGCCCGCATTGAATACAGGCATCAAGGTTCACACTCATCGCCACATGGCTGTCATCCAGCAGCGGTATGCGTTCTTTTTCCAGTTTTGGCAGACGGCTTTCGCTGATGCCGTTCAGCTCGGCCATATCCCAAAGATGTGAAGATTTATCATGCGCCACATCGCGTTCGGGCTGATCTGCCACCAGCATTTCAACCACCATTTTACGGGCGCTTTCGGCGCGGGCGGTATCGGTGCTGACCACCATGCCCTCTTGCGGTTCGCGAATGCAGGAAGCGGTCAGAGTGCGTTCGCCCTCGATCTCGACCATACAGGCGCGGCAATTGCCATCGGGGCGATAACCGGGCGCTGGTTTATGGCACAGATGCGGGATCACCAGACCGCGGCCATTGGCAATTTCCCAAATGGTTATACCGCGCTCGGCTTCGACTTCTTGTCCGTCGAGCGTAAAACGAATGGTGTCAGTCATCTGTTCGCCCTTTGCTGTACCGCGTAATGTAACCATAGACCGTCTAGGCCCATCCTGCCAATCCCGACATTGTACCTATTTTTTGCGCCAT
>CABXKH010000118.1 GCA_902512685.1 Paracoccaceae bacterium | reverse complement strand
TTTGGCCATGAGCTGTTTGAAGATGATCTTGAGCGGATCGAAGAAAACATGATGCGTGCAATTGACCGCGTGCCTGCGGTGGGTGAAGCTGGCATCAAACGGGTGATCAACGGACCGATGATTTGGTCACCGGATAGCAATGTGCTGTTTGGCCCTGCGCCCGAGCTGAAAAACTATTTTTGCTGCAACGGTATTATTCCCGGCTTTAGCCAGTCGGGCGGCATGGGGCTTTTGGCGGCCGAATGGATGATCGAGGGCGAAACAAAATACGATATGTTTGCGTGGGATATGGCCCGCTTTGGCGCATGGGCCGGCAAAGAATTCACCAAATCGCGGGTGGGCGATCAATATTCGCACCGCTTTAGCATCCATTTCCCCAACGAAGAGCGCGCCGCAGGGCGCCCGGTGCGCACGCGTCCCATCTATGAGATGCAAAAAGAAATGGGCGCGGTCATGGGGCTTAACTACGGCTGGGAACATCCGCTGTGGTTTGCCGACGCGCCGGGCGCGCAGGATACCAATGGCTTTACCCGCCAAAACTGGTTCGAGCCCGTGGGCAGGGAATGCAAAATGCTGCGCGAAAAAGCCGGTATCATCGATATTTCCAACTTTGCCAAATATGTAGTGCGCGGCAAAAACGCCCGCACTTGGCTGGATGCGGTTTTTGCCAATAAAATGCCGACCGAAGTGGGGCGCTCCTGTCTGACGCCGCTGATCTCTGTGCGCGGCGGTCTGGCAGGGGACTTTACCGTCACGTTGATGGCAGAGGATGAATATTGGATTTTGGGCTCGGGCATGGCCGAGCGTTATCACAAACGGTTCTTTGACGCGGTGCCGATGCCAGATGGCATCAGCTTTGAAAGCCGGACCGAGGCAGTTTGCGGATTTAATGTCGCCGGCCCGCAATCACGCGCCATTTTGCAGCGGCTGACCAACACATCGCTGAATACCGAAGATTTCCGCTTTATGCGCTCAAAGCGTGTGGATTTGGCGGGGATGGATGTGGCCATGCTGCGGGTGTCCTTTACCGGCGACCTGGGCTGGGAAGTGCATTGCGATACCGCCGATCAAAAAGCGCTTTACACGGCTTTGCTTGAGGCCGGTAAAGAGTTTGGCGCAGGCCCCGTGGGCAGCCGCGCCTTGATGTCGATGCGGGTGGAAAAAGGCTATGGCAGCTGGTCGCGCGAATACAGTCCCGAATACTGGCCGCATGAGCAGGGCATGGAGCGCCTGTGCAAGCTGGACAAGGATTTCCTAAACAAAGCCGCCTTGCAAGAGGTTCTGGCCAAAGAGCCGCGCGAACAGATGGTACTGCTGCATCTTGATGAAGCGGCAGTAAATGCCTCAAACGCGGATGCCACAGGCGGCGAGCCGGTGTTCAAAGACGGAAAAGGTGTTGGGCGCGTAACATCTGGCACCTATGGTTATAGCGTTGGCATGTCGCTGGCACTGGCCATGGTCAAAGGTGTCGGTCCGGGGGATGAGGTTGAGGTCATGGTGCTGGGACAGCCACATAAAGCCAAAATCCTGCATGAGCCGCCATTTGATCCCAAAGGCGAAAAACTGCGTGCATAAAGCCATCAGCGCCAAAGAGGGAAGCCAGTGATGAAACACAGCGAAATAGCAGAGTTTTTTGAACTGGACGCAGTCGCTCTGGCGGAAAAAATCCGCCAGAATGAAGTGCGACCCGAGGCACTGTTACAGGAGGCCGCGCGGCGGGCGCAAAAGCACAATGCTGCGTTCAATGCCCTGTCCGATATTGACGAGGCAACAGGTGAAAAGCTGCTGGCTAAAACGGACACGGCGGCGGCATTATATGGCGTTCCGACCTTGATCAAAGATCTTGGCGCTGAAGCCGTCGATTTTCATACCAACAGTGGATCGCAGCTTTTTGCCCGCTCAACCGTTTCGCAAAACTCATCTATCTATGACCGGATGCGGCAGGCCGGGCTAGTGCCGTTCGGGCGCACAACCTCACCCGAGTTTGGTGTCGGGCCGGTGACAGAGGCAGGCTTTTACGGGGCGCCGACGCGCAACCCATGGAATTCTAATCATACCTGTGGTGGCTCGTCCGGCGGATCGGGCGCGGCCGTTGCAGCCGGAATTGTGCCCGTTGCCCATGGTTCGGACGGGGGCGGATCGGTGCGGATACCTGCATCGTGCTGCGGTCTTGTGGGCTTTAAGCCAACGCGCGCGCGGCTTCCCGATGGCCCGTTTCACGGTGAGGGCTGGGCGGGCATGGCCATTGATGGGTTTCTGACCCGTTCGTTAAGAGATACGGCTGTGCTTTTGGACAGCTGCGCTGGGCCGGATTTGGGCGCGCCTTATTATGCACCGCCCTTAAAAGACAGCCATGTTGCGGCGCTAGAGGCCAAGCCGGAACGCCTGAAAATACTCTATCTAGATCGCGACTTTGCAGGCAATCCAATCCACCAAGAATGTGCCCGTGCGGTTGCTCAGGCTGCCGATGCTTTGAAAAACCTCGGCCATGATGTTCATCCATGGGAATTCGAGATTGGCGCAGAAGTCCAGAAAATGATGCGGGCCTGGACCAAAATTGTCGCCGCAGGCGTGCATCTTGCGGTGCGCTCAAAAATAGGCGCTTCTGAACCAGACAGCGGGGCAATGGATGGGGTGACACTTGGCGCCTTTGAATATGGTAGATCACTTTTGGCTGCGGATTATTTGGAAGCCGTGGGGGTGATCCATGGGTTTGGCCGCACCATGGCTGATGTGTTTCGCCATTTTGATGTGCTGCTCAGCCCCACACTTGCGCAGCCGCCCGCCGCAGTGGGCCGGTATAAGCCCACAAATCAGGATTTTGTTGACTATCGAAACGGGGCAGATGGTGTTTTTGCCTATTCGCCCTACACGGCCGTTTTCAATGCCTCTGGGCAGCCTGCGATATCCCTGCCGACCTATTGGACTGCAGATGATTTGCCGATTGGCATTCATCTGGCCGCCGAGTTCGGGGCGGATGAGCTGTTGTTGAACCTATCATCCCAGATTGAACAAAATGTGCCTTGGGCGCCAAAACAGCAACAGTTGATCCGGCGATTAAACAGCTAGGGTTTCAAGCGGCTGCGGCGCGTGCCGCAAAAGCGGCCAATTGATCACATCGCAGTCCAGCCGCCATCCATGCTGATGGTGGTGCCGGTGATTTGTTC
>CABXKH010000117.1 GCA_902512685.1 Paracoccaceae bacterium | reverse complement strand
CATTATATTCCGGTTGATGTGAAGAGCGTTGATCTTGAGACAGTTCTTCACAACATGCCTAAAATGGGATTTGTCGGTGCCAATGTAACATTGCCGCACAAAGAAAAAATACTGTCCATAGCAGATCAAATCTCGGATAGGGCTGCCTTAATTGGGGCTGCAAATACGCTTGTATTTCAGCCAGACGGGAAAATATACGCTGATAACACTGATGGATATGGGTTTATCGAAAACATTCGTCAGCAAGCCCCAAACTGGCAGGCCAAAGATGGACCTGCTTTGGTTTTGGGTGCTGGCGGCGCCGCGCGCGCGGTTGTTTCTGCTTTGATCGAAGCGGGCGCACCAGAAGTATGTATTTCAAATAGAACACGATCCCGAGCTGATCAAATAAAGTCAGATTTTGGCGGCCGTGTCAGCGTGGTGGAATGGGTCAAAGCCCCCACTGAAATTGAACATGCACATACGTTGGTTAATACAACCTCTTTGGGCATGATTGGAAAACCCGCGCTGAATCTTTCCTTGGACGGATTAAAACCTGAAACACTGGTGACAGATATTGTCTACACACCGATAGATACAGAGTTTATAAAATCCGCCCGTTCCAAAGGATGTATAGCGGTTGACGGCTTAGGCATGTTAATCCACCAGGCGATACCGGGCTTCGAACGCTGGTTCGGCCAAAAACCGGTTGTTGATCAGGAAATTCGCGATATTTTACTCTCATGAGTTTTAAGTTGGGGCTAACAGGATCCATCGGCATGGGCAAAAGCACCACAGCAGGACTTTTTAAAAAAGCCGGCTGTGCAATTTGGGATGCGGATGCAGCGGTCCACCGACTTTATGCTAAGGGCGGAGGCGCCGTGGACTCAATCCGCTCTTTATTCCCTGAAGCCATCGTTAACGAAGAGGTTTCGCGCAGTGCGCTGAAAGAAGAGCTTGCAAAATCCCCATGTGGGTTTGAACAGCTAGAGAAAATTGTTCATCCGCTTGTTGCGAAAGATCGGGCCGAGTTTATCAATAAAGAAGCGGGCAGTATTTTGGTCTTTGACATCCCGTTGCTGTTTGAAACAGGCGGTCATACATTAATGGACGCTGTTGTGTGTGTATCCATCAGCGCGGCAAAGCAAAAACAAAGGGTACTTGAGCGCAAAACCATGACCTCTGATCAGTTTGAACAAATTCTGGCGCGGCAAATGCCAATCAAAGAAAAATTGCAAAAGGCTGACTATGTCGTGACCACCGACACATTGGACCATGCCGAACAACAGGTGCGAATAATAATTCAAGATATAAGGGAAAACCGGTCAAATGCGTGAAGTTGTACTCGATACCGAAACGACAGGCCTTGATCCGGAACAAGGTGATCGCATTGTTGAAATCGGGGCGGTGGAATTAAAAAACCATCTTCCAACAGGTAAAACCTATCACAAATACATAAACCCAAAGCGCGCTATGCCAGCAGAGGCTTTTGCCGTGCATGGATTGGGGGATGATTTTTTACGGGATAAACCGGTTTTTTCCGAGATTGTAGATGGGTTTTTGAATTTTGTCGGTGATGCCAAGCTGATTATTCACAACGCATCTTTTGATATGAAATTTATCAACGCAGAGCTTCGCTGGGCCGAGCGCACCCAACTGCCAAAGGATCAGGCCCTGGACACATTGGTGATCGCGCGGCGGAAGTACCCCGGATCGCCTGCGTCGCTTGATGCTTTGTGCAGACGCTTCGGCATCAACAGTTTTGATCGAACGCTACACGGAGCGCTTCTTGATTCGGAAATCTTAGCGCAGGTTTATCTTGAACTTATCGGTGGACGTCAGCCGGACTTTGGACTGTCTCAAAGCTCTATCGACGTTAAAAAAGCATCTCAAGACCGCTCGGATACAAGCCCTGTTTTGAAAAGACCAGCAGCTTTGAAAAGCCGCTTAACCGACCAAGAAAAGGCAAGACATTCAGAATTCGTCGATGCTTTGGGGCCAGACGCGCTTTGGCGTAAAGCCATCAAAGCCTAAGCCCATGGGCGCCGGCTTAATTCAACAGCTTGTCGTCTTTATCTTTTTCCGCTTGCGCGCGGCGGCGCTCTATTTCGTTTTTGTACAGCGATAGAAAATCTATAGTTTCCAAATTCAACGGTGGGAAACCGCCATCGCGTGTGATGTCGCTAACGATGCGGCGTAAAAATGGAAACAGCATGCGCGGGCATTCAATAAGCAAATAAGGGTGCAATTGATCCTCTGGGACACCAGACACCTGAAAAATTCCGCCGTATTCGATTTCAAGTAAAAACAGCTGATCTTTGCTTTCCTTGGATTTAGAATCGACCCGCAGTTTAATAACCAGTTCGTACTGGCCTTCAGTACCACGTTTTTTTGCATCAAGATTAACCCCAACTTGCACGTCTGGCGCCACTTCGCCGCCCACACCCTTTTGGGCAAGGATATTTTCAAACGACATATCGCGGATATATTGTGCTAAAACGCTCATCGTTGGCTGTGTAGGCTGAGTGGTCTCTTCGGCCATTTCAGGCTCCTTTTAATACCAGAATTTGGCGCTACCTATCAGGTTGCAAGAAAATGCTCAATCCTTGCTCTCGGTGTCCTCATAGAACTCACCCTCGATAATCCCACCGGAAGAGTTTTGCTTATTGTATTTTGTGCTATTGGGATGAACAAACCCTGCCCTGCCATTTGAACCCACTGTTATGCGCGCCCGCAGATAGTCAAATGCAAAGTCCCTGAATCTGGGAACCAAAAGCAAAAATCCAAAACCATCGGTGAAAAAACCGGGCGTCAGCAATAAAGCCCCGGCAAATAATATCATCGCGCCATGGGCCAGCTGCTGGGTTGGGTTTTGAAAATTATCTACTTGGTTCTTAAGCGAAGAAAGCGTTGCAAGACCTTGACTGCGCACAAGCCATGTTCCCAGCGCCGCTGTTAATATCACTATCAATAAGGTCGGGAAAACCCCGATGGATCCCCCGATTTGAATAAAAAGAGCAATTTCAATTATCGGCACAGCGACAAATAAAATGAATAACCACATAAGAAAACGCTCCTAAGATCAGAGGGGTTGTGGACTTGTTGTCTTGTGTCCCCTACATAAGGGACAACTCTGTGAATTTCCATAGGTGGGCAAGAGGTCTTAATGAATCCTATGATGATAGAAATAATAGTTTTGGCAGGCATTGCTGTCTTTTTGGTGCTGCGTTTGAGAAGTGTTTTGGGAACACGCGAAGGGTTTGAAAAGCCCCGGACCAACGACGCTCAATCCGAAAAATCACCAGAATTAAAGGTGATTGAAGGCGGCCCTGATGCCGATATCACCGATCATGTTCCGGCTGGCTCTGCTCTAGCGGAAAAACTGGTCGAGATCAAAAATGTAGACCCCGATTTTTCGGTCACTGAATTTTTGACCGGTGCGCGCGGG
>CABXKH010000116.1 GCA_902512685.1 Paracoccaceae bacterium | reverse complement strand
GGCGTGCAGTAGGCGACGCGTTCACCCTGCGCATCTTTGCCGATGCACCGGATGAAGTCCTTCGCCAGAGGCTTTTAAAGCGGCACCAGAAAAGCGGGCGGACGCAAAGCGAAGCGCTTGAAAAGATCGATCGCACCGATATGCCAAACGCCCAGACCATCAGAAACGAGCGACAGGTCGAAGACATTCTGTTCTACGAGCGCGCAGATGATTGATCTTGGCGAGCAATTTATTGTAACCTGCAAGCAAACCTCATTATGCTGGAAATATTAGAAACTTGGAGGGTGCGAGCAATGTGGGCGACACAAAAAGGATTGTCGATTGAAGGTGTACAGGGCCACAATCGACAGGTCATATTGAAAGCGATTCACGACCTCGGGACATGTTCGCGCAAGGACATCAGCGTGGTGTCAGGACTTGACCAAGCGACAGTCACGCGCGCCATTGGCCCTCTGCTGGACGACGGGATTGTTGAAGAGGTGGGTCTTGTCAAAGGGGAGCGGGGCAGGCGGTCGATCAATCTCGATTTTTCCGCAAGCGGGCGGCATATCCTGTGCTTACGACTGCAAAGACGCAACTTCTCAATCGCGGGTTTTAACCTGCGTGGAGAACCCGTTGAGCCGGAAGAATTCCCAATTTCAAGAGGCCAATCCGCAGCCGAGGCATTCACCAATATCGTCCAAGCGATGGAGCGGCGGGTCTCAGGCTTCAAGCAAATTGATGGGATTGGCATCGCCGTACCCGGGCCATTTCTTGAACGCGATGAACGTGTCATTCTGATTACCGAAAGCCCCGAATGGCAGGGCTTTGATCTTATTCCAGAGCTTCGGGCGCGTTTCCCTAACATACCATTGCATTCCACCCACGACGCAAAGGCTGCGGCACTCACCGAATGGAGGCACACCGCGCGTACCAGCGGAGCGAAAGTCCTGTTTTATGTCTCGGCCGGTCAGGGCATAGGTTCGGCGCTTGTTGTCGGCGGCGAAGTTTACCGAGGAGCCCTCGGTCTGGCGGGTGAAATGGGCCATATGTCAATCAAGGTTGATGGCCCACAATGCAAATGCGGAAATACCGGTTGTCTTGAAATATTTGCCTCTCGAATTGCACTTTTGCGCGCCATTCGCGAACGGGCGACGTCTCGCCTGACCAAGGATGCCACTTTTACTGACGTGGTCGAAGCCTACGCAGATGGCGACCCGGTCGCGACGGAAGAAGTAAACAAGGTTGCTCGTTACCTAGCTCAAGGCATCACCAACTGCATCAATTTCGCCAACCCCGATTTGATCGTAATCGGCGATGAATATGCCTTGCTGGGAGAGCTATTTCTGAACGCAATCAAACGCCAAGTGGAAAAGGCGGTCCTTCCGAGCGTGTACCGCTCGGTCGGCATCGAACTCAGCAGTCTGACCGAGGACTCTGTGCTCAAGGGCACATTTATTGACGTTTTTTCACAGACCTATTTGGGGCCGGCGCGAGAAACTCAGGACAAAGTCACCAGCGATACTGGGTGACAGGGAGAATGGAAATGGATGGATTGGACACAGCACCACTTTTGACGGTGGAACACGTGACGAAATCCTTTGGTGGTGTACAGGCCATGCGGGATGGGTCATTTGACCTTAAACGCGGCGAGGTTGTTGCGATTGTCGGCGGAAACGGAGCTGGCAAGTCGACTCTGGCCAAAATCGTGTCCGGTGCGCATGTGCCAGATAGCGGGCGCATCTGCATCAAAGGGGTCGAGGTTTCACGGGCGGATCATAGCGTGTCTCATATGCAGGCTTGCGGGATCGAGGTCGTCTATCAAGACCTTGCGCTGGTTCCCAACATGACTGCCCCCTATAATTTGTTTCTTGGCCGTATTCCCCGGAAGTGGGGGCTGTTTGTTGACGAAAAAAAGATGCGTGCGAAGACGCGCGAGGTATTAAAGCAACTCAACGTCACCACTGTTCAAGACCTGTCTCAGCCCATTTCTTCGATGTCGGGCGGACAACAGCAAAGCATCGCCATCGGCCGCGCCATCGCCTGGGGCAATGACATTGTCATTCTTGATGAACCAACCGCGGCCTTGGGCCCCAATGAAACCGGCGAAGTGGAACGATTGATCGAGGATGTCCGCGATCAACAAGGCACGTCATTTATCCTGATCAGTCACAACCTTGATCAGGTGCGGCGTCTGGCGGACCGTATCGTCGTCACCCACCACGGTGTCACATCGCGTGAATTCAAACGCGACGAAATCACTTCAGACCGGCTCGTCAAAGCCATCACACTGGGCGAATGAGGAGAAACACCATGTCAGATACCACAACAACCAAACCATTCCTGCATCCTGAGAGGGTTGAGAAACTGCGTGACTATGTGCCCTTCATTGCCATCGCATTGGTGATCTTGATGTTTTGGACCATCTCGGGCGACCGTTTTATGTCCGTACGTAACTGGACATTCATTGCCCAGCAAACACCGGTTTTGTTGCTGCTTGCCTTTGCGCAATTGATGATTGTCACGACGGGGTCGATTGATATCTCCATCGGCTCAAGCTTGGCCTTTTCGGCCTTCTTAGGGGCTCTTGGGATGCTTTGGTTTGGTGATGCCGGCCTGATCCTCGGTGTCCTTGCCGGCGGGTTTGTCGGCATGGTCAACGGCTGTATTATCTCGCTTCTCAAGATCCCGTCCTTTGTCACGACGCTGGCCATGCTCATCATCGTCCGCGCGCTGGTCATCATCATGTCTGATGGGACATCGATCTATATCACGTCGGATAGCGGGGCTTCCGGGGGCAATATTTCTTCGGTGGCGGCACCTTGGCTGCTTTCGATAGGTAAGTTCCCGGCAATCTTCATCCTCGCGGCAATCGTTTCGCTTCTTATGTGGACGTTCTACGAGAAAACCGTGTTTGGTCAGCAATTGCGCGCCGTCGGCGGCAACGAGAAAGTGCTGCGCCTCGTGGGTATCAATGTCACGACCTTCAAAATTAAAGTGTTTGCAGCCGCCGGGTTGATGGTGGGCCTCGCGGCCTGCATCAACCTGGCCCGCGCCGGAGCGGCCACACCGCAGGCAGGTATGATGATGGAGCTTGACGCAATCGCTGCAGTCGCACTCGGAGGGACCGCCCTGACCGGCGGATATGGTAGCGTTGTCAAAACGATTATCGGCGCTTTAACACTGACAATTGTGCGTAACGGACTGACAATTGCCGGTGTGCCCCCATCCTGGAGCCAGGTCGCACTCGGCCTTTTGCTGATCGCAGCCATTGCGATTTCACTTAACCGTAGCAAGATTGATGTGGTGAAATAATCGTCAGCCAAGTGTGGGGTATTCAGCTGAAAATCTGATGCTCGCCGAATGGAGATTGCAAGCTGCGATACCGTGGGCAGCCTACGTCAATTTCACGCCCGCCAATCGGTAAGAATTGCGCCCTACTTTCCACGCTCAAAGCGGACGTAAGCGAACCTTGCAGCATCTGAAAGAATGGGCTAATTCTGTTGAAAAACTCTTCCTTGATCGGGCGCCTATTCTCTGATTCAATTGCCCTATTGATTGGGAGAATTGGCGATG
>CABXKH010000115.1 GCA_902512685.1 Paracoccaceae bacterium | reverse complement strand
CGAAAAAGTGTTTGACCTGCCGCTCCGGTTTGACATGGACCTGATTGCCGATTCAAATCTACCGCTGGCTGAAGCAGCGCGGCAGGCGTTTGGGTTTAACCGCGCCACGGCAAACTGGCGTGACCTTATTGGTGATCCTGATATCGAGGTGGTGGAACGACGATCTAGAAGAGCTGAGCGATGATGTCTCGCTCGACGAATGTCTGCGCCAAGCCAGCGTGGCAGGCTATACCGGCATGGAAACCGGCCGCCGCTTTCCGATGGATCCGGCGGTGCTGGGACCGGTACTTTTGCAATACGGCATATCGGTCTGCGGGGGCTGGTTTTCCGGTGAATTGCTGACCGGCGATCTGGAACGGGAAAAAGACCGCATCAGCGCACAGATGGCGCTGTTTAAAGCGATGGAGGCACCTTGTATTGTTTACGGCGAAACCGCTGGCACCATTCAGGGCGACCGCACAGCGCCGCTTTCCACCAAGCTTAAGCTGGACGCCGCGCAAACCCGCGCCTACGGGCATAAACTGACCGCATTTGCTGAATGGTGCGCGGGCCAAGGCATGCCGCTAAGTTATCATCATCATATGGCCGCCCCGATTGAAACCGAGGCCGAGCTGGATGTGCTGATGGCCAACTCGGGCGCGGCCTTGCCGCTTTTGTTTGATGCAGGTCATATGGCCTTTGCCGGCGGCGATGTGCTGCGGGTGATCGACAAACATCACGCCCGTATCAACCATGTGCATACCAAAGATATCCGCGGCGACGTGATCGCAGGGCTTGACCGCAGTACTGCCAGCTTTCTTGATGCGGTGATTGCCGGCGCCTTTACCGTTCCCGGGGATGGCACGTTGGATTTTGAGGCGATTGTCAAACGGCTTGCCAGTTATGGCTATGAAGGCTGGTTCGTGGTGGAAGCCGAACAGGACCCGGTGGCCAATCCGCCGCTTGCGATGGCCAAAACCGGTCATCAGGAATTGCTGCGGGTGATGCAGGCCGCCGGTTATCAGGTCGTCCTGTAAGCACCAAACCAATACCGGCCGTCCCGATACCCGAGGCGGCTGGATCACGCGGCCAAAAGCCTAGCCGAATATTTGCTTGAATGTGCCGATGCAGTCCCGAAAGCCTGCTTCAAAATCACCATTGCCGGGATGGTAGACGCTTTCAAACGAAATCACATCTTGGTAGCCGTCTTTGCGCAGCGCATCGGCCATGGGTTGAAACAGAGGACCCAGCTGACCGCTGCCCATTTTGCGCAGCTCAAGCGTGGCGCGCGGGGTATCCACATAGACATCCTTGATGTGAATATGTCCCAGATAGCCACCGCGCACCTCATCGTAGCCATCGGGATAAGCCCGCTCGTGGCACCAACAGTTGTTGCCTGGATCCCACAAGACCTTGAGCGTGTCTTTGGCATCCAGTTCATCAATTAATTTCCGCGCGGTGTAGTTAGAATTGACCATTGTGCCGTTGCCGGTTTCCATAGCCAGCGTTATGCCTTCGGCTTTGGCCAGCTCGACCGCCGGGGCGATCATCGGCGCCATTGTGTCCCACGCACCATGCGCCACATTCCATTTTTCAGCGCCGTTTTTGCCCCAAAGGATTTGTTCCTTTTTCTGCGTCATAATCCGCACCAAGGGGGATCCGACCACATGGGCCATATCGATCACCCGCTTTAACGCATCCATATGCTGGCTGTGCAGGGCATCGCCCGGACGGTTTTGCGCGGTTGTTCCGGCAAAAACATGCCGCGACAGACAGGACACAGGCTTGCCCCGATCACGCAAAAGCTGATTAATGTCGGCAATTTCCTGAGCGCTGTGATCGCCCACCTCTGTATCGCCGACAAATTGCAATTCAGCATATTCAAGATCAAATTCGTCCATTATATCAATAGCATGCGCCAGATCACGGCTAATACCATCACAGATAACACCAAGTTTCATATGCTTGTCTCCTAATTAGCGGTGCAATTCAGCGCCGATTATGTCTTCGATTACGCGGGTACAGACCCAGTTATCCCCGGTGGGGTATTTGGCTTTGCCCGCATGAAAAATTTGCATTGCGGTTGCGGCCGTATGCATCGGCACCCCAAGATCCTCGGCCAGATCAAGCGCAATTGTTAGGTCTTTATGCATCGTGTTGATATGGCTGCCGGTGCCCTCAAACTGGCGGTCAATAATGTTTTCAAGCGCTGTGTTTGATACCCCGCATCCGGCCCCCGAGCTGGAAAATACATCGAACAGTACCTGCCCGCTTACACCAGCCTTTGCCGCCAAAGCCGACGCTTCAAAGGTTGCGGAAAAGATTGATCCAATCAAGGATTGCAAACAGGCTTTGACCGTTTGACCGTCGCCTGCCGAAGTGCCCACACGGTGAATGGTTTTCGACACCGCTTGCATCACATCGGCATATTGGTCCAGCGCCTGTTTCGGTCCGGCGGCCATCATTGTCAAAGTTCCAGACTGGGCGCCGGGAAATCCACCAGAAACCGGACTGTCAATCAACGCGACATCGGCGTCCTGCATCGCAGCGCCAATGGCGCGCGCCTCGCTTGGTTTGATCGTGGCGCTTAGGATGATGCCCCCCCCCCGAAGGCATTCGGGCGGCCAAACCCTCAGGCCCTAAAATCACGCTTTTGGCCTGATCGCCGGTCATCACCATCACGTAAACAGCATCAGCGCTGGCCGCGACTTCTGCCACGCTTTGGGCTGCATGTCCGCCGATCTCGGCAAACGCGCGCAGCCGCGCGGCGCTAAGATCAAAGCCGGTTGTTTCAAAACCATGGGCGATAAGGTTCTTGGCCAGTCCACTGCCCATATCGCCCAATCCAATTACGCCTACACGTTTCATTCATTCACTCCTGTTGCATCCGGAAGCGCCGGATTGGTGTCGGTAAAGTGCACCATATCTGGTGCGCATTGCTGCGGAGTTTCAAGCGTTAGGGAACGCCGGGCGGGTCCAAAAGACACCCCACTGCCCAAATATATCTTTTCCCACGTTTGACCGCGCTGCGCGCGAAGCAAGCACAAAAGAAAAGATCGGCCGTAACCAATGGGGATAAGATAACCATCAAACCCGCAAAATTACCAAGTAAAAAATTCAGCCCCTATGGCGTTTTGGCGTGGTGATGCGCGCCTTTGGTGATGATCCGGGGCTTTAAAGATCAAAGGCAGCGCGCATCAGCGCGGCTGTATACTCGGATTTCGGAGCTTCAAAGATTTGCGCAACCGGACCTTCTTCGATCACATCACCGTCTTTCATCACCACAACATAATGCGCCATGGCGCGCACCACTTTGAGATCATGGCTGATAAACAGATAGGCCAGCCTATGGCGGCGCTGCAGGGCGCGCAGCAGGTCGATAATCTGTTCCTGCACGGTCATATCAAGCGCCGAGGTCGGCTCATCCAGAACCACCAGCTTGGGCCGCAATATCATCGCGCGCGCAATGGCGATGCGCTGCCGCTGACCGCCGGAAAATTCATGCGGGTAGCGGTGCATCATCTGCGGATCAAGCCCCACTTCCTGCATAATCTCCTGTACCAAATCATCGCTGTCCCGACCCTCTGGGGTGCCA
>CABXKH010000114.1 GCA_902512685.1 Paracoccaceae bacterium | reverse complement strand
CAAAAACCAGCGGCAGCGAAATGGGCCAGCGCGTGGCAGAGGTAATGGCGCGCGGCGATTTGGTCACTGATGAGATCGTGATCGGACTCATTCATGAAAAGCTAGCCGGCGATAACGCGGGCGGTTTTATCTTTGATGGCTTTCCGCGCACATTGGCCCAAGCTGACGCCTTAGGGGACCTGCTGCAAGAGGTGGGCGAGACACTCGAAGCCGTGGTCGAGATGCGGGTAGATGACGATGCCTTGGTCAACCGTATAACCGGCCGGTCGACCTGTTCCGGATGCGGCGAGGTCTACCATGATGTGACGAAACCTGAACCATCGGACGGGAAATGTACCCGTTGCGGCAAAAGTGATTTTACCCGTAGGGCGGATGATAACGAAGACAGCCTCAGGCAGCGTTTGATGGAATATTACAAAAAAACATCCCCTTTGATCGGGTACTATCACGCAAAGGGCACACTGCGCTCGGTTGACGGGCTGGCCGCAATTGAAGCTGTTCAAACCTCGATTGCCAAAGTATTGGATAATTAAACTTCTAAGGGCTTGACGGGTCGCGTAAATGCTCTTAGGCAGAGCCTCTCTGACGAGAATCAAATATTGCAACCATTACCTTGTATCGGGTTGCATGATCACCTGATCAGCTTTGACTCTATGGCACGGTCCAAAAGGGTCACTTGTTGTGAAAAAAGGTTCCGGAGCTACGGAACCGCAACGAAAAGGAAAAGACACGTGGCACGTATCGCCGGCGTAAATATCCCGACACATAAGCGGGTCCCAATCGCCCTTACATATATCACCGGAATTGGCTCAACTTCAGCAAAGCAAATCTGCGAAGCTGTCAATATTGATGCCGCACGCCGGGTCAACGAGCTAAGCGACGCAGAAGTGCTCGCTGTTCGCGAACATATTGACGCAAATTTCTCCGTTGAAGGGGATCTTCGCCGTGAAGTTCAAATGAACATTAAACGCCTTATGGATCTTGGTTGCTATCGTGGTTTGCGCCACCGTCGTAATCTTCCGGTTCGGGGGCAACGCACCCATACAAATGCCCGCACCCGCAAGGGCCCAGCAAGAGCAATTGCTGGCAAGAAGAAGTAAGAGAGGGCATCAGTTATGGCACGAGATACTCGCCGTGTAGGCAAGAAAAAAGTTTCCAAGAACATCGCAGCAGGTGTTGCGCATGTAAACTCTTCGTTCAACAACACCAAAATCCTAATTTCCGATGTGCAAGGCAACGCAATCGCATGGTCGTCTGCAGGCACCATGGGGTTCAAAGGGTCGCGTAAATCAACGCCCTATGCCGCACAAATGGCTGCAGAGGATGCTGGTCGTAAAGCACAAGATCACGGTGTAAAAACACTTGAGGTCGAAGTGCAAGGTCCGGGCTCAGGCCGGGAGAGCGCCCTTCGTGCTCTGGCCGCGGTCGGATTTAACATTACATCTATACGTGATGTGACCCCTATTGCGCATAACGGCTGCCGGCCGCCAAAGCGTCGCCGGGTGTAATTTATAAGTTTTAGATTGGGGACAGGGTTTATTTCTGCCCCCAAGTACTCGTGTTTTTAACCTCGGGCGCGACTGACTTTTTGGACATGGGGCAGTTGCAGGAATGGAGGGACGCATGATCCATAAGAACTGGGCAGAATTGATCAAGCCAGCGCAGCTGGAAGTGAAGCCGGGAAATGAACCCACCCGTCAGGCAACTGTTGTTGCAGAGCCGCTTGAACGCGGATTTGGACTAACCCTAGGCAATGCTTTGCGCCGGGTGCTGATGAGCAGCCTACAGGGCGCAGCAGTCACCAGCGTGCAGATTGACAACGTGCTGCATGAGTTTTCATCGGTTGCCGGGGTCGGCGAAGATGTAACCGACATTGTTTTGAACCTTAAGGGTGTCGCTTTACAGATGGAAGTCGAAGGACCAAAGCGTCTAACGGTTAGCGCCAAAGGCCCTGCGGTGGTTACGGCGGGTGATATTTCCGAAAGCGCGGGTATTGAGGTATTAAACAAGGACCACGTATTGTGCCATCTTGACGATGGAGCAGAGCTTTACATGGAACTGACCGTCAATACAGGCAAAGGATATGTGTCTGCGGATAAAAACAAACCGGAAGATAGCCCTATTGGCTTGATCCCGATTGATGCGATTTATTCACCAGTTAAGCGGGTGTCCTATGACGTTCAGCCAACTCGTGAAGGTCAGGTTTTGGACTATGACAAGCTGACAATGAAGCTGGAAACAGATGGATCGATTACGCCCGATGACGCGGTGGCCTATGCAGCGCGCATTTTGCAGGACCAGCTGTCAATTTTCGTCAACTTCGAAGAACCAGAAGCCGCCGGCCGTCAAGATGATGATGACGGGCTTGAGTTTAACCCGCTGCTTTTGAAAAAGGTCGACGAATTAGAGCTGTCAGTACGCTCTGCCAATTGCCTCAAGAACGACAATATCGTTTATATTGGCGATCTGATTCAAAAAACCGAAGCAGAGATGCTTCGTACCCCCAACTTTGGCCGCAAATCTTTGAACGAGATCAAAGAAGTGCTGTCGGGAATGGGTCTGCATCTTGGTATGGATGTTGAAGACTGGCCGCCAGATAACATCGAAGATCTGGCGAAAAAGTTCGAAGACAACTTTTAAATTTTTCCCGACCAAAGTGCCTTTGGTCGGGAAAAATCGCACCACCGCGATACTGACGCAATACCGACGTCATACCGCAGTGCAAAAATGGGCAATCCCGCCCCAAGGAGAGTAGCTGACACGCATCGGCTGCCGGACAAAGAAAATAAAAATTAGGAGATAGAAATGCGTCACGCAAAAGGTTACCGCCGGCTCAATAGAACCCATGAACACCGTAAAGCCCTGTGGGGGAATATGGCTGGTTCATTAATTGAGCATGAGCAAATAAAGACAACATTGCCAAAGGCTAAAGAGCTTCGGCCGATTGTCGAAAAACTGATCACACTTGGCAAACGCGGCGATCTTCACGCCCGTCGTATTGCGGCCTCGCAGCTAAAAGAAGATCAATATGTCAGCAAACTGTTTGATGTTCTTGGTCCTCGCTATAAAGAACGTCAGGGCGGCTATGTGCGCATAATCCGTGCCGGTTTTCGCTATGGCGATATGGCGCCAATGGCTATCATTGAATTCGTAGACCGCGACCCAGAAGCCAAGGGCGCAGGTGACAAAGCACGCGTAGCAGCGGAAGAAGTGCTAGAAGATTAAAGCACTCGTTTTAAACGTTAAAATGAAACCCTCGCAGGTCTCTGTGGGGGTTTTTGCATTTTGGCGTTCATGGCTGGCTTGTCATATGTATCCCAAACCTGCATATCTGGAATAGAAAGAAAGGAGGGGCGGTGGTCCAGAGTTGCTTAAGATTCATTTTGATTGTGGTTTTGGCCGCACCTTTGGCAGCAATTGCTGATGTTCAGGTGCCGTCTTCGCAGTCTGAAATCACTTTAAGTTTTGCTCCACTCGTCAAAAAATCGGCGCCAGCAGTGGTGAATATCTATGCGCAAAGAGTGGTAGAAGCCCGTGCCAGCCCTTTTCAAAATGATCCCTTTTTTGGTAATTTTTTCAAAGATTTTGGAAGCACG
>CABXKH010000113.1 GCA_902512685.1 Paracoccaceae bacterium | reverse complement strand
CGCCAGAGGCAGAGGCCATATCATCAAAATCCAAATAATCGTTGGTATGTGCAATCAGCAATGAGTACAGCGGATTGGACATCCCACCAATAAGGAAAGCCGACAGTAGCAGCGCAATAAAGTTGCTGCCCGCGATGATTGCAAGTAAGGCCCCCCCGGTTCCCAGAACCGACAGCCCCATAATCAGTTGCCTTCGATCCATTCGATCCGACATCCAGCCAACAGGATATTGCACCAACATAGCTCCGATATAAAATGCTGCTGCAAAAGCGGATATCTCTGCAAGGCTAAGTGATATCTCTGCACCAAAAACAGAAGCCATGCCAAATTGTACTGAAAAGACCCCCCCCAAGCAGGAACATTCCAACACACCCAAGCGGTGAAGTTAAAACCAATTTCTTTAGCTGCATTGGATTGGTTGTTTCAAAGGCTGGCGTAGGCGTAATAGACAATAGAATTGGCGCAAACGACAAAGAAACTAGGATAGATATGACAATAAATAAAACATACCCGCCTGGATCTGCGAGTATCAATAGACCCTGCCCGACAACCAAACCTAACATCTGGATAATCATATAAAGAGATAATGATTGGCCTCGATTTTCATTTGTGGCTGCATTATTCAGCCAGCTTTCCGCAGTCACGTAAACTCCACAAAAGCAAAACCCGATGATCAGTCTTCCTACCGCCCAAATCCAAGGGTTAGCAATCAAAGGAAACAGAACCAATACAGCAGAGATAAATGAGGCCAGAGCCGCAAAAACTCTGACATGTCCAACGCGGCGTATCATTTCCGGAGCCATTCGGCTGGCCCCTAGAAAGCCGACGAAATAAGCGGACATCACAATTGACATTTGAAAGGTGGTAAATTGTTCAATTTCCCCACGAACACCCAAAAGAGTGCCGTGAAGCCCATTGCCGACCATCAAAAGCATCATCCCAAAAAGCAGAGCCCAGGAATTGGTGAAAACAGAAATCAAAACTTCACTCCTTTGCAATGAATATAAATTGCAAAAACGAATCTGTGCTTTACCTACAGACGAATGAATTTATTAATCTACTTTATTCGTCTCACTAGGGATCAAAAGCGACGCATCACCATAAGAAAAAAACCGATAATTTTCGTTGATGGCGTGACTGTAAATTTCTTTGACCCGCGTTTGCCCCATCAAGGCAGAGACAAGCATGAGCAGCGTGGATTTTGGCAGATGAAAATTCGTCATCAGTCCACTTGCAATTTTGAACTTATAGCCAGGATAAATAAATATATCCGTTGCCCCGGACCAAGGCTGGATAATGCCATTCTTTTGCGCCGCTGTTTCGATCAATCGTAGCGCTGTTGTGCCAACCGGAATTACACGCCGACCATTCTGTATCGTTTGAGTGATTTCTGCTGAGGCCTTGGGCGACACATGGCCGGTTTCGGAGTGCATTTTGTGGTCTTTAACAAGCTCGGCTTTCACAGGCAAAAAAGTGCCTGCGCCGACATGAAGAGTAACATAGGTAAACTCGATGCCTTTTTGGGCCAGTGCTGTGAGTAAATCAGCATCAAAATGCAGCGAGGCCGTTGGCGCAGCAACCGAGCCTTGGGTGCGCGCAAAAACGGTTTGATAATCTAGTTTGTCCTGTTCATCGGCCGGTCGTTTGGCTGCAATATAAGGCGGTAATGGCATTTTGCCCACCTTGGCCAAAGCCCTGTCAAAATGTTCACCGACCAGGTTAAAGGATAACGCCGCTTGACCATCAAATTTATCAACCAATGTTGCACTCAATCCATGGCCAAATTCAATCTGCTCGCCAATAGCGACTTTTCGAAGAGGCCGCGCCAGCGCAGTCCACTGTGCTTTGGGGGTAAAAGACAACAAAGTTACTTCAATAGCCGCTTTACCACTTCCCCCCACTGCTCCAGCGCGATGACGCGTGCCAAACAGTCGGGCTGGTATAACTTTTGTTTCATTGAGAACCAAACGGTCACCGGGCCGCAATATATTAACAAGATCAGTGACATTACGATCAAGTGTATGTGCGCCTTCACACCAAAGCAACCGCGCCGCGCTACGCGGCGACACAGGGCGCGTTGCAATCAATTTTTCTGGCAGATCAAAGTCAAAATCACTTAAGTGCATGCGTGGGATTTACTCTAGCTTTGGGGGCGGTCTTCGGAAAAGATCGCGAAGGATAGTTGGCGTGATCGTAGAAAGAGGATTGATACTGAACCTAGGCCTATCCGTGGTTCCCCTTAAATTAAAGCCGAAACCAATGAACCCTTCGCCTTTTCGTGATAAAATAGACCCAATTCCATTAACCAAATATAGGGGTGAGAAAAATCCCTGCATGTCAAATGTTTTACTCTCTAGGTTATAATATCCATCCAGCGTAATGCCCATCGACGGCCCTATAGCAGACGCGCTTTGCAGAATTATTTGATCATTGGTCATACGAAAAACTGCATCAATTTCATTCATGATAACTCCGGGACCAGTTAATTGATCCAAAAGGCCAACAATGCTGATGGCATTTAAAAGTTCTGCAAGTAACGGCATCTTTTGCAATTTTATATCTGTTATTCTCAAAACCCCATCCATTTCACCGACGGTATCTCTTTGATCCAGCGTCAAAATTAACCGTCCACCCTGAGCCCGTTCTAATACGTCAAGCGCCATCAAAAACTGCCCGGCATCGTTTGATCCGGCCTTAATTTCGACATTCCCACTTTTTGGCGATACCTGCGCACTAAACGGTGCACGCTTATTAAGGTTTGCCCGAAATTCTCCGGATAATGTGGCACCATTGATGAACTCACCATTAAACTGATGCAACGCATTATTTTTGCTGATCTTAACTTTATCCAAAGTAACATCTAAGGCTATCTTGGAACCTGAACCATCAGATGTTTCAGCACCGGATTCCAAAAAAGCTGGCAAATCCACGGTGCCACCAGAAAGTTTGATATTTCCACCTGCGTCCAGCACTCCAGAGACATTCAACCTATCTGAAATTGCAAATTTGGAAAATGTTAAGGCCTCAAGTTGATTTTCATCATCTATTTCAACCTCCGCATCCATCACAAGCCCAGCGCCATTCAATGCGAAACGATCTACCTTAATATTCTCGCTTAGGCTGCCACTAAGTTCAAACTTTACTTGGCTTTTTTTAGACTTGCTCCAATTTAATCGATCGAGTGAAAGCGTTGATCCGACCAGATCACTTGACACAAAAAAATCAAGATCGGCGCCCTTGGTGAATTCAACTGTTAACTCTGCTGGGCTTGAACCACTCAACAGACCGGGTGGCAGAGGAATGGAAAATGCCTCTATCAAATCATTTGAAATTGATAACTTTGAGTTTAAAATTGCTGGGGTTTTTTCTGCGTTTTTGCCCATTGGCATCCGAAAAGCGCTATCAAAATACATTCCACGCAGTTCCGCAATTGTATCAATTTGCAAAGTATCATTATTAACCTGCAGATTAACCAATTTAGCAGACAGTGTTTGGTTGGGAATAATTTCGTCACTTTTTGCATTTTTTATGACAGCCGAGGCGGTGTATGAAATCTGATCTGGCGGTGCATTGCGCATGACTGGAAATTCGACTCTTGCTTTGACAACCGTCTGTCCGTTCACAGCATCAGGTTTAAAGTCCAATCTATCCAGCGCCTTCATAGGAGGGT
>CABXKH010000112.1 GCA_902512685.1 Paracoccaceae bacterium | reverse complement strand
GAGGTCGATCCTCAGACCGGCAAAAAGCACATGCTTTATTCACTGCGCCACACCGCAATATGTATGCGGATTATCAACAGTGAAGGCAAAGTGAATATCTTTAATCTGGCAAAGAATGCAGGAACTTCAGTTGATCAAATTGAACGCTTCTATGCAAAGTATCTGCCGCTATCAGCTGAGATGGCGAGAAATCTTCAAAGCTTTGGGGAGTAATCAATCAGATAATGTGATCGTAACTGTAATCCAAGAAAGGATTTTCTTTCAAGCCGAAATGCTCAGAGAGAACCAAGTTGTACAGACTTCGATAGTCTGTAGTGAAGAGAAGATTATCATCATCTAGATTAGCCAAGTTTGGTGATTTCCCAAACATTCCGCCATTAATTTTTCCACCTAATATTAGATGGGGTGCCGCCATCCCGTGGTCCGTTCCGTTTGATCCATTCTCACGAGCCCTTCTGCCGAACTCGGAGTAAGTCATAATAATGGCGTCGTCAAACTTGCCGATAGTTTTGAGAAGCTTCACAGTATCGCTTATTGCATGATCCAAATTTGAAAGAAGACGCGCGTGTTCTCTAGGTTGGTTATCGTGCGTATCAAAGCTACCGATAGAAACTTTAAACACTGGAATATCAACGTCGGCTTCTATCAAGCCGCAGACTTGAGATAATTGCCTACCTAAGTCTTCTCCTCTGATTACAATATTTTGACGAACTTTTTTTAATTTTCTATTCAAATGTTGTAATGCAGTTCTTGCGGAAGTTTGCTTTTTCCGAAGCGTATTAAGTAATCCTGAGGAATTTCCGTTTGCGCTTAATTCAAGACTGTTAAATTCACTTAAATCATCAAAGAAGCGCTGTCTGAGCGCATTTGAACCCAAATAACCCTCGTCACCGCCGTGAAAAACCGCTCCTTCGTCATCTAAGAAAATTGCTTTAGCATCATAACGAACTCTGTTCGTAATTATTTCAATCGGATCGATCAGCCAACCTTTGCGAGGAATATGTAATCCATCACCGCCACGTTCCCAGCGCTCAATACTTTCAAAATGTGAGAGGATGGGATGAGGATACCCTAACCCCTCAACAACTTTACATTCACCCGACTCATACAAATTTGCTAAGTTTTTAAATGAGGGATGAAATCCAGTATTCTGAGTAACGGTTAAAATCTCCCGTTTGTTGATAGCGATCGAAGGGCGCAGGTGATAATATTGCTTTCTGCGATACGGAATTACCGTATTCAATCCATCATTCGCCCCTTGCAGTTCGATTAGAATTAAAAATTTTGCCTTTGGCGTAGCTGAATATGATATGGTAGGGCTGATTGAAAAAGCAGACAACGCACCCATGAAGGAAACAAAGTTTCGTCTTGTAAGTTTCATTTCAAATTGTACACCTCACTTACTAGTATTTTTGTGAATTCAATATCATCTATCTGCACTTCGATATCTGGCAATAGTAACTCACTAAAAGAAAACGGTGAGTTCACTCGTCTAGCTTTATCAGAAAACACCCTAAAACGTCGTGAGTCGTTTTCTGAAAATGCACTCAAGAAACCATCCAGCACTTCTAGGCTCACATATTTATGTATTCGGCACAACTTTTTTTCATACTTCAGAAAAATGCGTTTTTTCCAATCCTGAGGATCAAGTGTAGCGAACATTTTTATTTTTGTATTTTCTGCTCGATTAAAATCATCGATGCTTCTAAATTTGTGGAATCGCAGCAACCATTGTAAAGCGCCCAATTGACGTGGGTTGGTGAGTTGTAAAAAGTGCTCACGATTATGCTCATCCAATACTAGCTTTGTAGCTTCAAGAATTAAATTAAGACGTTTTTTTTCTATATCGCTTAAACGTTTGTAAGATTCGCTTCTGTTTAAGGGGAGCTTCGGTCGCATTAACTGCTGAGCGCCGTCTCCTTTAAAATGTTTAGGATTGAATAATTTTGGGTGTGTTTCTTGCTCAATGAATTCTATTCCGTTTCCGAAAGAAGGATCTTCGGCTATGTCCAAAAAGAACCTGATATCCATAGGCGGGAGACCGTCCATCTGCGCACCAACCAGAACAAACCGCATCCAAGCTGGTCCATTTGGCTTGAACCCATTGCGCTGAAAATCAAAATCAATTGTTTCAATATACAACTCATCGGTCGCACGAGCTTCATAAAATGCTTTCAGGTTTTGTTCGTAATTCAAAGCTGTTTGGTATTTTCTCCAAGCGCGAGATGCGTTCGATTTTGTTATACCTTTTGGGTTCAGTGCATCCTTGGAATATATCTTGTACAGCAGGTCTGCTCGGAGCGTAAGTTGACTTCCCTCAATCCATTCAAGACCAGATTTCCAGCCCTCAACGTTTGGAGGCTCTGTTAGATCTTGACCCATTTTTGACATTGCTCTTGTAACCCGTTTAATAAAACGAAAATCATAAGGTATAGAGCCAGAGCTATTCAAAGTTCTAGCTGTTCCCACTGTGAGATCAAAAGGCGACTTGACTAAGTTTAGTTTGTTCTCATCTACCCAAAATTCTTTCGAGCTAATTATTAATTCAAATATTTTTTCTAGATCAAAGTCTGAGCGTTTAAGGTCTTTCTTGATTGATCTAATGAATTCCGCTGAAGGATTATCATGTGAGATATACTCGTTCGCAAACTTCTTTATTATGAAGTCGCCGTACGCCTCTTGTCTTACCAAGAGCGACATGAATTCATCGAGAGTGCTAATGTTTTTCCCGAATATTTTTACAGGACGTGTGTATTTTAGTTTTGGACTATACCAAAACTCCTCAGTACTTTTATTATAACTTAATCCAGTGATTAATTTCGCTAACTCTCGTATGTCTTGTTCTGAGTAATTTCCTTCACCCAATGAATAAAGCTCTAGGAATTCCCTCGCCAAATTTTCATTTTGTTTATTTTTATGATTACGATCATTGTTTAGAAATACAATATTACCAGGATCAAATAAGCTTCGTCGTAATATTGAAGTAAAGCTTTCCCCCTTCCAAGTTCGCGCGAAATTCATGTGGCGAGCATAAGCATGTGGTTCAACATATTGGCTGAATTGAACCGAAAAATGGTCTAGCCAAAATAAAGCCAGTCTATCGAACTGTGGAACTTCACTTTCCAGAGCAGCTTTTATCCATGTCTTTTCTAGAGAATCTTGATACCATTCGACATTACATTCATTGCGAGGCAAGACAATTGGAAGGATTTCGTCTTTCACTCCCAGAGGGTCTAGTTCGGAAACCCAAAGTGGTTGTGAATATGCGTCCGTGTATGAAGAAAGTTCATTTACGACTATTTCAATAGCTTCTTTTCGGGTCTTTCCAACATATTTCTTTACGCGGTGTTCTGGTGCACCAATACCGATTCTAGTCTCAAAACGAATTGCGGCTCGTTTGTCCATAATTACGTTAAGGTGCGCGAACCTTTCATTTTCTAAAGCTTCTAATTTATTTTTGAATGTTGCAAATTTTGAAGTCGATAATTTATTATCACGAAAGAAATCCGCTAAAGCCGACTGTGTTTTCTTACCCCAAATTCCATCCAGTGAACCGGCATTGTAGCCAAGAGAATTCAATTGTTCTTGCGCAAAAAGTAGCTCAGCGCGCGACCATTCAGGAGATGCAAACACCTTAGACAAGGAAGCAATAGCTAAAGCCAAACTTAATAAAATTACTCTCATAATTGCACTCAACTGTTTGTATTCAATAA
>CABXKH010000111.1 GCA_902512685.1 Paracoccaceae bacterium | reverse complement strand
CGCTTCGGCATCTGAGGGCCCAAAGGTTGCGGCGGCTGGATCCACCCCTGCGCCGCCAAAGACCTGCGCCGACAGTGCATGCAGAGCGCGCAGGTTATCACGCCCGCTTGTGGTGATGGCGATGCATCCGCCGGGGCGCAGCACGCGGCGCATTTCGCCCAGGGCCTGCGCCGGGTCCGGCAGGTGATAGAGCATATGCATGGCGCAAAGCGCATCAAAGCGACCGCCCTCAAACGTCAGCTGCATGGCATTGGCCAGCACGCCGCGCACCGCGCGGTAATGCCCGGCCGAGGTGACGGTTTTGACCGCCTCATCCAGCATGGCCTCGGCGCTGTCGAGCAGGGTGAGCGATAGGCTTTCGGGATAGGTATCAACCGCCGCACGCCAAAACCCGCCGGTGCCGCATCCGATATCAAGCACATCGCTGTGGTCTGAGATATGGATGCGCTGGGCCAGCCATAATTGCCAGTTCTGGCTTGCATATTTGGCGTGCAGATTGCTGCGGGATTTAAAATTGCTGGGGGTTTTATACTGGGTTTTGGTATCTGTGATCGACATAGGGTGGCCTGTACTGATTTTTTCGCAAAGCGCGCGGTTCAAAGCGGGTGATAGAATGCCATTGCACGCTGCACGTTATGCGAGTATTTTGCAAAGAAAAAATATATTTTAAAGAGTGCGCGCCGTTTTGGGCATTGCCGTCGGGGGTGCGGTTATTTTTGGTCCCTAAGCCTTGGTCAGGGGCAATTCATCGGCAGGTTTTGGCGCGGTCGATCCAGACGCTGACGTGGTCAAAGGGCAGAGCCCTAAAAGGAGAGTGGGATGGGTAGGATATTCAGCTTTATTGCTATTTTCACATTAATCTATGGGCATTTGGCTGGTTTAGCCCAAGCCGAGCCGTTGGATTGCACCGACTACAGGGGGGGACCGAATGGGCAAACGGCGATCAGTGATATTTGGGTGTCAACCTTTCATCAAAAAGGCGATGTGAACGCGCCAAAGCGCAGACACTCATTGCGGTGGCCCAAGATGGGGAATTATTTCCCACCCGTCTTGCAAGACGGCGAATTTTCGGTTGAAAATCGTATGTTGTTTTCCATCGATATCCATTCCGGACGGCCCAGGTATGACCGCGGGCTGAATGACAACACGCTCATGATTTCAGTCGATGGCGTTGATTATTATCCGATCTATTCAAAAATGGGAACTGTAGGCGGGCTTCGCGCTATAGACCTGCTTTATAAGGAAGATGGGACAGCCTATCATAGCTCTGAGGGGTATGAATTCACCGGTCGCGCGCTTCCGGGTGGTTGGCAAGGGCTGCAGTATGAAAACTCGCGCCGGCCAGGCAACGATGTTTTTGCCCGCTGGAACACAGAGGGCGAGGTTGCAGCGGTTTTGGCATGTAGCAAACCGGACAAGGCCCCCAACCCACAATGTGAATTGCATATCAAAGAAGAGCCACTGTTTGCACAGGTGAATTTCGACGCTGATTTTCTAGGCGATCTTGCCTTGATAGAGCGCCGCGCACGTGAATTCACGCGCTGCCTTTTGCAACTGGAAGATTTTTTATGAAGCGGTGGTTCGTTTTGAGGCCTGTGCATTTTAAGCAATTTAGTACTGCGTGACCTTGACGTGCATCGTAGATAAGCCCAACGATATATGGGTTAAGTGGCGATGCCTTAACAGGGGGGACATGGTAGAGGATAACGATCAAGGAACTGCGGCCAACATGCCGTTTCTCGCGTTAAGCGCGCCGGGGTTTTCGACAAAGTCGGGGGCGGTGTTTGCGGCGCGCGATCAGCATTGGTGCGCGCGAACGCCTTTGGGGCTTGCGGTGCTGTCCTATGATCATGTGGGCCGGCTTTTGCGCGATCGCCGGTTGCGGCAGGGCAGCTATGCCTGGCCGCAAAGTCAAAACGCGCGTGGCAGTTTTGCCGCGTTTTGGCAGCGCAGTGTGATATCGCAAGAGGGCGCGGGGCATCAGCAGCTTCGGCAGGTGGCAATCGCGGCGCTGGATGAGGGCTTTATTCTGTCGCTTGTGCCGGCCTTTGACGCCATTGCCCAAAGGCTTTGCGACGGGCTTAAAGACCGCAGGGAATGCGAATTTCAGGCCGATTTTGCCCTGCCGTTTTCGGGTCAGGCGATTTGCGTTCTGTTGAACCTGCCGCAGGATCGCTGGCAGTCGGTGGCGCGCGATGCCAGTACGCTTGGGCTGGCCATGGGGCTAAATTATAAAACCCATGAAGATAAGGTCAACGCTGCCTGTGACCGGCTGATGCATTTGGCAGATCAGCTGATCGGTTCGGCCGAGCGGGGCGAGGACCGTGAAGGTCTGGCCGCCCGTTTGATAGGCGCGGCGCAGAAGTTTCCAAAGATCGGGCGGCAAGAGCTGTTGGATTTAATCGTTATCCTGATGTTCGGCGGGGTGGACACAACGCGCAGCCAGTTGGGATTTCTGATGGCGCTTTTTGACCGTTATCCGCTGCAGTGGCAGGCGCTGAAATGTGATCCAACCTTGGTGCCCAATGCCATCGAGGAAGCCATTCGTGCCTGGCCCACCACCACATGGGTGACCCGCGAGGCAACCGAGAGCTTTGTCTATGACGGTGTAGAAATTGCCAAGGGCACCACGCTGCATCTTTTGGTGCATGTCAGCGCCAAGGATCCGGCGCTTGGTCCGCTGCGTGAGTTTGACATCACAGCAAAACAGCGGCGCCATCACGGGTTTGGCGGCGGCGCACATCACTGTCTTGGGCATTTTGTGGCGCGCACGGATATGGCTTCGGCTTTGCGTGCTTTGGTGGTGGCGCTTGAAGATTTTAAGATTATCGGAACGCCGCGCTATCTTGCCGATAGCGGCAATACCAGCCCGGAAGTTTTGCCCATTGCTTACCGTCTTGCACCCGATGTGTGATTAATCGCGGCGCGTAAAGCTGGCAATTAGCTCGATATGGGTTGACCAGCGAAACTGATCGACGGTTTGCACAGACCCGAGCGTATAGCCATTGGCACAGAGATGCGCGGCATCGCGGGCAAAGCTTATCGGATTGCACGATACATAGGCGATGGTTTTCAGCGTGCTTTTGGCCAGCTCGGCCACCTGCGCCTCGGCGCCGGCGCGGGGCGGGTCGATCACGGCGGCGTCATACCGGTTCAGCTCATCCACCAGCAGCGGACGGCGAAAGAGATCGCGCGCCTCATGGGTAAGCTTTTTCAATCCCTTGGCCCGGCGCCAACCGGCATCAAGGGCGGCGGTCATTTCGGCCTCGCCCTCGACCGCATGCACTTCGGCAGTGCGGGAAAGCGGCAATGAAAATGTGCCGCAGCCGCTGAAAAGATCAACCACTTTGCGGGCTCTGCCAATGACATTTTGCACGCCGCGGACCAGCGTAGCTTCGCCTGCTTCGGTCGCTTGTAGAAAACTGCCCGGCGGGGGGGTGACAGCGGCATTGCCAAAGCGTTGCAGCGGCGGGGTTTGCATGGCCACCACCTCGCCGTTCCAGCTTAGGCGGGTAAAGTGATATTCTGCTATGTGCTGCGCCAAGGCCGCGCGCAGTGGGCCATCAAGCGGTTTGCCGCCGTGCGCGGCCACATCAAGACCCTGATCAAAACGCGTTACGGTGATGTCAAGCTCGGCCTTGCGGCTGGCGCCAAGCGTGGTCAGTGCGGCAAGCGCCGGGCGCGCGGCGCGCAGATCGGGATGCACCAGCTGGCAATCGGGAATGTCGATAATCACATCCGAGCCGCGGGCATGAAAGCC
>CABXKH010000110.1 GCA_902512685.1 Paracoccaceae bacterium | reverse complement strand
CCAACGCTAATCAAAGCTATAAAGCCCCATGATAAATAGCGGATTGTCGCTGCTATCTGACGCTGCCTTGCCTCAGCCTCTTTCTTACGCTGGGCGCGCATTTTGCTTTCGTAAGCAATGAATTTGTCCCAAGTACCTGCCTTTGCATAAAGGCGGCACATGCTTTCCAGCTCCTTGCGCTTTTCAGCTATCTGCTGCAGCGCCAAAAACTCATCGAAGTCATCAGCGGACTTGCCCATGACTTTAGAAAACAGGCCGTCCTTTTTGCGATTACCACGCGCCTTTAATTCTTCCTCTGCCCCAACCAAGTTTTTAAGCGGGGCCAGCGCATCAGAGATTTCCCTGCCGTTCTTTACGAACTTGGAAATAGTTGCATATGCGGCGTTGGCCGCTGCCAGTTCAGCCAGCATTGCATTGTCCTTTTAGTGTGTGTGGTTTTGGCCAAATGGGACCGATGTTTTGAAAAGTAAAAAGATTGCAATCAGCCGAAGCGTCGGTAATTATGACGGAATGAAATACATTATTTTGATTTTAACGTTGATTGCTCCTAGTTTGGTTGGAGCGCAAAGTTTTTTATGCGAAGCTAATCAAATGGCGGGCTTTAGATTAGGTGGCAATAATATACCCCGTAGTTTTACCCGCGAAACCAAAACCACTAACTTTATTTTAAAAGTAGATGGCAAAAACTATTCGTTAACTAAACCAAATAAAATTTTTCCTAACCATGAAATCTCTTCAGAAAGTTGTGGACTTGTGACCACGCCTAGCGAGGGTTTTTTATTAGGCGCGACCGCCATAGTGTGTAGTGATTGGCTCTACAATTTTCACATGGATGTAGACACTTTAGGATTTGCAGCCGCACAAGTTTCAATAGACTGGGGCTTAGGAACATTTAGCTGGGTCGGAACATGTGCCGAATTTTAAAACTTGCCTCTTTCTTAGTTATGCTTGCTTCCAATGCAGCCGCAGAAGATAGATTTTTCTGGGATGACAATATAACGGCAGACTACATAAAAAACTTGGAAGTCCGTGTGGCACTAGGGGACAATGCAACAGGTGCATGCTGGACTAATTTGAAAGAAGTAAGAGAGTACGCTGAAGAAAAGCTAAGAACATTTGGGGTTAAAGTTTCTCAAAACCCATTCAATGACGCAAAAGAAAATATTTACTGGCTCCGAATTGAAGTCAATGCAAAGCGCGTCTACGAAGATGAAACTGGGCCTTGCCTTGGATATTACAGGCTTTCTTTAAGAGGATGGGTTGTGATCAACAACGTAATGCACTTTGCAACTTTAGGAGAACGGGCTATCACGCCATTTATTTCAGCATACGATACTTTTAATCGTCCAGTATTCGTTGGTTTAGAAAAAATCTTTGCTAGCTTTCCAAGATAGCTATTATCTTTCCCACGGATGTTCGCTTAATACCCATGTTCGTGAACGTTAACCTTTAAAGCACCGTTATAAACAATTGCACATTCATCCATAAAGTCACATATTTGGACTTTTTGAACACCAGATGCTGCGAGTGCTGGACCAACAAATTCTAAATTTACCAACACGTTTATCGACAGTGCTAATGCGATAATGGTAAGAACAACTTTTGTATAAAGATCAGTCATTTTTATCTCCATTTAATACAGGTCAATGCCCTGCTTCTTTAAGCAGACAGACTATCGACGATGAACGACTAGGCCACATGCGAGTGACAACCCAGAAAAGTAATAACGACAGTCATTTCTCGAAACACAAGCATAATTAAAGATTTACAAAATGGCAAAGTTATCTAACTTATCGACTATAGTGCCTTTCTGATAAAATTTGTTTAGAATTTAGACAGAGGAAAAGAGTTATGCCACTTATCAAAGAAATTGATCACGGCGATTGGGTCGAACGTATTTACTCCAACGGCATGGTAGCACGCGAGGGCAATATTCCAGAACATTTGCAGCATGAGTTTTATACCAATTATAACCCTAGCGCTGCTAGAATTGTTCACCGTGGTTCCCCAGAGGCTCTGATTGAATTAGCGGAAAAGCTGCGCCCTCAAGAGGAATAAGTTTGCCCTTCAATCCTTTGCGTGGCTAGTCACTCCAGTAGGCTCCTTCACCTTTTATTTTGTATGTCAGCTTTTGTCCCGCCGTTGTATCGTACATGGTTAAGCCAGATCGTCGGTGACTTCGATGGAGATAAATCCATTATTGGGAAACGTCTCAACGCTATTGTCTGAATAGGTCACTTCAAACTCACCATTGTAGGTTCCAATTAAAGCAGTGTCTGATGCTGACCAAGCATACCTGACCTGACCTGTTGAAGCGCCTATGATGGTGGCTGCACTGTCAACAACTGCGGCCCCCTTGCCTACCTTGCGCATGTGAAACCGCACCGTTGCACCCGCCAAATCAACAGCAGCATCGTTAGCATCTTTAAGGGTCGCATCTAGCGTCGGGCTGGTGTCGTTTTGTTTTATAAAAAAGGTCATATTATGCCGCCTTATTAAGTTCATTTGCGCTGACCACTGCAACGTTTAGTGAGTTAGTCAGCACAGCTTTATTTCTGCTGTCCGAAGAGATTGAAACGTTCCGCGCCTCTGAGCCATTAACGACAGGAGTGCCAAGCAGCGGTGGCTGCGTGACAATATTTGCGGCGCTTAGATTATACTTGATAATCTCCGTTAGGATCGCCTGACCCGTAAACGGAATGCCCGACACCAGATTTGCACCAGATACATCATGCCTTTGCTGCAGTGCGGGCTGAGCTACCGCAGGAGCGCCGCTAACAATGGCTATGGCAGTCAATGCATGGGCTTGTTCCGCAGACGGTGAACCCACTGCAGGAGCGCCTAACGTGACCCCAGAAGCGATAAACTCATGCGTCTGAGACGCCGTTGACGATGCTAGTAAAGGTGACCCTGCGACCAGTGCAAAAGCTGCAATGCTATGCTCTTGCGCAACGGTGATCTGATCTACAATTGGCGCACCAGTTACAAGATCAGAGATCACAAAAGTTTCTTCTTCAGCGACGTTACAATTAGCAACAACGGGCGCACCCGCTTGAATGCTGGATGCAGTTACATCGTGAAGCTGGGATAAGGATGGCTGACCTAAAACTGGTGCGCCAGCCTCAATGGCAGCAATTGAAAATCCTAGCTGCTGATCAAGGGGTGGACTGCCCAGCGCAGGTGCTGAGGTAGAAATGTCATTGGCAGAGATTGGGTAATTAATCACTGCAGATGGCGACCCAACAAGTGGCGCACCCGTCACCACATCGTCGGCACTCAGCGAATGATCACACGTTAAAAATGCATTGCTAATGACTGTCGCAGCCGATGCAATGCCGTTGGTTGAAAGATTGTGCCGCTGATCAATGTCAGGCGTCCCAAGCGAAGGTGTCCCAGCGGCAATTGCACTGCCCAATAAAGCATGATCTTGAATGACTGCTGGGTTTGATAGCAATGGTATACCAGCGGCAATGGAGCTGGCATTCAGGGCGTGACTTTGAACAAGGCTTGGCGACCCGACTACTGGAGCAGCAGCCGCGATAGCAGATGCATTGATTGCCAAATTGACCGTTAACGCTGGCGACCCAAGAACAGGAGCGCCTGTCGCAAGGTTAGAGGCTGTTGGAATATGCGTTTGACTGACACTTGGCACACCCAAACTTGGCGCAGCAGCAGAAATGCCTAACGCTGTCAGGGTTTGGTTAGCGGCTAGGACGGGAGTGCCTAAATCTGGCGCACCTGAAGCAATGGCTGACGCGGTTAAGGTATGGCGCTGCGCCACT
>CABXKH010000109.1 GCA_902512685.1 Paracoccaceae bacterium | reverse complement strand
CACAACGGCAACATCTAGATCAGAAGGTTCAGATGGCAGAGGATCAAACCCATGGTCTTGGAATAGATCCACGAGGGGCTTAAACCTATGCATGATTTTCGGCTTGAGATCTGCCAGTGGCGCAATATCCCCCAAGCAATTTGGAAAAAACACCGCACAGTTTTTGCTCTGGGGAAGAACCAGTTTGCCTTGTCTTAAGCTAAATTCAAATCGCGCATCAAACACTTAGGTACCATTGTCAGTCTAAAAAGATGCTTTACTCTTTTTCCATCGTGCATTGCAACGGATGCTGATGTTGACGGGCAAAATCCATCACTTGCGCCACTTTGGTTTCTGCCACTTCATGGCTAAATACGCCGACCACCGCCAAGCCTTTTTTATGCACAGTCAGCATGATTTCAAACGCCTGCGTCTGATCCATCCCAAAAAAGCGCTCAAGAACGATAACAACAAATTCCATAGGGGTGTAATCATCATTTAAAAGCATGACTTTATAAAGCGGAGGGCGCTCGGTTTTGGCGCGTGTGTCAACCAGAACGTCCTGATCGTTATCGCCATCAGGTTTATCGGTCATTTTGAATACAAGACCCGCCATCCAGACCCCAAATTGGTATTGCCGCTGTGTCAGTATATAACTTGTCTGACGCCAGAGAAAAGCCCTGCTCAGCAACAATTCAAGTCAGATTTGAAAAATGTCTAAGTGCCGCAGCATCAAGCAGTGTTTCATAAACCAGCCAACCCCTGGATATAGGCAGGCTCACAGCCTAATTTGGGTGTAAGACCGTGCAAATCCGTCCCTCCGAAAAGCGCGTTTTTACACGATAAATCAGCAAATGGTCAAAATCAGCCATAATGAGGGCATGTCAAAGAACATCGGGAAAAGACCTTTTAGTTGTGGCTTGCAAGCTAAGAACCGCTAAATGTGCTACAAAATACATCCGAAATTCCCATAAATCCATTGAAATTGAAGGCTTTATTCGCGAATCGTGTTGTGCTATCTTTGAAAAAAATAAAGCCAGCCAAAAATGGCGGCGTGAGGCAGACAAGGACAGTTACCATGAAAAGACGGCATAAAACGCCGGCTCGGTTTTGGGTATTTGCGGCAACCGCATTATGGATGCTGGTTATTTTACCGTTCAGTGCAATGGCTGCACCCTATGCTGCCATGGTGATAGACGCCAGAACTGGTAAAACTCTGCATTCTGAAAATGCAGATACCCGTCTTCACCCTGCATCCCTAACGAAAATGATGACGCTCTATGTGGTATTCGAAGCTGTAGAAAGTGGTGAAATTTCACTTGATACAATGGTGCGCATATCGCGCAAAGCGGCCTCTGAGCCCCCCTCCAAGCTTGGGTTGAGACAAGGCCAGCGCATCAAGTTACGCTATTTGATCCGCGCGGCTGCGATAAAATCAGCCAATGATGCCGCCACCGCCCTTGGCGAAGCTATAGAAGGTTCTGAGGCGGCCTTTGCACGGCGTATGAACCGGACTGCCAAAGCCATAGGAATGACCCGCACGACGTTCAAGAACGCCCATGGGCTAACGGAGTCGGGTCACTTATCCACCGCGCGCGATATGACAACTTTGGGGCGCCATCTGTTTTATGATTTTCCGGACTATTATCATTTATTTTCGCGCCGTGAACACAATGCCAAAATAAGGATGGTCAGAAATACAAATCGGCGCTTTTTGAACGCTTATAAGGGCGCTGATGGAATTAAGACCGGATACACACGCGCTGCAGGCTTTAACCTGGTGGCTTCCGCCGAAAGAGGCCGCGAGCGGATCATCACCACTGTTTTTGGGGGACGGTCGACCACCACCCGCAATGCCCAAGTGGCCAAACTGATGAACCTCGGATTTAAAAAAGCGCCCACGACTGTCGCCGAGGTTAAACCATCAAAACCAGATTATTCGCGTCTTGCCCAGAACGGCACTTTCGGCAAAAGGACAACCTTTAAAACGGCTGTCAACAAAAGCCTGAGACCGAAGGCAAGACCGTTTGAAACAAGCGCGCCTTTACAGGTTGCCACGCTTAATTTGAAAGATGAAATAGCCGCCGCTCTGATTGTGGCCAATACCTCTGAGGTATCAGCCCCTCCTGGGTCAAGTCTTGTCCCCAAAGCCCGCCCTGCAAAATTCACCAGACAGCAGACAGTCAGCGCTAAGCCATTAGAGCCTGAAATTGTAGCGCGCCTATCCACATCTGGTGGGCAAAACTGGGCAATTAATGTCGGACGCTTTTCGACCCAGTTTTCAGCTGAAAAAATGCTGATAAAAACCGCTTTGGCAGAAATCAGCACATTAAATGGATCGCTGCGCAAAGTTCAAAAGGGAAAGCTCGGGTTTGAAGCCACTTTTGTAGGGCTTAACCAGGATACGGCAGATCGTGCCTGCGAAAGATTAACTGCCCGTAATGTCACCTGTACAGTTATTGGGCCCAGCTAAGCTGAAAAATTACCTTTTTCTTTATAGGTTGCTGCTGCTTGGATTTAGCCTGCGGTGCGCGGAGATACTGCACTGGGGTCCGTGTGAAGCTCGATAATCGCTGATGTGCTGGCGGCGCGCGCACGCGCAAGAGCTGCAGGAAACTCTTCTGTTTTATAGACATGCTCACCATAGCCACCATAGCATTGGGCCAAGCCAGCAAAATCTGGATTCTGCAATGTGGTGCTAGAAGGCCGCTCTGGATAGCTGCGTTGCTGATGCATGCGGATCGTTCCATAAACTCCGTTATTTACCACGATCACAATGACTTTAGCGCCATATTGCGCCGCAGTGCCAAATTCCTGCATGGTCATTTGAAAACACCCGTCGCCTGCAAAACAGAGCACCTCTTTTGAAGGGTTCGCCAGTTTGGCCGCAACTGCTGCAGGCAACCCGTAGCCCATTGAGCCGCTGGTTGGGGCTAGCTGTGTGCGATAGGATTTATAACAGTAATAGCGGTGCAGCCAGCCAGCATAGTTTCCCGCGCCATTTGTGATAATCGCATCATGCGGCAAAACTTCTGATGTATGCGTGATCACTTGTTCCATCTTGACAGCGCCCGGGGTTTGAAACGGCTGCTGCCAGCATTCATATGCAGCGCGCGGCGCTGCGGGCGGGGCCGCGCTTTGCCCTGCAGTAAGGTCTATCGCAGTGCTCAGAAATTCGCCAGATTGGCAGGCCAACCCAATTTCAGGTCGGTAAACGCGACCTATTTCATTCGGGTCGGCATGGATATGAATGATCTTTTGGCGCGGATTGGGTATGTCAAACAGCTCATATCCGCCTGAAGTCATTTCCCCAAGCCGGGCACCAAGGACTAAAATGCAATCGGACTTTGCCACCAAAGTGGCCAGTTCGGGATTTGGCGCAATGCCAACGTCCCCGACATAATTGGGATGCCGGTTATCAATGTAATCTTGACACCTAAATGGGGTGCCAACCGGCAAGCCTAGGGCAGCAGCAAAGCTGCCCAAGTCCTTGGCTGCTTGAGCGCTCCATCCCCCGCCGCCCACAATAACCATTGGATTGCGGGCTACTTTTAGCCGGTCTATTACCTCAGCAACCGCGTTTTGTGATACTGTATGGCGCGCTGGATTGGCCAGGGCGCCATCTGCAACATCCGCCATTGCGGATAGAATATCTTCCGGCAGTGCCAAAACCACGGGGCCGGGCCGACCTGACATCGCAACGTGAAAGGCATGGCTGATATATTCGGGAATACGGTCCGTGCGATCAATTTCGGCCACCCATTTGGCCAGGGGTGAAAACATCTGGCGATAGTCAACCTCTTGAAACGCTTCCCTGTCCCGCTGATCTGTTGCCACCTGCCCGATAAACAGCACCATGGGGGTGCTATCCTGCAACGCAATATGCACCCCAGCAGA
>CABXKH010000108.1 GCA_902512685.1 Paracoccaceae bacterium | reverse complement strand
ACGGCGATCCGGTGCGCTTGGCAGATGAGGTGTTTTATTTCAAACGGCTGATCCGCGAAGCGGCGCTGCGGCATGATTGCTTTGCGACTTTCATGGCCAAACCGATTGAAAATGAACCCGGCAGCGCCATGCACATCCACCATTCGATCATTGATATCGAAACCGGCACCAATGCATTTTCTGGCCCCCAAGGCGGCGAAACCGATCTTTTTTACCATTTTATCGGCGGCTTGCAGCGCTATGTCCCTCGCGGCATTGCCATTCTGGCACCCTATGTGAATTCCTATCGCCGCTACGTCAAAGAACATTCTGCGCCGATCAACCTGGAATGGGCGCGCGACAACCGTACAGCCGGTATCCGCATTCCAATCTCAGATCCAGAGGCACGGCGGGTGGAAAACCGGCTGGCGGGCATGGACTGCAACCCCTATCTGGGCATCGCCGTGTCGCTGGCTTGCGGTTATCTGGGGATGCAAAATGAACTGCGGCCAGGCAAGCAATTTCGCGGTGAAGCGTACGAAGGCGAAACCGATATACCCAGAGTAATGGGCGAAGCCCTGGACCTTTTTGAAGCCTCACCCGAGCTGCATGAGATCCTTGGGCCTGAGTTCGCACGGGTTTATTCAATTGTGAAGCGTGCGGAATATGAAGAGTTTCTACAAGTGATCAGCCCTTGGGAACGCGAACATTTACTGTTGAACGTATGAACCTTTTAGACGCGAATGACCGCCTGGGACAGTATCCGGACAGCTGGTATGCTGCGACAGCAGACCCTTTGTCTGAATTTGATCAACTGCGCGGTGAACACCGCGCTGATGTGTGTGTTGTTGGCGCGGGTTTTACAGGGCTTTCTGCTGCGCTGCATCTCGCAGAATCCGGCTTTAAAGTGGCGCTTTTAGATGCACATAGGGTTGGCTTTGGCGCATCGGGGCGCAATGGAGGTCAGCTTGGGACCGGCCAAAGGATGGACCAAGATGATCTGCTAAAACTGATGGGGGACGGGGTCGGAGATCAACTATGGCAGCTTGCAGAAGATGCCAAAGACACCGTCAAATCATTGATAAAAGATCACAAAATTGACTGTTATTTGCGCCCCGGCGTGGCGGATATTGGTCTGAGCCGAAAGCAAATGGACGAGTTGCATCACTATGCTGATTTTCTTGAAAATCGCTATGGGTATACGCAGATTGACAAATTGGACCACAGTGCAACCGAGGACCTCTGCCCATCCCCGCGCTACTATGGCGGCATACTGGACCACGGGGCCGCGCACCTGCACCCCTTGCGCTTTGCCTTGGGCCTCGCACAGGCGGCGATCAAGGCCGGCGTTAAAATTTATGAAAAAACACGTGTTCAAGAAATTACCAGAGGCTCCAAGCCGCAAGTTAAAACAGAAAACGGGATTGTACACTGTAGCCACGTGGTTATTGCGTGCAACGGATACTTAGGCGGGCTTGAACCAAAAGTGGCCCGGCGGGTGATGCCGATAAATAACTTTATCGCAGCCACCGAACCCTTGGGCAGCGAAGCCTCGCGGGTATTGACCAAAGATGTCGCGGTGGCCGATACAAAATTTGTGGTGAATTATTTTCGCCTGTCGCATGACGGCCGCCTGCTCTTTGGGGGCGGCGAAAATTATAGCTATCATTTTCCAAACAACATCGCAGAAACAGTGCGCAAACCGATGGCCGAGATTTTTCCGCATCTTGCGGATGTCAAAATTGACTATGCTTGGGGCGGGACTTTGGGCTTAACCGTGCGGCGCATGCCCTATCTTGCAAGGTTGGAACCCAATATCCTAAGCGCGTCGGGGTATTCCGGTCATGGGGTGGGCACAGCAACCCATGCTGGCAAAATGATGGCACTGGCAATTAACGGCGCAGCGGGTGGATTTGAAATCATGTCAAAGGTACCGGCAGTACGCTTTCCCGGAGGAAACCGGTTGCGTAGCCCCTTGTTGGTATTGGCGATGAGTTGGTACGCACTACGCGATCGTTTGGGACTATAACCAATCAACACCCCGCAAAATCAGGCAACCTACATCTAGCGGCTCAGCTTTTCCAATTGTGCCTGAAGATCCGCCAATTGCGATTTAATTGTTTGTAACTCACCGCTTTCGTTGGGTTTATTCCCAGATTCATCTGGGGTGGGCTTTGCGTCGGACCGTGGGGGAAACCCACCCGTCATAGCCTTTAGAAATGCCTCTTGCTGAGCCTGCATAGCCTCAAAGCCGGGCATTGTCGAAAGTGGGCTCATTGCGCCCATATTTTCGATCATTTTTGATTGCCCATCGCGCATCATTTCAAAAGACATGGCCAAGAACTGCGGCACAATACTGGTGGCTTGGGTGGTATAGCTACGCACCAAATCATTCAGCACATTGATGGGAAGAACATTTTCCCCCCGGCTTTCATGATCTGCAATAATCTGAAGTAAAAATTGCCGCGTCAGGTCATCGCCAGACTTCAGGTCTATGATCTGCACCTCTCGGCCGTCCCGAATAAAGCCTGCTATATCTTCTAGCGTGACGTAATCACTGGTTTCAGTGTTGTACAAGCGTCGACTTGCATATCGTTTTATCAAAAGTGGTTTATCTGTCGTCGACACGGTTGACCTCCGAAAAAATGCAGCACTGCGGCAAACTCTACGCGCTTGCAGCAAAAAAAGAAAGGGTGAGCTATTGCTCACCCTGTACAGTTTTCTTGGGAGGAGAAAACGAAAGAGAAATTACTTCGAAGCAGCTTTCTTCGCTACGGCGTTGACGTCTTTGGTTGCCTTTTTAACGGCTTCTGTTGCGTCCTGAGTGGCCTCTTTGCCCGCAGCCATCACCAGTTCAACAGTTTCCATCTGTGCTTTTTTTGCGACTTCTGCAAAAGCGGCAATGTTTTCAGCAGCCACTTCAGCTTGAGCAGAAGCAAAATCAGTCAGGGCCTTGGCATAATCCGCTGGATCGGTTTTTGCCTTTGAGATTGTTGAGATTTTTCCCAATGTATCTTTTGTCCATTTGCTGGAGATATCAGCGCTTTGCTGGGCAGCTTGCAAAGCAACTTTGGTCATTTTTTCGTTCATCTCAGCCGAATTATCAAATGCATCTTGATAAAGTTTTGTGTCTACAGGGAATGCTTCCATAATATCTTTAAAGAATGTTGTCATATCAGGTGCCGTTGTCGCCATTTTTTTGATCCTTTGAATGCTCAGAACTTGTTTCCGAATGAATTGATAAGATGTATATGTATGCTGCAGTGCAGCATTTCAAGTCTTTTTCTGCAGTGCAGCAAATTTAATTTACTTAAATTTTGGCTTTCTGGGTGACGTAAAGGCCAGGCGCATCGCATATGACCGGCAGGCTGTCATTGCCGGGAACCAGTGCATCCCTTTGTTTCCCCGAGCGTTTTTTTAGCCATCTTGCCCAATCATGCCACCAGCTTCCGGCATGATAGTCGGCATTTGAGTACCAGTTTTCTGGTGTCTTTTTCAGATCGGAATGAAGAAAATACCCATATTTATTTTTGCTTGGGGGATTAACGATGCCGGCTATATGACCTGATTCTGCCAAAATGAAGGTTTTTGAGCGGCTTTCCATTTGCTGCACCCCCCGATAGCTGTCTTTCCAATTGGCAATATGATCAGTTTCACACGCTACGGCGCAAAGCGGTACATCAACGTTCTGTAACTGTAACTTTTGCCCGAAAAGCTCAAAGCCGCCTTCAGCGAATTCATTTCTCTGGCACAGCCCCCGAAGGTATTGAACCGCCATTTTTCCCGGCAGGTTCGCGCCGTCTCCATTCCAGTATAAAAGATCAAAGGCAGGCGGCGCTTTGCCCATCATATAGCTTTTAATTGCGGGTGTATAAATCAGATCATTCGACCGCAAAAAGCTAAAAGTGCGCGCCATGATATAGCTTTCAAGAATGCCTTTTGCGCCAACTTCCTGCTCGATCCTGTCAATGAAATCATTCTGCAGGAATGGCAAAAACTCGCCTTGATCGGAAAAATCTGTCAGCGTGGTAAAGAAGGTTGCACTGTTGATCAATCGCTCATCGCGCTGCTTTAGCAAA
>CABXKH010000107.1 GCA_902512685.1 Paracoccaceae bacterium | reverse complement strand
GCATGAACATCAAGGCGCCGCCGGACTTAAGCCCGTCGCCCAGCGCATCGCTAACCTGCTGAACATAGCGGCGCAGGATCGGGGAGAGATAGGCGTCAACAACTGTGGTGTCCCCACGCCCGACAAGCTTTATCAACGGGCTGGTCTGGTGACTGAGCGAGATCTGAGTAAAGCCTTCTTGGCGTGCGATTTCCCCAATTTTTAGCTCATGGTCGTGAAATCTATAACTGTGCATCAACGCCACGGCGACCGATCTAAAACCACTGGCATAGGCATCGCGGAGGCTGTTTCGCACAGCGTTCTCATCAAGAGGGGTGATCACCTCACCCTGCGCTGTTACCCGCTCGGGGACTTCAACAGCACGTTCATAAAGCTGTTCCGGCAGCTTGATATTAAGATCAAAAAGCTTTGGCCGGTTTTGATAGCCAATGCGCAACAAATCCCCAAACCCCTGCGTGATCAACAAGAGCGTTCGCTCTCCCTTGCGCTCAAGCAAAGCATTGGTGGCCACGGTGGTGCCCATTTTAACCGCTGAAATCATATGCTTTGGGATCGGATCGCCGGGCGCCAGCTTTAAAAGCTCTCTGATGCCTTGAACTGCGGCATCTTTATACTGCTCGGGATTTTCCGATAAAAGCTTGTGCGAATGCAATGTACCCTCGGGCGCGCGGGCTACAATATCGGTAAAGGTACCGCCACGGTCTACCCAGAATTGCCACATTGCTCAGCTCTCCTTCGCTCGCAAAGATCTTTACCTTTGCGCATGTGATAAGTGTCTATTGTTTGCTGTCAATAGAACAGTGATGTAATCCACAAGGTGACGTCTGGAAAAACCAGCAAAGGGGCGATCTTCAAAAGCTTTTTTTGCCAACGGCTCAAATAGGGCGGATTTTCAATTCTGTAATCCGGTTGGCTTCACGGCCTGTGACCTCAAAGCGAAATCCGTGAAAGCTAAACACCTGACCGACGCTGGGGATCATCTGGGCTTCGTGCATCACCAAACCGGCGATGGTATTGGCCTCTTCGTCTGGCAGGCTCCATTCGGTGGCGCGATTGAAGTCCCGAATTGTCATTGTGCCTTCGACCAGAAAATGACCATCTTCCGATTTTGCGATCGGGTCTTCTTCGCTTTTATCAAATTCATCGGTAATTTCACCGACAATTTCTTCCAGAATATCTTCAAGGGTAATCAAACCCTCTAGGCTTCCATATTCATCAACCACCAATGCAAAATGCGTATGGCGATGCAAAAACTGCCGCATTTGATCATCAAGTGCAGTGGTATCAGGAACAAAATACGGCTCCATTGCCACTTCGCGAATATCAAAACCTTCGAGCGCTTGCAGCGGCTGGTTGGTTTCGCTCACGATGCGATACATTGTGCGGGCCAAATCTTTGGCATGGATGACGCCTATAATGTTCTCGGGTTCGTTTTTATACACCGGTAGCCGTGTATGGCTGCTTTCCAAACATTGGTTGAGTATGGCCATTGGCGTTTGATCAGCGTCAATCATTTCAATACTGGACCGGTGCAGCATGATTTCTTCAACGGTGCGATCAGACAGATCCAGCGCGCCTAAAATGCGGTCGCGGTCCTCTTTTTCGACCACGCCTTCGGAATGGCCCAATTTAAGGGCACCGGCAATTTCATCGCGCACCGCATGAATTTGCTGATTTGCATCCATTTTAACGCCAAATACCCTTAGAAACCCCCGTACCAGAAACCGCACAGCCGCTACAATCGGTGCAAAAATTGCGGTGATCCATTGAATAGGCCGACTGGCCCGCGCTGCCGCCGTTTCGGCATTGGTGATGGCATAGGATTTTGGCAAAACTTCTGCAAAAATCAAAATAAGCAATGTCATCACCAAAGTTGCAAGCGCAACACCGGACTCGCCAAACATCCGTGTGAAAAGCGCCGTTGCCAATGAGGTGGCTAAAATATTCACCAGATTATTACCAAGAAGCACTGATCCGATCAGGCGTTCGTTATCTTCGGTGATATTCAACGCACGTTTGGCACCGCGCGAACCTTTGTCCGCCAAAGATCGCAGCTTGGCTCTGGATGCCGCCGTGAGCGCCGTTTCGCTGCCAGAGAAAAAGGCTGAAAGTATCAAAAGGCCAAGGATCGCAATCACTGTGATCCAAAAAGCTGTGTCATTCATCAACGATGTCGGTTCCATTTTCCTCGGTTCGGTATTAGCATTTTGACTGTTATGGGGTTTTCACGCCGGCGGATCAAGGGATCATCAGATGGAATATATCGATTTGGGCGTGCGGAACCAGCCAGTGTTGCTATTTGGCGGCAGCTATTCCAATGCCCATGCCACAAAGGCCATGATCAATTGGGCAACCGAAAATAAAATTGCAGATGATCACCGCATTATGACCGGCGATGCGGTGGCTTATTGTGCCCATCCGAACGAAACCATCGATTTAATCCGCAAATCTGGCGCTGCTATGGTGGCCGGTAATTGTGAAAAACAGCTGGCCATTGATGCGCAAGATTGCGGTTGTGGCTTCGAAGGGGGCAGCCTATGTAATCTACTGTCTGTGGGGTGGTACAGCTTTACGACCTCGCTGCTGCGCACCGATTTGCGGCAGTGGATGAAAACTTTACCCGATATTGCCATCTTTACGCATCAAGGGTTGCGAGCGGCGGTTATACACGGCGGGGTCAGCGATATTGCACGCTTTTTATGGCCAAATTCACCCCAATCTGAATTTGAGTTTGAAATCAAATTGCTGCAAGAATATGTGGGCCAGATTGATCTGGTGATCGCGGGGCATTGTGGGTTTGCGTTCACCCGTCAAATTGGCCCTGTGACATGGATCAATGCCGGTACCATCGCGATGCCGGAGAACCGCGGTGATCCGCGCACCCGGTTTGCGGTTCTTGAACGTAAAGCAGTGCGTTTCCACTATCTTGACTATGATCATTTTGCTGCATCTCAAGCCATGCGGAACGCCGGCTTAAATCAAGGCTATGATAAAAGTTTGGTTGACGGTTACTGGCCCTCAGAAGAGGTTTTACCGGCTGATCTGCGCCGCGAACGGGCCATCGGGTGATTGTTGAGCACCAGATCATGCAGACGGGTTTCAAGAACATGGGTGTATATTTCAGTTGTCGATATATCACTATGACCAAGCAAGGTTTGTATGACGCGCAAATCCGCCCCGTTTGACAACAGATGCGTGGCAAAAGCATGACGGATGGTATGCGGCGTGACTTTGTTAGGATCAATATTGGCTAAGACGGCCCATGCTTTGATCCTGAGGTAAAACCAATGGCGGGTGAAATGCCCCAATTTGCCCCGTGATGGGAATAAGAATTTCGAAACGGTTTGCCCTTCTTTTTTAACCAGCGCATCGGACTGATCGCGAAGCATCAACCATGCAGCCAAAGCCTTTTTCGCCGGTGGCGACAGTGGAACAAGGCGTTCTTTTTCGCCCTTTCCGCGGATTAAAAGCATCGAAGGGTCACCGCGGGCGCTGGCTATAGGCAGCGCCATCAACTCGCTTACGCGCATGCCGGTGGCGTAAAGAAGCTGCATCAAACAGTTGTCGCGGGACCGCGCTTCATTTGTTTTTCCAGCATTTTCAGCCGCGTTTAAAAGCAGATCAACCTCACCCATGCTGAGTGTCTTTGGAAGATGTTTACTGCGGCCCGGGCCCGAGATTTGCAATGTCGGGTTATCATCCCGCCAGCTTTCCTCAACGGCAAAGCGGTAAAACTGTTTCACCGCAGACAGGCGGCGGGCGCGGGTTGCGCTGGCAAGACCTGTTTGGTGTAGCAGTGTCAGATAGGACTCGATCTGAGCCTGCTTGAGTTGCAAAAGAGTATGATTGTTTTTCGCAGCCCAATCGCAAAATTCCCTAAGATCACGCGCATAGGCGCTGATGGTATTTTTTGCAGCACCTGCTTCGGCCGACTTGGCATCCAAAAAATCAGAAATGCGTTGCAGGTCTTTAGTCATCAATTTGCCAACAGCACAAGCGCAAGTGTTGCGCGCCGTGCTGTATCTTCTAACCCGATAAGCCGTAAAGTGGACAAAGCTTCTAGAAGATCTTGAAGATCGCCTTCGGCGCCTTTTTCGAACTGGATCATAGCGTTC
>CABXKH010000106.1 GCA_902512685.1 Paracoccaceae bacterium | reverse complement strand
TTGACTGCGTTTCAGAACCTAAACGAAGCAGGCGCACATGCAATCATCTCGCCTTTTGTCCTGATTCCGCAACCGGCAATGGAAGCGGCGGCGGCATCTGGTATCCCTTACCTGCACGGAAATACCCAACAGGCCTCGCTTGATCTGTACAAGTCGGACACACAGAAATTTCGCAACATCTTTCAGGTCGATGTGGCAGAAACCTATTACGGTTCGGGCTTCATCAGGTTCCTGAGCGATCTTAAAGCCAGTGGCAAATGGACGCCCAAAAACAATAAGGTTCATATCGTTCAGGAACAGATTGGTTATACGCAAGTCATCTCCAAGGCCACTCAAGAGGCGATAGCGGCCTCAGGCGGTGAGTGGGAAGTCGGAGCAATCACCGACATCCAGTTCCCGGTTCAGGACTGGGCGCCTGTCATGCGGGCACTAAAAGAAACCAATGCAGGCGCAATCATGATCGATCACTGGGTGGCGGCCGAATTGGCGTCATTCGCGCAAACATTTGCAGTCGACCCGGTTGAAGGATCACTGGTCTACCTTCAATACGGGCCCTCGCAGCCTGAATTTCTTGACCTTGCAGGGGAGGCGGCAAACGGTTTCGTTTGGGGTTCGGTTATCGGCACTTATAATGATGAGATTGGCGCTGACTTCCGAGCAAAGTACCGAGCAAAGTACCCAGGCACTATGGGAATGGTTTATACAGGGGCCGGTTATGACACGGCAAACATTCTGGCTAAGGTGTGGGGTACAACTAACCCGGGTGACTTTGATGCTGTTGGCAGTGCCATTCGCGGGATCCAGCACCGGGGTGTCTGTGGTCTATACCGGTTCGACAATGACAGTCAGTCCGGGACCAGCTATCCGAACCAGACCAACGATCCTGAGGGCGGCCAGGCGCACTTGTTCTTCCAGGTGCAGGATGATGCCCATAAGATCATCGCGCCATCACCATTCAACGAGACGGATTTCCAGCCAGCTTGGTGGATGTAGTCGTTTAGGTCGAGAACACAGTGACTATCGCGGAAACAAAGGGCATCTGTGGCTGCTGGGGGGTGGACATCTCCTTTGGCGAAAGACCAGTGCTGAAGGGAGTCGAACTGCATGTTGAGAACTATGAAGTTCTTGGGCTTGTCGGGCCAAACGGGGCCGGCAAGACATCGCTCTTTGAAGTTATGTGCGGACGTTACACGCCCAGCAATGGCCATGTCTGGCTTGCTGAACGCGAAATCACAGAAATGAAGGTGCATGACCGTGCGCGGCTCGGTCTTGCACGAACTTATCAGAGCCCAGTCGTTCCATCAGCCATGACCGTTGCAGAGGTCTTTCGGGCGGCCCGATACTCACACAGGCCCTATCTCACACGGTTTGATGCAGAATGGGGAGCGTATCTGGCACATTTCCATGTGCCTTGGAATACGCAAGCCGGAGTATTGGATACTTTTGACCGGCGAAAAATGCTGCTTGCCTGTTTGCTTATGCGCAAACCTAAAGTTCTGTTACTGGATGAACCCGCTTCGGGCCTGATCAACGCTGAGATTGATGAACTTGACCTTATAATTCGCCGTCTTGTGGACGAATATGCTATCGGCGCAATCTTAATTGAGCATCGGTTGGAGTTACTCTCGGCGATTGCGGACAGAACTGTAGTGCTGGATATGGGTGAGGTGATCGCCACCGGTACCCCGCGTGAGGTCTTTGATGACCCACGCGTGCATGCAGCCTATTTCGAGGAGCCTGGAGATGGCTGAAATACTATACATCAATGGCCTCACAGCTGGCTACGGCCCGCTGCGCGTGCTGCATGAGGTTGACTTTCGCGTCGAAGAGGGAGAACGCATAGGACTTGTCGGCTTGAATGGACACGGCAAAACCACCCTTTTTCGCGCTGTATCACACCTTACAGGTTGGCAAAGTGGTTCGATCAAGCTGAACGGTGAGGAAATTGGTGGCACCCGCTCAACAGGCCCGGGACGGCAGACATCGGCTATCGTGCGCAAAGGTATGGCCATGACCCCGCAGGGTGATGCAATCTTCCCCGGTCTGACTGTGCGCCAGCATTTGGATTGCGGGGCCTATTCACGCCTGGCTTGGCGCGAGCGGCACAAACGGCGTGACATGGTAATGGACATCTTTCCACCACTCAGGAAGCTGGAGGATTCCATTGTTGGAAAGCTGTCTGGTGGAGAGCGTCGCATGGTATCTGTTGGGCGGGCCCTAATGGTGGACGCCTCACTTTACCTGATTGATGAGCCGTCACTTGGACTGGCTCCAAAAATATCGACATCTGTTATCGACGCACTGTTTTCACTTCCAAAGGACGGCCGAGGCATGGTGATTGCCGAGCAGAACGTGGCCCTTCTGAGCGGCAGGGTAGACCGCATGGTCGGGATGCATGCTGGCCGCATTCGCGGTGATGTCGGCCACGTTGGATTGGAGTAGAAGGGCGTAATGGACATTTTAGGAACTGTGATCCACGCACTGAATTTGGCGGCAATCTACGGGCTGATGGCCATTGGGATTTCGATTTTATGGTCCTCAATTGGTATGATCAACATGGCCCACGGTGCCACGTTCGCAGCGTCGGGATATGCCGCCTGGCTTGCAGCTTCCGCGGCCAAGCCTGCAATCACAGCAGTTCTAGGCAAAACACTGCTGGCCAAGTTTGCCATGGCAGGGGTCACGATTGGGGCGGGTGTCTTTGCAGGGGCTTTATTCGGTGCCATCATCTACTTGCTTGCATTCTTGACGATCCACGACAAACCCAACTTCGCCGTCAGATCCCTAATAGTGACGTTGGCCATCAACCTAGCTACGGTTCAGCTTCTCCTATGGTATTTTGGACCGCGCCAAAGGGGCCTTCCAAAGCTTTTTGGATTTGGTAAGTTCGAGATATTTGGCGCTCCAGTGCGCTATGATCAGGCTGGTGCAATCCTGTCTACGGCGCTTGTTCTTGCGCTTGTTCTTGTGTGGCTGAAGGTATCACGCAAGGGTTTGGAAATCCGAGCGATGATGCAGAATCCTGAGGGCGCGGTGTTGTCCGGAATATCTGTACGCTGGACGGCTCTGCCCGTGACCATGTTAACTGGCGCTTTGGCTGGGTTGGCGGCGATCCTCCTCTCCCAAACGATTTTTGTAAGCCCCACATCTGGTGCATTGCCGTTGATCAAAGGTTTGATCATCGCACTTCTTGGGGGGCTTGGGTCGGTACCGGGCGCCGTCGTTGGCGCCGTTATCGTCGGTTTCCTAGAGGCAATTGTCGGAGCGATCCCGTTCCTCGGGCAACGTTATGTCCTTTTTGCAAGCTTCATCTTCATTATTGCGGTTCTGATCGTTCGCCCCCGTGGCTTGGGCGGGCTTTTGGATGAGACAAGAGAATAGTAGGCGATGGCAGAGAATAAAACATATTATCTGATCGGGCGGCGGCCTTATGAGCTTTTGTTCTATCCAAGTGCCGATGCCCCTATGTCACGTAGGCGTCTTCCGTTTACCCGCCGCCACTTACTAAAGTGGCGCAGCCGTGCCAACCCAAAGACATTACGTCAGGAACGCAGACTAGTGGACAAGCGCTCCCTATGGTGGGCTATTGGTTTGGGGGGATTGCTGCTGGCTGTTCCTTTCTTGTCAAACTCCATGATCACCATCGCCGCAATTTTTTGCATGTTCGCCGCAATCAATGTGCTCTGGACACTGGTCATCGGCACAGCAGGCATTTTTTCGCTCGCTACCCTCGCAATTGTTGGGATCGGTGGCTATGTGGCTGCTGCTCTTAATGTTTGGTTGGGTCTGCCCTGGCCGCTAATGTTCATTGCTGGAGGACTGGCTGGTCTTGTCACTGGCGGATTTTTGGCCCTGCCATCCACGCGGCTTGATGGCCTATACTACGCGCTGTTAACCATGGGTTTTGCGGAAATCTGTCGGCTGTTCGTCTTGCAGATGAAGGTGCTTGGTCCAACAAACGGTTCCATCAACAACGTAGGAAGTTTCATCCCTAAAGATTGGTTTTTACAGAGGCCTGGCCTTCTGCTGGGATTTGCAGGGGCCTTCATCCTGCTTCTAATTTCGCTGCTGATATTTCGCGTCGTCAATTCCGAGCGCTTGGGTATGATGTTACAATCCGCTCGTGAAGAAGTTGGAGGTGAG
>CABXKH010000105.1 GCA_902512685.1 Paracoccaceae bacterium | reverse complement strand
TGATAACACTCTCATAAATAGCATTGCCTTAGTATTGGGCTGGAGAGAGTGTTGACCAGATTACCGACCAAAAAAGTCCCTTATACGTTTAACCGTTCTGGGTATTACCACTTCTCAAGGCGTGTTCCCGCCGAACTTTTGAGCCATTATTCCTATCCTCGTATTGCTCAAGGGCTTAGACAAGGTCTGCGCAGACTGCTAAGTCGAGAGCTTTGGTGGCTGCAGCTAAGTTGGATAAATACTAGTCAAGCTAACGATTTCAGATCTATGGGTTTCATTTGATCTTTCAACCCTAAACAGACCACACCATCTTTAAACTTGGGATCTGCTGTTGTAACAGCCCAGCGTCGCCCGACGATCTGAATCAACATCTTGTCACCTGATATGTCGGTGACAAATCCCTTCGCCCTAACCAGGCCAAACTCACCTTCCGCCAGGGTTCTCGCGAGGTTTGTCGCATCCAAAGATGTAGTAGGGATCAGATTCACACTGGCCATTTGGTCCGCAAGCTGGTGCGGTTCTGTTGTTTTTTTACGCCCGAGAAAGCTTTCCAAAACAACCTCGGGTGCAGCCACCGAATGCTTGGTTTTTACAAGCCCAGCTTTTGGGTTTTGGTGCGCCAGCCAAGTGGCGGTCTCAGCAGTCTTTTGCGCGTCTACCAGATCACATTTATTTAGCAATAAAATATCGGCTTGGGTGATTTGCGCTAAAACAGTATCACCCATATATTTATCATTTGCATTTTCTTGGATTGTTTCGGCATCCGCAAGAACTACAACCCCATCGGCTGCAAAACCGTTCAAAAGGGTAACGCTGTCGAAGATGGCACTTGGCTTTGCCACGCCTGAAGATTCAATCAATATATGCTGCGGTCTTGGCTGCATTTTTGATAAATTCTGAAGCGCGGTGATCAGGTCGCCGCCAAAAGAACAACACACGCAGCCCCCTGATATTGAAATCAGGCCATCCTCTTCCGTTTCAATAAGGTCTTTATCAATCGCAAGCTCGCCAAATTCATTAACCAATACGGCCAACCGCAGTCCATTTGCATTGCGAAGCAAATAATTAACAAGCGTGGTTTTCCCTGCTCCCAAATAACCACCAATAACTGTAACCGGAAGATAGTCGAGATCGCTCATAAATCTGCAACTGGGAAAACCCGCCCGCCACTGACTGTCCCCCAAACCTTGATCGCATTGAACTCGTCGCCCGACGCCTTGGTGGGGTCTTGCTCCAAAACAGCGAAATCGGCCTTTTTGCCCACTTCAATAGATCCAATTTCAGTGTCCATATGCAGCGTATAGGCCGCGCCAAGGGTGATTGCATAAAGCGCTTCATCAACGGATATTTTTTCATGTTCTCCTTGCGTACGGCCCGATACTGTTTTTCGGTTTATGGCGCACCATGCGGTAAAAAGCGGGCCAAGAGGTGTCACAGGCGCATCGGAATGGATCGCCATAGGCACCCCAAGATCAAGGGCTGTGCGACAAGCATTCATGCGCATGGCCCGTTCGGGACCTACCGTTAGACGATAGTGTTCATCGCCCCAAAAAAAGTGATGATTGGCAAAAAGATTGACACACATTCCAAGCTTTTTCATACGCCGAAACTGACCCGTATCTGCCAATTGGCAATGTTGCAGCGTAAAGCGGTGATCTGGGCTTGCAACCTCTTTCAGCGCAGGGCCTAGCACGTCCAAAACCATTTCAGTTGCTTCATCGCCGTTGGTGTGGGTGTGCACTTGGACCCCATCTGCCAAAGCCAGCCGATAAAGCTCTGCCAATTGTTCTGGCGCGGTGTACCAAAGCCCGTTTGGGGCACCATTATAGTACCCCGGCCAGCGCAAGCGTGCTGAAAATCCTTGGATCGAGCCATCTGCAATGGCTTTTATACGCCCCAATCGCAAACGGTCTGTTGCCAGTTTTTTGAGCCGCTTAACTTTTTCAACCGTATCTTTTGCGGTGGCGCCCAAAAATACCTGTAACGGAACAATTCGGGCGGGATAATTATTTTCAGACGTAACCTTAAGCATGGCCTCAACACAATCGTCTTCCAGTCGGGAAGCCAGGTCTGTGATTGTGGTAACGCCGGTGCGCACACAGAGTTTTGCAAAATCGCGCAGGCCTTGCTCATCGCTGTCTGATAAAGCGCGATCAAAACCTACATGGCGCCCCACAGGGGCCATGCCTTCCGGTCCAAAGAGTTCGCCTGTTGGATAGCCATCTTCACCCAGTGGAATATTGGGATGATTGATACCATTTTTTAAAAGCCCGGCCAATTCCAAGGCTTTCGAATTTACATTCAGAATATGCCCAGAGGCATGTAGAACACCGATTGGCCGGGTTTTTGAAACTTTGTCTAAATCCTGCCGCGATACACGAGTGTTACCCATATATATCGGGTCCAGTGCCCAACCCGATAATGGAGTTTCAGGATTGGTCATTTTGGCTTCTGCCTGTTTCAAACGTGTCAGCATAGCATCTAAGGAATTCGCCCCCTCCCATACCTCACCGTTTGGATCCATCCGGTCGAAATAGCCGCAATACACATAGCGCCATAATGTGCCTTCCATGGTATGGGCGTGGCCTTCAACAAATCCCGGCAACAGAATTTTTTCTGCAAATGTTTGATCTAATTTATAGTCGCCCCACCCTGCCAAATCTTCCAGCGACCCGACGCCTAAAATACGGCCCTCTTGCACGGCGACATGGCTTGCTGTGGCTTGATTAGGGTTCATCGTAATGATTTTTTTGGCAGCATAAATGGTGATGGGATTCATCAAGTGTTCTCCTAATACGTCTAAACTCAAAAACTACTGCGCTTTCTTTCATAGGAAAAGTAGTTTTTACTAGCCATAAAACTATAAAAAATATGGGAAGTGTGTTTGACGTCAGCGCCTACCGGAAAGATTTAGGGGTTTAAGCAGGGGAGGATTTCTGGTTCATCGCAGCTATTAAGGAGCGAAGATGAATAAGAGATCCGGAACATCGAAAGAAGCCGCTGATAAGTTGGTCAGAGGTATCAAGCGTAAGACGCGTAAGCACTATTCTGCTGAAGAGAAGATCAGGATTGTGCTGGCTGGTCTACGCGGCGAGGAAAGCATTGCAGGTCTGTGCCGCCGCGAGGGTATTGCCGAGAGCCTTTACTACTCATGGTCGAAGGAATTTCTGGAGGCTGGCAAGAACCGTTTGGCGGGCGATACTGCACGCCAGGCGTCCTCCCCTGAGGTCAAAGAGTTGCGTTCGCAATCATCTGTCTTAAAGGAGGTGGTCGCGGAGCTAACGCTTGAGAACCGCCTGCTTAAAAAAAGCATGCTCGGGGATGGGGAGTTCGACGAATGAGATATTCCGCCTCTGAGAAGATTGAAATCATCCACACCGTGGAAGCCTCACACTTGCCGGTCAAACAGACCCTGTCGATGATTGGAGTTCCTACCAGCACCTATTACGATTGGTATGCTCGGTGGGTTGAAGGCGGCCTGGACGCACTGGCGGATCGTTCTCCACGACCTCGTTCAGTGTGGAACCGCATCCCGGATAAAATACGAGATAGCTTCATTGCGTTTGCGCTGGAGCATGAGGATCTGACGGCGCGTGAACTGGCGGTCAAATACACAGATGAGAAGCGATACTTTGTCTCTGAATCATCAGCTTATCGCATTCTCAAAGCTGAAGATTTGATCACTGCGCCAGCCCATGTGGTCATTAAGGCAGCCAATGAGTTCCACGATAAAACCAGTTTCCCGAACCAGCTTTGGCAGACTGACTTTACCTATCTCAAGGTCATTGGCTGGGGCTGGTATTACTTATCGAGCATCCTCGACGACTACAGCCGCTATATTATCACCTGGAAACTTTGCACCACAATGAAGGCTGCCGATGTCACTGAAACACTGGATTTGGCGCTTAACGTGTCTGGGTGCGATCAAGCAACCGATTTACACAAGCCCCGGCTTCTGAGTGACAACGGATCATCATATGTCGCCGCAGAGCTCGCTGATTACCTCGACGCCAAGGGGATGGATCATGTTCGCGGGGCGCCACACCACCCACAAACCCAGGGAAAGATTGAGCGATGGCATCAGACAATGAAAAACCGCGTGCTCCTTGAGAATTACTACCTGCCGGGGGATCTTGAAAGGCAGATAGGCGC
>CABXKH010000104.1 GCA_902512685.1 Paracoccaceae bacterium | reverse complement strand
ATTTTTGGAGGTCATAGTGGCTTTGTTCAAATTGAAAAGTAAATCGGGCGACGCAAACTTTGTTGATCCAAATATCGAAAGTTTTTTGGCCGACTATTCGATCGAAGTCATGCCTAGAACAGCTGAAAAAGTGGATGACTTTCGCGAATTGTTGCCGAGCGGAACGCGGGTATATATCGCGCATATAGAAGGCACGCCAATTGAAGAAATGGTTGAAACAGCCAAACGGATTGCCCGCGAAGGATATCAGGTTATGCCGCATTTCCCGGCAAGAATTATTCGCGATACCGAGACATTAAATGACTGGATCAACCGGTACCAAGGCGAGGCCGGGGTTGATCAAGCTTTGCTTTTGGCCGGAGGTGTTACAAGCCCACACGGCGATTTTGAAAGCTCGATGCAACTGATGGAAACCGGTCTTTTTGACAAAGCAGGATTTAGCCGGCTGCACATCGCCGGCCACCCAGAAGGCAACAAAGACATTGATCCAGATGGCTCAACCCAAAATGTCGATGCAGCGCTCAAATGGAAACAAAAATTCTCAGAGCGCACCGATGCCAAATTGGCTATTGCCACTCAGTTTGCTTTCGAAGCGAAACCAATTATTCAGTGGGCTAACTCGATCAAGGACGCCGGTATTAATATCCCAATCCACATTGGCATCGCCGGTCCAGCGAAATTGCAAACCTTAATCAAATTTGCTATCGCTTGCGGTGTTGGCCCATCCCTAAAAGTGCTTCAAAAACGTGCGCTGGACGTGACAAAATTGCTGTTGCCCTATGAGCCAACAAACGTTCTTAGCGAGTTGGCCAAACACAAAGCAGCTACACGCGACTTTAACATCACAAATGTGCATTTCTTTCCGCTGGGAGGGATCAAAACCAATGCAACATGGGCAATCAACCACGGTGGTCGATCTGCTGTTCCCTCCAATGCTTCATAAGGACGTACTATGACCCGCACGATTGTCGAATCGAAAACCAAAACTGCAATATTAGGCTTTGACGAGCCGTTTTGCGTGATTGGTGAGCGTATCAATCCAACCGGCAGAAAAAAACTAGCGGCTCAATTAGAGGCTGACGACTTTTCAACCGTAGAAAAAGATGCCGTGGCGCAGGTCGCCGCTGGCGCCAATATTCTCGATATTAATGCTGGTGTGGTTTACAATTCAAACCCAAATCCGAACGAAACCGAGCCCCCCTTGATGAAGAAAATCATCGAGCTGGTTCAGGGGCTGACCGATGTCCCGCTTTGCATTGATAGCTCGGTTCCGGAAGCTTTAGAGATGGGCCTGCAAATTGCAGAAGGCCGACCTCTTCTGAATTCCGTTACTGGTGAGGAAGAGCGTTTGGAGTTTGTTCTTCCACTGGTGAAAAAATATAATGTTCCCGTGGTCGCTATTTCAAATGATGACACCGGCATTTCAGAAGATCCTGACGTGCGGTTTGCTGTGGCAAAAAAAATCGTTGAGCGCGCAGCTGACTTTGGGATACCGGCATATGATATTGTGGTTGATCCTTTAGTGATGCCAATCGGCGCGATGGCAACCGCAGGGAAACAAGTTTTTACATTGGTTAGAAAACTGCGTGAAGAATTAGGGGTAAACACCACCTGCGGCGCTTCTAATGTTTCATTTGGTTTGCCAAACCGGCACGGGATTAATAATGCGTTTTTACCGATGGCAATGGGGGCTGGAATGACATCGGCAATTATGAATCCCGTTGCACTGCCGGTCACACAAAAGAAAATTGCAGAAAAAAAGGCCGAAGTAGAAGCCGCTGGTGTTATTCTACCCGCTGAAATGGAAGATGAAGCCTTTGTTTCGCTTTTCGGTCTTGGCTCAACTCTTCCGAGACCGGGAAAAGAAATGGAAGCTATCCGGGCAGCTAACCTTTTGACGGACAATGATCCGCATGGGGGGGCTTGGATTCACTTTAACAAACCAGCTGGTTCTGGCGGCGAAGCCGGCGGCCGCGGCGGGCGGCGCGGCGGACGTAGACGCAGCGGATAAGGTCACAGAAAAAACAATTATATTCCGGGCATCTTTCGATGAATTTGGCGCTCACAACGAACCTTCAACAAAAGGTCTGTAACAAAGTCCATATTTGGCTTTTATAAGTCAGATATGGACCGCCCGATTAAACGCGTCCAAGACACTTTCGTGCATCATTTCAGATAATGTTGGATGTGGGAACACAGTTTCCATTAGGTCCTGTTCAGTGGTTTCAAGTTTCCGGCCAACAATATATCCTTGGATAAGCTCGGTTACCTCTGCGCCCACCATATGGGCACCCAGCAATTCACCGCTTTTGGCATCAAATATGGTTTTGACCATACCCTCAGGCTCGCCCAGTGCAATTGCTTTGCCATTTCCAATAAATGGAAACCGCCCCACTTTGATATCATGACCGGCGTCTTTTGCTTGAGCTTCGGTCATTCCAACACTGGCAATTTGGGGATGGCAATAGGTGCATCCGGCAATGCTGTTGGGATCAACAGCGTGCGGTTTTTGCCCCGCAATCAGTTCCGCCACCATTGTGCCTTCGTGGCTGGCTTTATGGGCCAACCAAGGCGCGCCTGCCAAGTCGCCAATGGCAAATACACCCTTGGCTGATGTTCGGCAGAATTCATCAGTCACAACATGTGTGCGGTCAATTTTCACACCTAAATTTTCCAGGCCTAGGTTTTCAACATTACCAACAATGCCAACAGCGGAAATAACGGTGTCAAATTCGTGCTTTTCCACTTTCTTGTCTTGTTCGATATGCGCAATAACTTTGCCAGACTTACGCTCAAGCTTTTTCACAGTAGCCTTTTCTCGGATAATCATCCCTTGCTTAACGAATTGTTTTTTAGCAAAGCCTGCTATTTCAGAATCTTCCACTGGCAAAATTCGATCGAGCACCTCAACAACGGTGGTTTCTGCACCCAACGTATTGTAAAAGCTGGCAAATTCAATTCCAATTGCTCCAGATCCAATCACCAACAACTTTTTTGGCATTCTAGACGGCGTCAAAGCATGCTTGTAGGTCCACACCAGATCGCCATCAGCCTCAAGCCCTGGCAATTCCCTAGCGCGCGCTCCGGTTGCCAAAATCACATTTTTCGCCGTTAGCTTTTGGGTTTCCTTTTCAGTTTTCACCAAAACGGTTTTGTTGTCTGCCAAAGACGCGGCTCCCATGAGAACTTGCACATTATTTTTCTTCATAAGGTAGCCGACGCCTTGGTTTAACTGTTTTGCAACACCACGCGACCGCGATACAACCGCGTTTAGATCAAAGCTAATTTCCTCAGCTCCAAGACCGAATTCCTTAGCTCGATGCATCAAATGAAAAACTTCAGAAGAGCGCAACATCGCCTTTGTTGGAATACAACCCCAATTTAGACAGATGCCGCCCATATGTTCACGCTCGACAATAGCGGTTTTCAGTCCGAGTTGCGCCGCTCGAATAGCAGCCACATACCCGCCGGGACCGGCTCCAACCACGACAACATCAAAAGAATTAGAGGACATGAAAAACTCCGCAATAAAAAATTCAGTTTAACGTTAAACTATTTTTTAATTTGCTTCAATGCCCCTCTCAAATTCAGCTGACCTGTGCCAGTTGCGTAAGCGTCGCACCATACCCACCTTGATCAATAAATTCCTGCTCCGGACGGGTAAATCGGCGCTGAAGTGCTTCATTGCGATAGGGAAAGCGGCCAAATGCTCTAATGATCTCTCGATGTGCTTGCGCGTGCAACAGATTGGAAGATCCGGTTTGTTTCATGCGTTCTGACATCAATCTTACACAGCGATCCTGATCACATAGGTTTTCTGAATGCATCAAAGGCAAATAAAAGAACTGGCGGGCCGGCTCATCGATTCGCATATCCCAACACTGCTTGATAGAGGATTTTGCGGCAGAAATTGCAATTTTGTCGGTTGAAAATGCCAAGCCTGTTCCACGAAACATGTTGCGGGGAAATTGATCCGCCAAAATAATATACGCCAATGCCCCTGTTGGGTAGGTCAACCAGAGACTAAACGAGCCGAGCCTTAATTTTTTCCAAGAGGGCTCAAATAAATTTCGTATTTCTGCATCTAACTTTTCAGAAGAGTCATGCCAGGAATTTGGTCCGACCTCATCCACCCAAAACCGCAAAACGTCATCTGGCTCCATGACGACGACTCCCTTGTGCAAAATCAATTTACAAAAGTGTTACATTTCATTTTCACCCAAAAGAAAACACTTTTTTACTATATATGGTCAAAAACCGATAAATTAGTCTGTATTTTGTATGTTTTCGTCTTCCTGAGCAGTTTCAATCGCAAATTCTTGCGCCAGCTCAAGCGCAACCGGCGACGCTGT
>CABXKH010000103.1 GCA_902512685.1 Paracoccaceae bacterium | reverse complement strand
TTTGAAGTAGCGGAAGGACGGTTGATTGGGCATAGCGGCATGTTTATGTGCCGGGCCTGTTGTGAGCAAGGCGCTTTATTCTGACAGTGCCTTTATATTGTCACATCTCAGACCGTTGCATCCATTCCCACCACTTCACTTTTGCCCAAATACCCATGGATAAAATAGGTTGGGGTGGTAACTGTTCCGGGTTACCCATTGCCTGAATATCTTTTAAAAGTTGGCTGTCGATCCCGTTAAGCGCCTCTGCTGCGAGCCGTCCAGACATAGTACCTTTCGTCATGCCAACACCATTTTGGATCATCGCTGACCAGACATTTTCCCGCACTTGCCCAAAGCCTGGCGCAAAATTGGATGCCAACCCAATTTGACCTGTCCATGTATCCAAAATTGGGTCCCCTTGTATCATTGGAAACCGGTCTCGGATTTGTTGTAATTGCAAGTTACGCGATCGCTTATAATCGCTTGAAGAAACAACATCAGTTTGGCGTTTTCCCCAAAAACTGCGCATAATTATTCGATTGTCCATTGTGTACCGCATCGTTGGCCCACCAAATGCCATTGCCGGCACCAAACCCCAGTCCTCGGGATTGCCCAAGGCAGCCTGTTCCTCAACCGTCAAAACGCGGGTCATAGAGGCGAACGCCTGAATTGTGAAAACCTTACGTTTTAGATGGCCCATGAAAGGGGCAAACCCGTTCACTGCAAGGATACAACGGTCTGCTGAAATCTTTCCACCTTTTGTTTTGGCGATTACTTTAGAACCATAATCAATTTCCAATACCGGTGTATTTTCAAAGAATGAAACATTTTCGGGCAGGCTTTCACCCAAACCCCGCACCAAAGCTGCTGGCTGCATCAGGACAGTGCCGGGCGTATGGATAGCCCGGCGATAATAGGTCATTCCGGTGCGGGCACGAACGGCATCGCCGTCCATGTCGGTATAGGGCTCCTCCAGCATATCAAGGCCTTTGATAAAGCTGTCTAAGACATCTTCGCCTTGCTTCGATCGGGCCGCCATCAATTGCCCTTGGCGGCTCCATTGGCAGTCGATTGTGTGTGTCGTAACCATTTCATCAAGGTGCTGCCGTGCGGCTCTGGCCAAACGCAAAGAACGCTTTAATGTTCCCAGATCATCTAGGTCAGCACCTACATTATGCGGTAAATCAATCACAAAGCCCGAGTTGCGCGCGGATGCTCCATCTCCCAGTTTTGCAGCCTCAACAAGAGCAACTGTCCGGTCTGGTTGAATTTCTGCGGCGCGGCGTGCAGCCGCTAGGCCGGCAGCGCCTGCACCAATCACCAGCATATCCACGCGAATGTCGTCGGTGAGAGGCGGTAAAGACTGCCTTGGTTCTAATATATTGGTCCACCCATTGGTTTGATCATGGGTTGGGAGACGGCTGATTTTCATGCTTCAGCCCAATTGGCTGGATGAACGGCATAGGCTATCAAAGCATTTTCTGCTTCATATTCCAAATCTGTTCCTTTGGGCAGCCATATTGAGTCAAATGGGCCCGCGATGAAGGATGTACCGTTGGCATGCACCGTGAGTTCACCGTCAAGCACGATAAGTATTTCGTCGTATTTGATCGTCCAAGGAAATCGTGCATTGGTCAAACGCCCATATCCTGAAGCAAGTTCGGACATATCCTCTGCCCCGCAGACTTGAATTGCTGCAGCTTGATCCCCGTATTCAAACCTAGGTTGGAAGTGCAGGTCTGCAAATCGATGCACTCTTGGTGGAGATTTATCCATATTCCATTCCCGTTTTATCTAGACAGTTATGTCCAATACTATGTACATCATTGGGCATATCTGTACAATGCTAAAGAATAGCCTTTGATATTCAGCCTGTTTCTCAGATGGGCAAGGAGAACTCTTATGAAACCTGATGACCTTTCTGGAATTGTTAAACATGCTCAGTGCGCAGTCGATCCCATTAGAGAAAAACTGTTCACGCATATGAAAATGAAATTGCCCCTCGATCAGACCGGCAGGGAAATGTGGCTGGTCAATCAATGAGCGTTGAAAAAAGAGGGCCAAGCCGTCAGCAGCGGCGGCCTAGGAGATCTCGACCCAATGCGGCCGCCACCGCCACTAATCGCAAGGTGAATTATAGTCAGTTGAAAAATCCATTTCCCGTGATGGACGTATTTTCAACTGATGAAATTGCCAATATGCACGATAGTGCAGTCCGCATTTTGGAAGAGCTTGGGATGAAGGTTCTGCTGCCTGAGGCGCGCAGAATTTACGCCGCTGCAGGGGCGCGCGTTGATGAAGACAGCAATATGGTTTTTATCGGGCGCGACATGGTAGAAGCCGCTTTGCTTACAGCGCCAAAGTCGATCCATGGACGGGCCGGAGCAAGGCACCGTGATGTCACTCTCAAACTGGGCAATCTTGTATTTCAAGCTGGGGCCGGCGCGCCCAACGCAACGGATCTTGAACGTGGCCGGCGCCCAGGATCAGCGCGAGACTATACCGAATACTTGAAGCTTACGCACCATTTTGACGTCTTCCAAATGATATCACCTCAAGTAGAACCTCAGGATATCCCCACGCATCTGAGGCATTATTTTACTGTTGAAGCGCAAATGGTTCACAGTGATAAGTTTCCGTTCGTGTTTTCACGCGGAACACCGCAGGCGATGGATTGCTTTGAAATGATCCGCGACTTTCGGGGCGTATCTGATGAGGCCTTTCAAGACAATCCGCATTGCTACACGATTATCAATACGAACAGCCCACGAACATTGGATATTCCTATGGCGCAAGGGTTGGTAGATTTTGCACGCCATGGCCAATTGTCAATCGTAACACCCTTCACATTAATGGGGGCAATGGCACCTATCACAGTGGCAGGATCAATCACACTTAGCCATGCTGAAGCATTATCTGCGATTGTCTTAACCCAGCTTACCCGTTCTGGTGCACCTATTTGCTATGGCACATTCACATCTAATGTAGATATGAAATCTGGTGCGCCAGCCTTCGGAACCCCTGCCCATTTTCAGGCCTCGCTTGCAGCCGGGCAACTCGCCCGGTTTCTTGGATTACCATGGAGATCAGCAGCGGGTTCTGCCTCAAACCTTAATGATGTGCAGGCTGCGAATGAAAACCAGTTTGGCCTTTGGGGATGCTTTATGGCTGGTGCAACGGTGGTTATCCATTCTGCGGGATGGCTAGAGGGTGGATTAACCGTATCTTACGAAAAGTTAATCACTGACGTGGAGGTCCTGAACATGGTTGCCGAGCTTTGTGCCGGAAAGCAGGCTGGGACAGATGAAATAGGCTTTGAGACTTCCTTGGAGCAAGTCGCCCCCGGAGGACATTTTTTTGCCACTCCCCAGACTATGGAACGCTATAAAACTGAGTTTTACGAACCAATCGTGCATGACTATTCCAACCATGGAACGTGGCGTGATCGTGGCGCAAATGATGCTTCTAGTCGCGCTACCGAGGTATGGAAAGCAATTCTCACCGACAGCACTTGTCCGGCGATCGATGACGTAAAGCTCGGTACTCTAAAAGATTTCATTGCAAAGCGCACCGCAGAAGGTGGCGCGCCCCCGGAAAGTTAAAATGGCAATACGTCAATCCCGTTTGTTACACCGAGATAATCCTGACAAAGAACCTTTGGTCGGCCATGTGAAGGTTACCCCCGAAGATTGGTTGAATGTCGCACGAGATGTGCTTGTAAGCGAGGGGGTGGCTGAAGTTAAAGTTATCACTCTCGGCGAAAGACTGGGCGTTTCCCGATCCAGTTTTTATTGGTATTTCAAGAGCCGAAAGCATTTGTTGGAAAAGCTACTGGATGACTGGGAAGACCTAAACACCAAGTCATTAGTAACCAAATGTAATATGCCAACAAAAAACATTTCAGAGGCTGCATGTAATTTTTTCCGTTGTTTCATTGATCCTGAATTGTTTGATCGTGGATTGGATTTCGCTGTCCGTGAATGGTCCCGCCGGGATGGGGCCGTGCGCCAGCGTATCAACCTAGCAGACAAAACACGCCTAGCTGCTGTTGCGCAAATGTTTGAGCGGCATGGGTTTTCAGCCTATGATGCCGATATCCGCGCCCGAATAATTTATTTCATGCAACTTGGATACCATGCGATGGAAGTCCATGAACCCATGGCGGAGCGCTTAAATCGTTTGGAGGGCTACCTTAGGGGCTTTACTGGCGAACAACCAGACACTGAGGTGATCGAAACATTCATTGCATTTGTTTCTTCTTTAAAGACAACGTAATAGCTAAAAGAATTAGCCGATAGTGGTCCATGCTTTAATTGTCACTCCTAGTCTGGCGAGTTTAAGTCGCCCGGCAGTCTAATCGTGACACTTTCCCGCAAAAACTGACCAAGTGGTCCCAAAAGCGGTCCC
>CABXKH010000102.1 GCA_902512685.1 Paracoccaceae bacterium | reverse complement strand
GCCCGCAAATGGTTGTCGCGAAGCGTGGTCGAGACATAGCAGAAAAGAAGGCGCTTGCCGCGCTGGCTGAAGTTGGCCTTGATGACAAAAAAACGGACTGGCCCGACAACCTTTCTGGGGGACAAAAACAACGTCTTGCTATTGCCCGAGTTCTGGCGATGGATCCGGTCTTGATGTTGTTGGATGAACCGACCTCCGCATTAGATCCTGAACTAGTGTCCGGAGTATTGACCGTATTAAAGCAGCTTGCTGAAAAAGGTATGACGATGATCATCGTGACCCATGAACTGGGCTTCGCCCGCAGCGTAGCCAACCGGGTTGTGTTCATGGAAGGAGGGCAAATTATCGAAGAGGGTTCCCCTAACGTAATCCTTCGAACTCCGTCGACCAAACGGCTTCAATTCTTTTTAGAAAAACTCAACCTCACCGCCCTCAAACCCAAAACAGATGGTGCAAGCCATCGGGCGATGAAATCTGGTTGAAGAATTTGAACTCAGGGACTTTCACAAAGCTTGCGTTCAAGCTTAGGAAGTAACGAAAATGGTTGGCATCGTCGATCTTAAAAATAAAAAAAGGAGACATAGAACATGGCATCAGATCTCACGGTTGCTCCAAAGCGGGAGTTTCAAAGTTTCCATGATTTTCCAATTGTTACTGATCTGGATAACATGGACGCCGATATCGCAATATTGGGAATTCCCTTTGGGGATCCCTATTCAATGGGAGAAGCAAGTAATGATCAGTGTAATGCGCCGACGCATATCCGGCGTTATTGCGAACGCGCCCTACGGGGACTTGATCGTTATGATTTCGATATTGGTGGCACCCTTCTAGATGGGCGCGATATTAAGGTCGTCGATTGCGGAGACGTCGTAGCTGAGGCTAAGGATGTTGAGGGAAACCATGACCGCTCAGAACAGGTCATGCGCAAAATCCTCGCCTCAGGCGCACTGCCAATTATCTTGGGCGGCGATCATGCCATACCAGTTCCGGTTTTTCGTGCCTTCGAAGGTCGTGGGCCTATTACCTTGATCCAGGTCGATGCCCATGTCGACTGGCGGGACGTTTTCCATGGGGTGAGCGACGGATTGTCGAGTGTCATCCGCCGGGCATCTGAGATGGAACATATTCAGGATATCTATCAAATCGGATTACGTTCCGCAGGCAGCGGACGGCCTGAAGAAGTAGAGGCTGCACTGGCCTACGGATCAAATTTGATCTCTGACATGGAGTTACAGGAAGTTGGCATGAAGGCTATTTTGGATCGCATTCCAGATGGCGGAGACTATTATCTGACAATTGATGCAGACGGCGTAGATCCCACAATCATGCCAGCGGTCGCAGGGCCTGCCCCGGGCGGTGTTAACTATTCCCAAATGCGGACGCTGATCCAAGGGCTGGTTAAAAAAGGCAATGTTGTAGGTATGGATATCGTCGAGATCACCCCTAGCCGTGATGTAAACGGGATCACCGCAATCACAGCCGGAAGATTTATCTGCAATCTGATTGGTATGGCTGTTAGGGCCGGATATTTTGACAAGAAATAGGAGATATAGTTGCCATGTCAGCCTTACACCGAAATCTTGCAGGTAAATATTTCCTCGTTAGGAGTTGAGACATGACGGAGCGTAGAACCGCAATACAAAGTCTTACGGAAGCGGTAATGTCTTTCCAACTCGAGACGATTCCAGAGGATGTGCTGAGCATTGCAAAACGTTGCCTGGTAGATGTATGCGGTGTAACTTTGGCAGGGTCAAAGGCTGAGTCTGCAAAGTTACTTTTTGCAACAGCGGCCGAAACCTATGGAATAGGCAATTGCGACATTGTAGGGACGTCCCATAGGATGAATGCTCCAGGTGCAGCTTTTGCAAATGGAGCAGCCGCACATGCGCTTGATTTTGACGACAATTGTTATGCTGGCATTGTGCATGGATCAGCAGTTATCTTTCCAGCTGTCTTGGCCCTGGCGCAACAACGTGGCGAAATGGGTTCCAAACTGCTGCTTGGATTTGTTACTGGCCTAGAGGTCGAGTTTGCAGTTGCTAAAGCTCTGACCAACTCAATATACGATAAAGGCTGGTGGACGACCTCAGTCCTTGGAGCGATCGGCAGTGCGGCAGGAGCTGCCAAGGTTGCAGGCTTTAATCGTGAGATGACGGAACATACCCTTTCTCTTGCCGCAGTTGGTGCTGGTGCCACACGTGCCGTACGCGGAACTACGGCAAAGCACTACTATTGTGGTCGTGCCGCCGAACTAGGCGTCGTCTCTGCCATGGCGGCAAAGCAAGGCGCCATTGGCCCAGTTGGCGTGTTTGAAGATCGATCAGGTCTTGCGCAAGTACTAAACGACGGAATATTTGACCCAACGGAATTCGAAGCACTGGGTGAAGAATATGGTATTATAGACCCAGGTGTGGATATTAAGAAGTATCCAGTTTGTTACGCAAGTCATGCAACTGCCGATGCGGTGAAAGAGATCATGGTTGCGGATGGGTTACAGGCCAATGATATTGCCTCGCTCATCTGTACTGTGCCGACCATTGTGGCATCTAATCTGACGTACCCCAGACCACGAACTGCTGCTGAGGCACAATTCAGTTTGCACTTCGCAATCGCTTCGATCGTGCTCCATGGAGACATAACACTAAAACATTTGACAACCGAAGTTTTGTCAAGCGGACCAATGAAAAGGCTCATGGCAAAAATTATTGTAAAGGTTGGCGACATCCCGCAACAACACAGATCTTCAAACTTAATTTGCCCAGAATGGGGATATGTCGAATTAAATACACAATGGGGGGCTCACAAATGCTGCTTTGTAGGTTCGCCGGTAGGCTCTGCATTAAGGCCCTTGTCTAACGAAATGCTGAAGAAGAAATTTAATGACTGCGCTCAATACAAAAATTGCAATAGCTCGGATTTTACTCTTTATGATAAAATTTTAAACATTGAACTATTGCAGAATGCTCAGGACTTATTTTCTTAGTTCAGGTCGCTCTACACTCCAGGCTAAAGGCAGTTCACCAACTCCTATAGCCTGATGAAGATAACGCGAGATGTTTAACAATGACTCGTCTCGCCCAAAGCGTCCAACAATCTGAACGCTGTAAGGCAGGTTTTGATTGTCAGTTCCAGTCGGAAAAGTAATTATGGGCAAGCCTGTAAAACTCCAAATAGCATTCATGCGAAAATCTCCTGTCGAGCCGATTCCTTTCGGAGCCAGATCAGGCGCAACTGGCGCGATCCATGCATCAATAGCATGCTCCACCATCAGTTGCTGCATCCAGGATTGCACTTTTCGGGCCTTAATTAGGCTTTCTGTTAGTATTTTATTGGATACGTTTTGCCCAAAATCCAGCGCAGCGCGTGACATAGGCTTGTAGATTTCCCGATAATCTTTGACCCAAGATTTGTGTATTTGATAAAGTTCTGCATTGGCAATCAAGTCATGGGTATCATTGTGGGAGGCAATATCGTCACATAAGATAATCGGCTTAACTATGGCTTCCATATGTTTGATTGCACCAATTATCATCTCAAACTGCGCCCTTACATGCGGCATTGCAAGATCGATATATGAACCCATAGGCACACCGATTATAGGTTTATTCGCTAGACTATCTTTGTTATTTTGCCAATCGGTCACTAAAATCGGGAGGGTTGCTGCCATCGTCGGCATATCTTTTGCGAACAGACCTATATGATCCATGGATTTTGAGTATGGCAACACACCATCTAATGCCACTCGTCCAAAGCTTGGTTTGTAACCAAAAGTCCCACAGTAACCTGCTGGCCGGATTACCGATCCAGATGTCTGAGTTCCAAGCGCTATATCACAGAAGCCAGCGGCAACCGCGGCCGCAGATCCACTAGAGGACCCTCCGGGAGTATGATTTAGGTTGCGGGGATTTCGCGTTGGACCCGGGTCTGAAACTGCAAATTCTGCTGTAACCGTTTTTCCCACCATGACAGCCCCAGCTTTGAAAAGGCGCGTCGCACAGCTAGCCTGTGGCCCATCAAACAAGTGGGCGGGCAGAACCGAGCCACATCGCGTGGGAAATTGATCGACGTTAATAATGTCTTTGACGCCAAGCAGTAAACCGTTAAGTGGTAGTCTCTCATCGGACAGAGCAATGGCATCCAAAACTCTGTCGCCGTCAAACGTTTCATCGACAAAAGCCTTAACAGTGGGCTCATGTCTTGCAATGTAATTGACACGTTGCTCCATCAAATTGGATTGTGTTGGTTGACAACTCATATGGTGCTTCCTTGCGTAGGTGGCCAGCCTTTAGTCCGTGACTTGTCCATTTGGAGCCCTAAGCACAAGCCAATTTTCCGCCAGTTTGGTAGGCTCGACTTTTACCAGTTTGAATTATACTTGCCTAAGAAAGTGGCGGAACACTTTGTCAAATTCAACGAGTTTTTTGCTTCAAACTACCTAGA
>CABXKH010000101.1 GCA_902512685.1 Paracoccaceae bacterium | reverse complement strand
GCGTCAGAGCGTGATGAAGCTATCTCTTCGTGAACTGACAGGTACTGTGGTGCTCTATAAAGACCGGCTCGAGGTTACGCTCTCTGACGATATCACCCAGCGTTTGAATTTGCTCGAGCCCGTGCGTTGTTCATATCCTATAGAGCCCCGCAGTGTTGGAAAGAGAAATAAGATAATCTTAAGCGATGCCCTCCAACTGCACCCTAATCAGGAACTTATTTTATGCGTTGCTCGTAGCTGGAAATGGTATCAGGATTTAACCAAGGGCAAAGTTAAATCGCTTCAAGAGCTTGCTAAGATAGAGCGAACAAGCGTTGAAACCATCACTCGTAATCTTCCACTTTCCAGTTTTATGTCTAATCAGATCGAAAGGCTCTTAAAGGGGCAGCATCCGCCTGATCTAAGTGTTGCAAAGCTGATTAGAAACTCCGCATTACTGTAGGCCTTTCTCAACTCCATACGCCATGTTTTGCGGGAGATTAACCTGTCTTTATGGCCTGAATTGCGGCACGTTTGTGCTCGCATTAACGCTCTAAGCTTAATGCAAAGGTAAAAGGCTTAAACATATCAAAGGGATGTAATTGAGCTACTGTAAATGCCTGTTTTTGGGGAGGTTAGTGGCGCACCGGGGATGCGACCGAACTTTAATAAGGTTGTTTATTATCAATACCTTAGTGAGGTTCTATTTTGGAAAAGCGGTCCCAAAAGCGGTCCTCGTGAGTGGACACAAAAAGGGCGACCAAGTGGCCGCCCTTCGTTTTTCGATTCCGTGAGTAAGATTAGAAACGGTGTTGAAGCTTCAATTCAAGCCCAGTCCGTGTTGATGAACCAACATAGTCACGCATTACACGACCCGTTACATTCGTCATCCCATCGGCAGAGCGACTAACGAAGCCTACCTCAGCACCACGGCCACAGTTCTCAACCGCTGTGTCTGTGACAATACGTTCGCAGATCACGCGCGGTGCGAACGTCCACTGCGCCATCTTCGCACTATCCGTTGCTTCTGAGATCGGAACGCGCACTTCTGGACGCATTGTGAGGTTTGCAACCGTCACGTCACCCGCATCAAGGGTGAGTGTGTTATCAACAAGACCGTAGGCACGGCCCGTGAAGTTCGCATTCCCAATCTGTGTGCGACCCACTGTGAAGGCAAGCTCAGGCCACAGCTCATACGTTTCCATGTCGTAGACACCTGTCAAAGCACCACCAAGCGTGACACTCTGCGTCTGGTAGTTCCCATCCAAACTCAAAACATCATTCGACATGTCTAGCTCACTGCGGCCAACACCAACAGAGACGAACCCGTCCAAGAACACATCCTCTTGCACTTCACTCACTGCATAAGCACCTAAGTTCAGTCCATAGCCCTGCTGCTGCCCTGTGAAGGTCGTCTTGATATCTGTTTGGTTCACCTCGCCGCCGATGAAGTAGCCATACATGGTCATATCAGTAATCTGGCGTTCCCATGCAACTTTACCGCTGATCGAGGCTGTTACAGACCCGTTCCGCTCTCCGTTGATAGAAAAGTCCCCGAAAAACAAACGCCGCGCCTTACCATCATCTGAGCCAACTTGCCCGAAGAACGTCCCGTTCGTGCTCAAATGCATAGCAGTCCCATTTGTAACACCAGTTACATCAAACGGAACATTATTTGACCCCGCGTATCCACTCACACTGCTTCTTGACGCAATGAAACGTGACTTGGCTTCACGGACCAACCGGGCATTGGCAGTCACAGCATTCTGCAAGCTCTGTTGCACATCTTTGACAATGTCTTCCTTGATGCTTTCCTCCTCTTTTGCAAATTCAGAGGCAGGAGACCCTAGCGTCGTGGTATCAACCTTTGTGACACTCGATTGCAGGTTCGGCGTCCCCTCATCATCCTCAGCGACAAAATACACGTCATAAGCCGTGTTGTCCGACAGTGACGTAATCGCGGAGAAGCTGCTCGTGAATGGTGAGCTGGAGACAGTGGCATTCGCTGAGGCCAATACCGTCACCCCTGAATAATCAATGCCCGCCTTAACCTGCGACGCGCTTGGAGCCGTAGCGCCATCAGCAACAACAACGTAGTAGATCTTGCCAGCCTCATCGATAGATGCCGACGGCGTGAAGCCAGAAGATGTTACGCTTCCAACCGATGGCGCCACGTCAAAGGTAGACGCTGTGGTGTCAGTGGGTGTGACAGAAACTGCCGTTGATTCCAACCCGGCACCAACACCATTCACGGCTCGTAGCTTTACTGAGTAAGTGGTGCCATTAGTTAACCCAGATATAGTCACTGGACTAGTGGCATCACTTGGAGACAAAGCCACCCAAGTAGTCCCGTTATCTAACGTATATTCGTAATTTGTAATTGTATTGTCCTCTTCACCCGTTTGTGTGAATGTGGACAAATCGGTAGGGGCTGTGAATGAGATGGTCGCTTCACCGTTTCCAGCGGAAGCAGACAGAGACGTGGGAGCGTTTGGCTCACCCGTGTAGATAGAAGTAACGGTTGGAACCGCGAACGCCTCACCTTTGATCGCCCATGTAACTTTAAAATCTCGAGCATTGTAAACGTAGTCAAGGGTTACACTAGCTTCTTCAGCAGCAGCAAAAGATGTCTCTGCAGCAGCAAAGTTTGATGAAGGCGTGTTATCAGTAAATGTCGCAGAATCCCAACCGCATTTATCAACGACATTGTTGTCAGTGAGGTCGACAAACAATTCGCCATCCACGGTATCACCGTCATGTGAAGTTGTCCGAGTGTAATCGTCCTCTTCGTCTGAGTAGCCATCTAAATTATAATAAAAACCGCCATTGTAAGAGAACATTTCAGTGTTAGACTCACCCCTGTCGGTTACCAGGTGCAACATCGTGAGTTCTTTCGACGCCTGAAGAAAGCCCGCATTAGTCATACACTGTTTGTCGCCTAACAATATATCAGTCTGTCGTAAGTTAGGATCAGAACTTCCAGCATCGAACGCATGGCTGGGGGTCATCGTAAGGTTCACTAAGCTAACGGTGAAAACTGTCCCGAAGAGACGACGGAAAAAGCCACAATCAAAAATTGGCAAAGCTACGCCAAATAAAAGGTAAATTTTCATAGTTTATTTCCCAATTTATTCATTCCAGTGTTTCAGTCTTTGTGACAGTGCAACCACCGGCGGCATCATTTAAAAAAACGCGCATCCCGTTTCGCGATGTTAAAAGCAAAATCTTTTCACCAACCTTGCGCTGCTGACCGACCTCGCTAAACCGCTGGGCCGCAACAGTTTCACAAGGTTCTTCAGAGGTAAAAACAAGGTGGTAAGTTGCAGTGCAGTCAGTACCCAGGGGGTAAAAGTCTGCGAAGGCCATTGCATCCTCCGCGATGCTGGGAACATTCAGAGCAATCGACAGACTTTTCTGGTTAGCTGGCTTTTTCGGTGTTCTGATTGTGATTGTCGTATCAGGCCCAAAGCCCAGGTAGCTGGTCACTTGCTCGACCCTCGCGGCACAGGAAAAAGCGCCTAGGCGAACCACTTGCTGAGTGATCAGGTTAGCCTCTGATTTTTGTGAAGCTTGAGGTTGTGTTACACTTTCTTCAGCCTCACTAGACGTCTCTTGACTCACACTAAGTGTCGGTAGGCTACCCAGACACAGACAGACAGTGGTGACACAAAGGGCTTTCGCAGGCAATACGGAAGTTAAACGAGAACTTTTCATTTAAAAGCTCTTCCTAAACCCAACTGAGAACTTCGTTTCACTTAAACTTGACACATTATTGGAAGCACCAAATCCAAGATCAATTACTGCACCACCCTTCAGTCTGTGCTGATACCCAACATTCACGGAGGTGTATGACTTTACAAACCCATCTGATGCAACTTCAAAGTCCGCCTGTCCGTTGTCGTAGGATCCACCAACCTCCATTCCGGTGTTCGTGTGAACTGCGCCATCGATACCGATAAACAGCTTGTTTGTCTCGGCAACTGGAATTGAATATCTAGCACCGAAATCAAGCCGCGCGTAGTTGTACGGTTTCGGGGTCACACGCATAGCACTCAAAGTATTGATTTGCCCAGAAGTTTCATTGAACGCGCTGGTATTAGCGGTACCGACGGCGGCAGCTGCCTTTAAAGATAAGCTCGCACCGTCAAAGTTGCGGCTATACTCAGATCCGACGGTTAGCTCAGAGGTCTGTACGTTAACATTATTAAAGCTAACTGAACCCCTGTTCGTTTGGCGCGTCCCCTCAAATTTCAGATTAGACTGACTGAACCCAACAGACGAATGGAACCTGCCATTATGACCAAAGACCATCGCGGCGCCGTATACAAAGCCATTTGCATCAGCATCAAGATAGTCGCTGTCTACATCGGAGCGTGCTAGGCCAAAACTTAATACGACCGGTGCAGTGTCAGAGTTAAACACACGACCAAATGTTGTCAGGTTTGAGACTGTGCTAAAGCTCGTATCACCTACCGACGGTTTGCCAGATCCCCAAGTATCCCGTGAGTAATTTGAAAAGTAAGATGAGGATTTACCATCAGGAAGGTAATCGCTTTTCCAAGCAGGCAAGATCCCCGACGTTACAAGCTCAGCGCCACCAAGAACCCCAGCGTAGGCCTCAGGCGAGGCCAAAGCGTAAACTGTCTGCTCAGCACCACTTCCAGA
>CABXKH010000100.1 GCA_902512685.1 Paracoccaceae bacterium | reverse complement strand
TCACGTCCGTCATTTATCGAACCATCCGATCACAATTGCACGCATGTAAGGCGGTTGTGATCCTATGTCCCCGTCCAGCACTATGGCCGCTTAAGCGTGGTCTTTCTAATTTAATGACCATCTGATAAATTAAATCGTAACACAGTTGACCAATCAGTCAAGATTGATTCTTCAGCACTGTTGACTAATTCGTCAAGATTGGTTCTTTGGGGTAAAACTTGAAATGTCGGAAATGCAAAAATGGGAAATTTAAAGGTGGCTAAAGCTCATATCAGAGCTGAAAATGAGCGTATTATTCTTGACGCCGCCGAAGCGATTTTTGCCCGGCATGGATTTCGCGGATCTACCATGCAAATGATTGCGGATCAGGCAAATCTTCCTAAGGCAAATGTGCATTATTATTTTGCCTCCAAGAAAGAACTTTATAGGCGTGTCGTTGAGCAAATTTTTGGAATTTGGCTGCAGGCGGCCAATAGTTTCGAACAATCCGATAATCCCGCCGAAGCCCTGCGCAGGTACATCGAACAAAAAATGGAAATCAGTCGTTTAAGGAAAAATGGATCCAAGGTCTGGGCCAATGAGGTCATAAACGGGGCACCTATTATCCAAGATTTTTTGGAAAACCAACTTACCGAGTGGACAGACGGCCGGATTGAAATGATCCAAAAGTGGATTGACGACAAAAAAATCAGGCCCATCAATCCCCGATGGCTGCTTTATATGATTTGGGCCACTACCCAGCACTATGCTGATTTCACCCATCAGGTTGAGACATTGAACGCGGCCGAGCCCTTATCGAAAGAACAATGGGAAGATGCAACCGAAACTGTTTTTCAAATTATTTGGGCTGGTTTGGTGCCGAAGTCTGGTACATAGATTATTGCTCTGATACACTTCATAGTCATGCAGCGATCAAGTGAAAAACCCCTAACCCGGATACAAAAGCAAAATATTTCGGCAATTTTAGAAGCCGCGCTTGAGGTTTTCTCGGTGAATGGCTTTCGCGGCTCGACTCTGGATCAAATTGCTTGTGCTGCAGGTATATCCAAACCAAACTTACTTTATTATTTTAATAGCAAACAAGCAATTCACGTAGCGCTATTGAGTGAGTTACTGGATGCTTGGCTTTATCCTTTAAGGGATATGAACCCAAATGGTGATGCCAAAGACGAGCTGATGAATTATGTGCGAAGGAAACTTGATCTTTCGCGCAATTTCCCACGGGAAAGTCGGCTATTTGCCAACGAAATCGTTCAGGGCGCTCCTCGCATAGATACGTTTTTAAAGGGCGATTTGAAGAACTTGGTTGATGAAAAGGCCAAAGTTATCAGCGGATGGATGGATAAGGGCCTAATTGCCCGCTTCGACCCACATCACCTGATATTTTCCATTTGGGCACTCACGCAACATTATGCAGATTTTGAGGCACAAACCAGTCTGATCATGGGAAAAGATTCAGACAAGATCTACGATGACGCAAGCATATTTCTGGAAGCAATCTTTGAGAAAATCTTGGCCTGAAGCAAAAATTCCAGCGCTCATATTTGAAACCAGTAATTGATAGTTTTCTAGAATTTCCCGAAAGAGCGCACTGCATATTCAAACTGGTCAAGTTCGATACACAATGCGCCCTGAATCTTTTGAGTCTTTCTTAATCTGATTTCATTTATTAGCTAAATGCAGGTATTACATGTTCGCCGTAATCAGAGATGATTTTCTCTTCATCGCCGCTATCCAAATAAATGTTGAACTGCGTAACTCCAGCGGCCTTGAGCGTGTTCAGTTTCTCTATATGCTCTTCTGGTTCGCCAAGGATACAAAACTCTTCCACGATATCATCCGTGATGAAATCCAAATAAGGGTTGTCGCTTTGGCCATGTTTAGAATAATCATATCCACGGCGGTTCTTGATATACGATGTTAGGCTACTTGGCACTTCATCTGAATCTGCTCCGTATTTCTCAACGATATCGGCCACGTGGTTGCCGACCATGGCCGGAAACCATTTAACTTTTTCTATCGCTGACTTTTTATCACCCGTGAACGCCGGAGCGGCAGACATGACTCTATAGTTTGACATATCCCTGCCAATTCCTTCACCCGCAGCCATAGCTTGGTCCGTTAGCCATTTGCAGATCGTTGGAGCAGCCACCTGAAGGATTAAACCGTCTCCAACTCTACCAGCAGATGACAGCGCCTTTGGACCATACGCAGCTATCCAAATTGGCAATTCATAGCCTGAGGCCCAAGGAAACTGCACAGGATTTGGACAATCACCGTATTGGACTTCTCCACCCTTGATCATCGTTTTCACGGCCTCGGCAAATTCTTCCAATTTAGCAAGCGTCGATGGTTTTTTACCCATGACTCTCACCGCACTGTCGCCGCGACCCAGACCAATATCAAACCGGCCATCAGATTGGTGCGCTAGCGAACCAAAAAGAGACGCCGCCAACGACCAGTCGCGTGTGTTTGGGTTGGTTACACAGGGTCCAAAACGCATTTTTGTGGTGTGCTCAATGCACATCGCCATGGCGACAAAGCTTTCGCGCCACAAAATATGACTGTCATAAAACCAGCAGTACGTGAAACCTGCATTTTCGGCCTGCCTGACAAGAGCTCTGGCTCTTTTGGGTTCGACAAAACCCTTGAAACATATTCCAAATTCCATTCGCTTTCTCCTCGCTATTGGTCCGATTTTTTTTCAGGGGCCCAAATCCGAATTCCTGAATGAGAAAAAGGAACCGCTTTGGACATATTAAGTCTGATGAGAATAGGTGTAAGAGCCTCTACGCATCTGGCAGACATTGCGTCGCCAACATTATAGGCCATAACACCAAGGGTCTTTATTAATTCAATCACTTTCAGCCGCGCCTCGAGGCTGTCACCGCATACAAGAATATCGCAATTTATATTTTTTTCGAGATCCCCAAGCGTTTTTGCAGACACATTGTGCAATGCGCCGATGACGGGAATATCTGAACCCAAAATTGCTTGAGCCGCTTCGGTTGCAGAGCCCTCGGGTGGCATTGACACTTTTCGTGGATTGCCTTCCGCCAAGGGGACAACAATATCGATCAGAATTTTTCCACGCAGAGTGTCCTTTAAGTCAACAAGTGTCCTGTTATGTGCTGACCATGGAACTGATAAAATGACGAACTCATCTGCTGCTGCAACCGCTTCTGCGTTTGAAAGGCCTATCACTTCACCACTTTGATTATTTAATTTCTCCATAACTGCTTGGGCAGCTTCCATGGCATTTTCCTGACTGCGCGAGCCAATCACCACGCGCTTTCCAGAACTGGCAAAACGCAGAGTTAGGCCTTGCCCTTGTGGTCCTGTTCCTCCCAAAATGGCTATCGTCATCTGAACATATCTTCCTTTTTCTTGCGCAGAATATCTGCGGCTTTGCTTTCACAAGGGCTCCACTCAACCCCTTTGAGGATAACTACTGGTGTTCGTGCGGACTTTTGCATGACCAACCCGGTCGTTGCTGCCAATTCGTCCGCGAAGGCCGGTTCTGTTACTTTCAAAGTCCGGTTCCAGCCATCAAGTTCACCTGCCTCAGAGCGCGTCGCGGGGATGCCTGCCAAACCGATCGCTACATTGACCTGACCAAGGCGCCACGGTCTACCAAACGTATCTGTTACAATAATGCCCACATCTACTTGGTAACGCTCCATAATAGCTTTGCGGATTTGGCGGGCGCTAAAATCTGGATCCCTTGGAAGAGTAATGACAGTTCCGTCAGATCCACAATTAGATTCATCAACGGCCGCATTTGCCGAAATAAATCCCAGGCGATGCTCACAGATCATCACTCCTTCGTTTTGCTCAGAATGCTTGAACGATCTTAGAATTTCACTGCTTTCACCAAGGATCACTTCAATTTTACGGGCATCCTTGTTTAAGTCTTCAGCAAGTTTTTTTGCCCTAGGCGAGGGATTAACATCTGCCAGTTCGATCAGATTACCTTCGGCTTTGGATATGATTTTATGAGCTATACAAACTATATCGCCATTTGAGAGTACCATACCATTAGCCTCAATGGCACAGAACAGGACATCACTGATATCATCTCCTGAAAAAATCTCAGGGATACCTGCTAAGGCCATTATGGATACAGGCTCAACCATGATGGGTCAAAACCTTCCAGATATGCGGTTTTTTCTGCTTAAGAACCTTCAAATCCTCAGCACGATCAATATCATGTTTCAAACTTGGCAAAGGCGCTACTATAACTTTAAAACCAGCCCTTACAGCTTTGCGGTAATGTTTGAAAAACGACCGATCTCCGTAAAGTAAAGGGATGGCCGAAGGTGGAGATATTAACAACGCGTTTGTTCCATAATCCGAGGACGGACTGATAATTACTTCAGTTTCGGACGGTTTTGCCAAACTTATGAGCTCTGAAATTTCATCAGATGACGGATCGGCCAAGTCGGCTGGAAGAATTAGAATGGACCCGTACTTGCGTGCCTCGGCCCAAACGATGGCCTGCCCCAAAGCATCTCTTAAAGATCCTGTTGAGGTTTCATTGATCACATTCACTCCATAGTTTTTAGCAGTACGCTTTATTTTGCTGCTCGCTGTCACCACGACCAAATCGATCTCACGATTGGGCAACTGCTGGCGTACATCACAAATTACATCCATGGTTCGGCAAAATAATTTTTGGGCCAAATGACGGCGATCATGTTCGGACATATCGAACTTCAATCGGGT
>CABXKH010000099.1 GCA_902512685.1 Paracoccaceae bacterium | reverse complement strand
GTTGCCGGCTGGCGCGGCAGGCATCCGATCAGGGATTGCTTGTGAGAAAGCCCCGAAAATAACCGAGCGCAGCCGCGCGCAGGTCAGCGAGCGCATGCCCACCGCAGCGGGGAATTGTGGATTGAGAACGGTGCCTTCCGGTGTGATGCAGGTAAAGGCCCGTGTCAGCCCTGTGTTCATCAGGATCTGCGGATTGAGCGTATTGAGGACATAATAAACACCGACCAACAGGATCGTATGGCGCGGATCACCGCCTGTTGGCACATTAAGCGAGCTGCCCAATTGTGGGTCAGAACCGGTGAAATCCAGTACCGCCTCATCCCCCTTGATGGTCAGCGTCAGGTTCAGGCGGCAGGGATTCGCATGGTCAGAATCCTCGTCCGCGTAATCGGCAAACTGCCATGTTCCATTGGGCATCGCGCGCAGCAGGTCACGCGCCTGGCGTTCAGCGTAGTCCTGAATTGCCATGATCCCCTTGCGAAACCGTTCAATCCCGAAGGTTCGCACCATGGTATGCACTTTGCGCTCACCTGTGTTCAGCGCACCGATCAGGGCCTTGATATCGCCGATATTCAGATCCGGTTTGCGGACATTGCTTGCCATGATGTTAATGATCGTATCATCGAACTTGTCCTCCCGCATCAATTTCATTGGCGCAAACCGAACGCCTTCCTGATGAATTTCGGTCAGCGAGCGGGACAGCGACGCAGGGACGGCGCCCCCCATATCCGTGTTGTGAATATGGCCTGCAGCAAAGGCGATGATCTCATCTTCATGAAATATCGGCTTCCAAAGATGAGTGTCAGGCGTGTGCGTGGCAAGATAGCCGGAATAGGCATCATTGGTGAAGGCGATGTCGCCGGGGCGGTAGTCCTCGACCATATCCAGCGCACGCCCGTAGCTTAGGCCCGAATACCAAGTCGCGCCCAATTCCATCGGGACAGCAAAGGTGCTGCCGGTAGGGTCCGAAAGCATGACGGTAAAGTCCTGCGTTTCCTTCACAAAGGCGGAATGGGCGGTGCGGTGCAACGTATAGGCCATATTCTCGGCCGCAGCTCGGCTGTGATTGGCCAGGACCTGAAGATCGACAGTGTCAAATTCTAAATCAGTCATTGGCGTGGCTTTCGTTGAAATTGAGATGCAGATTTAGATGACCATCAACATGGGCCTGAAGGCCTTTGGGAATGACACAGGTCGTGTCCTCCTGGGCAACAACAGCGGGTCCTGTGAACCTGTGCCCGGCGGCAAGGCTGTCGCGTGCATAGACGGCAAAGAGATGCTCTTCGCCCGCCATTCGCATTGGCGCATGTTTCAGCATTGGCGCATCAACTATCTGAACCGGTTGCTGATGCATATGCAAAGGCTGGCTTTGGCCTACGGCGATAAGGCAGAGATTGACAATCTCTGCCTCAGCCTGCGGATCATTGAAGTCAAAAAGCTCTTGATGCCTTGCGTCAAAGGCGGAGCGGATCGCCGTGATATCGCCTGATACGATCCATTTTTGCTCCAAGGGCACGTCCACTTCAAAACTCTGGCCCGCATAACGCATCTCGGCCGAAATCAGGATGTCTCCATCGGCTTCAAACCCCTGCTTCTCATAAAGCCAAGCGTTGCCTTCGGTGATGAGATCCGTATTGGCCTTTTGGAGCGCCTCTGCTGATTGCGCTGTACACGGCACGAAAAGGGAGCGCACGAAATCGCCCTTGAGATCTGAAACCAGCCCGCCAAGCGCCGAGACCACGCCGGGGCGATGTGGCACCAGAATATGGTGCATCCCCAGCTCGCGCGCCAGCATTGCCCCCAGCATCGGCCCAACGCCGCCAAAGGGCATCAACGTATAGTCCCGCTGATCGATCCCAGCACGCGAGACGAGCTTTTCAACCTCGACAAACATCTCTGAAACGGCAACGCGGATGATCGCCTCTGCTGTGCTGGGCACATCGCGCCCCAGCTTTTGTGCGATCTCATCCATGACAAAAAAGGCGCGCTTTGTGTCCAGCGTCAATTGGCCATAAGCCATAGGTGCATGGCCAAGATACCCGCAAACCGCCAGCGCATCGGTCAATGTGGCCTGCGTGCCGCCTCGACCATAACAAGCAGGCCCGGGCGTGGATCCGGCACTTTCCGGCCCTACTTTCAGAACGCCAAATGCGTCAACATGAGCGATCGAGCCACCGCCGATCCCGATAGAGCTGACCGAGACTGACGGAATATGCAGCGGGTAATCACCGATCTTTTCGTCTTTGCCGAATTGCGGCTGCCCGTCGATGATCAGGGCGACATCCGCCGAGGTGCCGCCAATGTCCAACGTCAATACCCGGTTAATCCCGGCCTGTCGCGCCACCCAGCAGGCCCCGGTCACACCAGAGGCCGTACCCGAAAGTAACATGGACACGCAGTTGCGCTTGCCGGTCTCAGCCTGCATCAACCCACCGTTGGACTTGGTCAGCAACGGGCGCGCTGGCACGCCCAGATCGCTCAGCGTGTCTTGGAGGCCGCCCAGATAACCAGCAACCCGAGGGTGGACATAGCCATTAAGGATCGCTGCAGTGCTTCGTTCATATTCCCGCACAACCGGCCAGATTTCAGATGAGGTAAAGACAAACAGATCTGGTGCCAGACGCTCTATCTCTGCCTTGACTGCATCTTCGTGTGCGGGGGATTGATAGGCATGCAGCATCGAGATGATGATGCCTTTGACGTTCTGCTTGTGGCATGTGGTGATAATGTCTTTCAATTGGGTCAGATCAAGCGGTGCCCCCTCGATCCCCTGCGCCGTCATGCGGCCGGCAATGCCAAAAATCTGGTTGCGCGGTATCAAAGGCTCGGCTGAACTGCAGAAAAGTGAATACATGTCAGGCATGCGCAACCGGCCCAGTTCCAGTACATCCTCAAACCCGGCATTTGTGATCAGGGCCAGTTTTGCGCCCTTCTTCTGGATGATGGTGTTGATGCCCACGGTTGTCCCATGCACAAAACGGACAGTGTCAGATGGGGCGACTTGGTGGCGCACTTGCAGCATTTCCAATCCGCTGCGTAGTTCTGCGCCGGGATTATCCGGAGTGGTTAAAACCTTGATCGTGTGCAGGGCTTGTGTATCGCTATTATGCGCACAAAAATCTATGAATGTGCCACCAATATCAACGCCAATATGCCAGGTCATGAATGCCTCTTATATGATTTGAATTGCATACTGACGAAATTTAGGCGCGGTCGTCCAAGACTGATCTGGCAGCATCCAATAAGGCCGCCTTATGGAATGGTTTGCGCACAGGTCTGTCGCAGGCTGTCACGCATTAGGCCTTCTGCAACAGACAACTCCCGCTCAGCATGGGTTAGAAGTGACATTGGTAAAACGAGGTCTGGTGCGAATGGGCGGGCCTTCACTCCCGAAAAGCTCTTCCAGGGCAAAAGGGCGTCAACAACGGCCAAGCCTAATCCAGCCTGGACAAAAGCAAGCGCCGAAATTGACATATCAATCTCAATCTCAGGCAGATAATGCGTATTTTCGCGCTGCGCCTTTTGGGCCAATAATCGGCCTGGCAAAGTCGCTTGCCTATAGGCAATCAGGGCCTCATCCTGAATGTCCATAAACCCTATCGGCCCCTCCGTAGAAGCCAAAGGATGGATATCTGGCATCAGGCAAACGAAGCCGACCTGTCCAAGGCGTTCAGAGTGCAGACCTGCAAATCTTTCGCCGCTCATACACAGAGCAAGATTGGCATCCCCATGCAGCAACATCGAGGTCAGCGTGTCCAGTGGTGCAATTTGTGATCTGACAATAATCTCAGGATGTTGCGCTCGAAACAAAGTCAGGGCCTGTGGTACGACAGACATCGCAGGCGGGACCGAGGCTGCCATGCGTACCAACCCGCGTCGCCCAGCCTTCAGGTCATGTGTCCGGCGCCGCAGCGCTGCGAGACCCTGAAACAACCGATCTGCCTCGGGGTATATCTCATGCGCATCCGGCGTCGGAACAAGCCGCCCTTTGACCCGTTTGAACAGGGCAAAGCCTAGCTCGTCTTCTGCGTGGCGCAAAAGCTGCGACAAGGCAGGTTGTGATGTGTTCAATGCCTGAGCAGCACCGGTGAGCGAGCCTTCGCGCATAATCGCACAGAATACTTCCAATTGTCGGGCACGCATGGTTCGACTCCTATAGGTTCACCTTATATGATGCCTCTAAACCCGTCATTGCCGCAAGGGGCGTTTTCGTGTCCCCTGCAAGAAAGGAGTATTGCGATGCATATTGCTGTTCTTGGAGGCGGGCTGATGGGTACCGCCAGCGCGTTTTTCCTGCTTACGCACCCTAGGGTGCCAAAATCACTGAGGGTGACTTTGATTGACCGTGGTGCCATCGGTGCCGGGGCAACGGTTGCCAGCTTTGGCAATGTCCGCAGGCAAGGGCGTGATTTTCGGCAAATGGCCCTAGCGCATCATTCTCTGACCCTTTGGAACCAGCTGGAAACATTGCTGGGCTGCGATGTGGAATTCCGCGCCACCGGCCATATCCGCGCCGTGTTCCACCAACAAGCGTTGGAGGACATGCAGAATTTCGCCAAAGCAGCGCAAATGCATGGGCTGGACCTTGACCTGCTCGACCAGGCGGAATTGCGCAGGCGGTTTCCATTTCTCTCACAAGACGCGATTGCAGGCTCATTCTCGCCACACGACGGGTCAGGCAATCCCCGCCTTGTGGCTCCGGCTTTTGCACAGGCCGCCGCACGAAGAGGATTGGT
>CABXKH010000098.1 GCA_902512685.1 Paracoccaceae bacterium | reverse complement strand
ATATGGCGCGCATCGCCCGGGTAAATTCGGATATTCGTGACCCCAGCCGCGCGGATTTTACCCAATAGCATGGCCACACCGTTGATATAGGGTTCGCAGCCGATGAAGCCGACATCTGGGTTCATTTGGGCCTGATGCAACAGATGTTCGCCGCCGCCAAAGCCAATTTCAAGCCAAACTGGTGACCCGTTAAAAATAGCCTTTAAATCAAGCGGTCTGCGGTCTGGGTTTTCGTCCCAATCTACTGCGCCCGGGGACAGTTTTTGCAAATCCTCTGCCAAAGCCATCTCTTGCGCTTTGCGCAGTCCCTTGCCTTTGAAACGGCCATAAAAATTACGCCATGGCGCGCCAGAAGGGTGATGGCCTTGGGTCATATCTTGGGCCTTATCCAAGTTCGCTTAAGCGCACCATTGCCGCGCGTATTTGCGCTTCTTCGTCTTCACGCAGGGCAAGGTTCTGGCGGGTTTCTTCAACCACTTCAGCAGGGGCACTTTCGACAAATTTAGGGTTCTTAAGCCGTCCGCGCAGCCCGCCTAACTCTTTTGCCAACTTACCCATCGTCTTTTCCAGACGTGCTTTTTCTTCTTCAATATCAATGATTTCCGCTAAAGGAAGCCCAAAGTTTGCCCCCGCAACAGCCAGCGTGACACAACCTTTAGGAAAACTGTCGACCTGCGTCAGCGATTCAATCCGCGCCAGCTTTTTAATCAGCTCTTGATTGCGGTCCCAAGCCGCTTTGGCTGGGCCATCGAGCGCGCTTACCAGCATGGGTATTTTTGCCCCTGCAGGCACATGCATCTGGGCGCGCACCGAGCGGATTTCTTCGATCAGGCCAATCACCCAGTTCATTTCACTGTCGGCGTCTGGATCAACCAATTCTTGGCCATAACTAGGCCAATCAGTATGCACCAGCATTCTGTCACGCGGCGCCAAAGTGCCCCAAAGCTCTTCGGTGATAAACGGCATAATCGGGTGCAAAAGAATAAGGCATTGGTCTAAAACCCAGCCCATTGTGGCGCGGGTTTCGGCCTGTGCATCGGCATCGGCGCCATTTAAGAGCGGTTTGGAAAATTCCACATACCAGTCGCAAAATGTGCCCCAGATAAAGCTGTAAAGCGCATTGGCGGCATCATTAAAACGATAGCCTGTCAGCGCCTCATCCACGGTCACCCGCAACTTGCCGGTTTCGCCAATAATCCACTTGTTCAGGGTCTGATTTGGCACGTCTGTATCGCGTCGGTTTTGCGGTGGTATCGCGGTGGTGCTGTAAACCGCGTTCATTTCGGCAAACCTTGCCGCATTCCACAGCTTGGTGCCAAAGTTTCGATAGCCTTTGATGCGGTCGACAGACAGTTTTAGAACGCCGCCTATTGCGGCCATTTGCGCAAGGCTAAAGCGCAACGCATCGGCCCCAAACTCATCAACAATTTCCAGCGGGTCAATCACATTGCCGCGGGTCTTCGACATTTTCTGGCCTTTTTCATCCCGCACCAATTGATGCAGATAAACCGTGTGAAACGGAATTTCATCCACCACAGCCAATTGCATCATCATCATCCTGGCAACCCAGAAAAACAAAATATCCTGTCCGGTCACCAAAACATCAGTAGAATGGTATTTTTCCAGCGCTTCGGTCTGCTCGGGCCAGCCTAAGGTGCCGATCGGCCAAAGCCCCGATGAAAACCACGTATCAAGCACATCAGGGTCGCGGGTCAGGGTTTTATCCGCGCCCGCCATCGCTTGGGCTTCTGCTTCACTTGCGGCGCAATATTGATTGCCGTCTTCGTCAAACCAAACCGGGATTTGATGACCCCACCAAAGCTGACGTGAAATACACCATGGCTCGATATTTTCCAGCCAGTGATAATATACTTTTTCGCCGCTTTCGGGCATGATTTTGGTGCGCCCGTCGCGCACCGCATCCAGCGCCGGGCCAACGATTTTAGCGGTATCAACAAACCACTGATCGGTCAGCATGGGTTCGATCACCACGCCTGAACGATCGCCAAAGGGCTGAATGATCGGCTTATCCTCGACCATAATCATCAAGCCTTCGCCGTCAATGTCGGCCACCACACGTTTGCGGGCCTCAAAGCGGTCAAGATTTCGGTACTCTTCAGGTACCAAATTGATCGCATCAACCTCGGCTTCGGTAAACGCGCCGCCGCTGGCAAGGCCTTGGGCTTTTGCCACCTCATCGCCATAGGCTGCACCGTCGCCGCGCATGGTGCCGCGGGTGTCCATCAGCCGGTACATGGGGATATTGCCGCGCTTGGCGACCTGATAGTCATTTGCGTCATGGGCCCCGGTGATTTTCACCGCGCCAGATCCAAAGTCGGGATCGGGATATCCGTCTGTGATAATCGGGATCAGCCGGCGATGCGTTTTTGGGCCAACCGGAATTTCGCACATTTTGCCCACAATCGGGGCGTAGCGGGCGTCATCGGGGTGCACGGCCACCGCGCCATCGCCCAGCATTGTTTCCGGCCGCGTGGTGGCGATTGAAATATAGTCGCGTACCTCTTCAAGGATGATGTTCCCGTCCTCATCCTTTTCGATGTAAGTATAGGTTTCGCCGTCCTGAAGAGGATATTTGAAATGCCACATATGGCCATCAACTTCGATGTTTTCCACTTCTAGGTCCGAGATGGCTGTTTCAAAATGCGGGTCCCAGTTGACCAACCGCTTGCCGCGATAAATCAAACCCTTTTGGTACATATCCACAAAGACTTTCAGCACTGCATCATGAAAATTGGGGCTGTTTTCATGGCCTGTGCGCGGATCGCCGGGCGCGCCGGCCATGGTAAAGGCATTGCGCGACCAATCACACGATGAGCCAAGGCGTTTGAGCTGATTGATAATAGTGCCGCCGTATTCGCCTTTCCATTCCCAGACCTTTTCAAGGAATTTTTCGCGCCCCAGATCGCGGCGGCCAATATTGCCTTGCTCGGCAAGCATTTTTTCGACCTGCAATTGGGTGGCAATGCCGGCATGGTCCTGACCAGGTTGCCACAGCGTGTCAAAGCCGCGCATCCGGTGCCAACGGGTTAAAATATCCTGCAGGGTATTGTTAAAGGCATGGCCTACATGCAACGCGCCGGTGACATTGGGCGGCGGGATCATAATGCAAAATGTTTCCGGCCGCGATGCGTTCGCGCCGGCCTTAAAGCATCCGGCCTTTTCCCACGCGTCGTAAAGCCGGTTTTCGGCGCTGATTGCATCAAAGGTTTTTTCCAATGGCATTGCTGGCTCACCCGTTAAATTTCTGTTCACTGGCAGATAACGGCTAACCACATAAAGGAAAAGGCCAAAGGCGCAAGTTTCTTTAGCTTTCGTCGCGGCGCGTTCCAATCAGGCGCGCGCGTTCGCCGCTGCGAATGACCTTTGGATCATAGGGCGCGCGGGCAAATACCGAACGCACCATATCGGTGAAAAACTCAATCGGCTTGCTGTCGTAATTGGGATCAAAGCTGGCTTGATCCCAGCGCTCGCAAAATGCGGCACAATCTTCGAAATAGGGATGACCTTGATAGGCATCGCGCTTGTGCGGGTTGCCGCCCACATGATGGCCATAATAAACCATTTGAAAATCACCATGTTTTTCCACCACCCATGTGCATTGCTCGCGCACAAAAGGGCGCAGAATAGTGGCGGCATATTCGTCGTGGTTATAGGGCGCATAGATATCGCCGATATCATGCAGCAGCGCCGAAACCACCCAGTCATCATCGGCCCCGTCTCGCCATGCCCGGGTGGCCGATTGCACCGAATGGCCTAAACGGGTGATTTGATATCCAGACAGGCTTTCATCAAGATCAACCAGGGCTTTGAGTAATCGATCCGCCGTGCCTTTGGTGTATTCGGTTTCATGGGCGGTCAGAAAATCGTAATCTTCTTTGTCGCCATCTTTCATCTGGGTGAATTTGACCTGATCCATGATGTCTAAACCTTTTGCTTTTCTGGCTTGTCGGTGGATTCATTTCTGCGCGTTTGCAGGCAAAAGTCAAAACTTATTTTGGATGCGCCGCGGGGACTTGATGTGACGATATTTCAGAAGCGGGCCGTCATAAAGAGCGATCGATTTTGGTGCTCAGATGGATCAGACTTTCTGAGCTTTTGACCCCGCGGGCGGCGCCAATGTCGTCCAAGGTCTGATCCAGCTCTTCGGTTGTCTCGGCGCTCAATTCAACCAGCAGATCAAAGCGGCCTGATGTGGTGTGAACTTTTTCCACCTGCGGCAGGGTTTTGAGTTTTTGCAGAACGGCCGCACCTGAACGTGGTTCAACCGTTAAAAGCGCCGAGGCTCGCAGCATTGGGCGCGCGGACGCGCCTTTTCGTAGGGTATAACCGGCGATATAACCGGTGTTTTCAAGCCGCTCGATCCGGGCCTGAACCGTGGTGCGCGCAAGCCCCAAGGCGCGCGCAAGATCAGACACCGCACTGCGGGCGTTTTCGGACAGAAGTCGGAGTAATTGCTTATCTTTTTCGTCAAATCGCATAATTTAATAGTAATTTAGACATAAAATATTGGCAATATAGTAAATTTTGCAGATTTATCGCTCAAGACTGCGGCGCATAATCAAAAAAACAAAACTGAGGTGCGGTGATGACTGAGCAATCTTCATGGATTTGGAATACCCCAAATGCCCATTTTATCCGTCATTTTCCGGATGAACCGATTGGCTATTTTTCGCCCGATGCCCTCAAGTCAAAAATGTCCATATTTCAATCGGGTT
>CABXKH010000097.1 GCA_902512685.1 Paracoccaceae bacterium | reverse complement strand
GGATGTTGCAGGAATCTGTTGATGCATTGTTTGACAATGGCCGCCGCGGCCGGGTCATTACAGGCGCGAATAAGCGCCCGCTGAAGTCTTTGTCAGATATGCTCAAAGGCAAACAGGGTCGTTTCCGTCAGAACTTGCTTGGTAAACGGGTTGATTTCTCAGGCCGCTCGGTCATTGTGACCGGCCCTGAATTAAAGCTGCATCAATGCGGTCTGCCCAAGAAAATGGCGCTTGAGCTGTTTAAACCGTTTATCTACAGCCGGCTTGAGGCAAAAGGGCTATCGAGCACGGTCAAGCAGGCCAAAAAACTTGTGGAAAAAGAGCGACCCGAGGTGTGGGATATCCTTGATGAGGTGATCCGCGAACATCCGGTCATGTTAAACCGGGCGCCGACGCTGCACCGGTTGGGTATTCAGGCATTTGAGCCTGTGCTGATCGAAGGCAAGGCGATCCAGCTGCATCCGCTTGTCTGTTCGGCGTTTAACGCGGACTTCGACGGTGACCAAATGGCCGTACACGTGCCGCTCAGCCTTGAAGCACAGCTCGAGGCGCGGGTTCTGATGATGTCGACAAACAACGTTTTGTCGCCCGCTAACGGTGCGCCGATCATCGTGCCCTCTCAGGATATGATCCTTGGCCTTTATTATACCACGATCATGCGCGAAGGCATGAAGGGTGAAGGCATGGTGTTTTCGTCGATCGAAGAGGTGCAATATGCCTTGGACACTGGTGTGGTGCATTTGCATGCAAAAATCACGGCACGTATCCCTCAGATCGATGAGCACGGCATCGAGGTCAGCAAGCGCTTTGAAACCACGCCAGGTCGGGTGCGGTTGGGTTCTTTGCTACCGAAAAATGTCAAAGCGCCTTTTGCTCTGGTGAATGATTTGATGCGCAAAAAAGACGTGCAGCGCGTGATTGACACGGTCTATAGGTATTGTGGTCAGAAAGAGTCGGTTATTTTCTGTGACCAAATCATGACAATGGGCTTCCAAGAAGCGTTCAAGGCCGGGATTTCCTTTGGCAAGGACGATATGGTAATCCCTGATAGCAAATGGCCAATCGTTGATGAAACCCGCGGTCAGGTCAAAGATTTTGAACAGCAATACATGGATGGTTTGATCACCCAAGGTGAAAAGTACAACAAGGTGGTTGATGCTTGGTCGAAGTGTAACGACAAAGTCACCGACGCCATGATGAACACAATTTCGGCATCTTCACAGGATGAAAGCGGCGCCGATATTGAACCGAACAGTGTGTATATGATGGCACACTCAGGTGCGCGTGGCTCTGTAACCCAGATGAAGCAGCTTGGCGGTATGCGCGGACTGATGGCCAAACCAAACGGCGATATTATCGAAACACCGATTGTATCGAACTTTAAAGAAGGTTTGACCGTTCTTGAATACTTCAACTCGACCCACGGTGCTCGTAAAGGTCTTTCCGATACGGCTCTGAAAACGGCGAATTCGGGGTATTTGACACGCCGGTTGGTGGATGTGGCGCAGGACTGCATTGTAAGAATGCGCGATTGCGGCACTGATAATTCGATCACTGCAGAAACCGCTGTGAACGATGGTGAAGTTGTCAGTTCATTGGCAGAGCGCGTGCTTGGCCGGGTCGCAGCCGAGGATATCCTCAAGCCGGGAACAGACGAAGTTATTGTGGCCAAAGGCGGCTTGATTGACGAGCTGATCGCGGATGCAATTGACGAGGCCGGACTACAATCGGCGCGCATCAAAAGCCCGTTGACCTGCGAAGCAGAAGAAGGCGTTTGTTCCCAATGTTACGGACGTGACCTAGCACGCGGTACAATTGTCAATATTGGTGAAGCGGTTGGAATTATTGCTGCACAGTCCATTGGCGAGCCTGGCACGCAGTTGACTATGCGAACATTCCACATCGGTGGGGTGGCACAGGGTGGTCAGCAATCGTTCCTTGAGGCCAGCCAGGATGGGGTCATTGCCTTTGAAAATTCTCAAACTCTGAAAAACGCCAATGGCGAAACATTGGTGATGGGACGCAACATGAAATTGTTGATCCTTGACGAGCATGGCGAAGAGCGCGCCAGCCACAAATTAGGCTACGGAAGTAAATTGTTTGTCAAAGCCAAGGCCAAAGTCAGCCGCGGTGACAAACTGTTTGAATGGGATCCCTATACCCTGCCAATCATTGCTGAAAAGTCGGGTCTGGCCAAGCATGTGGATCTTGTCAACGGTGTTGCCGTTCGCGAAGAAACCGATGATGCCACAGGTATGACCCAAAAAATCGTAACCGATTGGAGAGCAGCGCCAAAAGGCAATGAGCTTAAGCCTGAGATCATTCTAAGTGATGAGAGCGGCGAGCCGGTGCGCAATGATGCTGGCAACCCGATTACCTATCCGATGTCTGTGGATGCGATTCTGTCCGCTGAGGATGGACAGCAGGTTGCGGCTGGTGATGTGATTGCCCGTATTCCGCGCGAGGGCGCAAAAACCAAGGACATCACCGGTGGTTTGCCGCGTGTTGCCGAATTGTTTGAAGCACGCCGTCCGAAAGATCACGCCATTATTGCCGAAACAGACGGTTATGTGCGTTTTGGTCGTGACTACAAGAATAAGCGGCGGATCAGCATTGAGCCGACCGACGAAAGTCTTGATCTGGTTGAATATATGGTGCCAAAGGGTAAACACATCCCGGTTGTCGAAGGTGACTTTGTACAAAAGGGTGACTTTATCATGGACGGCAACCCTGCACCGCATGATATTCTTGCGATTATGGGGATCGAGGCGCTTGCCAATTATATGATCGACGAAGTGCAGGACGTTTATCGTTTGCAAGGCGTGAAAATCAACGACAAGCACATCGAAGTGATCGTGCGCCAAATGCTTCAAAAGTGGGAAATCTTTGACAGTGGTGATACCACTTTGTTGAAAGGTGAACATGTCGATAAGGCAGAGTTCGATACCGCCAACGAAAAAGCAATAACCAAAGGCGGCCGTCCTGCACAAGGTGAACCGATCTTGTTGGGTATTACCAAAGCATCCTTGCAAACACGCTCGTTCATTTCTGCGGCCTCATTCCAGGAAACCACGCGTGTGCTGACTGAGGCATCTGTTCAGGGTAAAAGGGATAAGCTGGTTGGGCTGAAAGAAAATGTCATCGTTGGCCGCTTGATCCCGGCAGGCACCGGCGGCGCTACACAGCGTGTGCGGCGGATAGCTTCTGAGCGTGATAATGTCGTGCTGCAGGCGCGCCAAGAAGAGGCGCAGGCGGCCGCTGCATTGGCGGCACCGCAAGACGATATTTTCAAGTCTCCTAATGATGGCGACAGCAATCTCGCTGATATGCCAGAAATGGACTAAGAAATTCTATAGAGCCCGGCGCCATGTGCCGGGCTCTTTTTGACACTATACTCCCCTAGTGTAACAAATGTATGCGATTTTGCCGCTGCCAGCGGTAATTTTTCCTATACATTTGCGCAAAACCCCGATTATATCAGATAGATTTGTTGGCCACAGTGCCCAAAAAAATTTCCGATGGGTGGGCGAATGGCGAAGTATTCAGATAATGTCCGCGGCGCGCTGTTGATGGTTGCCAGTATGGCGGCCTTTACGTTCAATGACGTTTTTATTAAACTTCTGGGGGCAGAACTCCCCTTGTTTCAGATCCTCATGCTGCGCGGCATGCTCACCTCATTTTGCATTTTTTTACTGTGTATATATTTCAAGGCGTGGACGTTTAATATCGCGCCTAGGGACTGGCGGCTTATTGGCCTAAGGTCCTTGGGTGATATAGGCGCATCCTATTTTTTTCTAACGGCTCTTTTTAATATGCCATTGGCAAACGCCACTTCTATTCTGCAACTGCTGCCGCTGACAGTAGCGTTGGGAGGCATGCTTTTTTTCCAAGAGGTCATCGGCTGGCGGCGGGCTCTGGCAATTGCTGTTGGGTTTGGAGGAATGTTTTTGATTGTTCGTCCAGGAATCGAGGGTTTCAACCATTATTCCTTTTATGCGCTTGTTGCTGTTGGCTTTGTGACCCTGCGCGATTTGGTGACTCGTAAAATAAGCCGAGAAGTGCCGTCATTGATGGTCACATGTTTCAATGCCCTTTCCATTTGCCTTTATTCAAGCATTGCGATGCTCTGGGTTGACTGGGTTCCAGTTGGACCGACAAATGTTATATATCTGGTTACAGCGGCATTTTTGGTGAGTGCTGCGTATCTTCTAAGCGTAATGGTAATGCGGCAGGGCGATGTGTCTTTTATCGCACCTTTCCGCTATACTGGTTTAATCTGGGCTCTGGTGTTAGGGTTTATATTCTTCGACCATTGGCCCGATACGCTTACGCTCATTGGCGCCGGAGTGATTGTGCTGTCGGGGTTGTTTACCATGTGGCGCGAGACCCGGTTCAGAGCGCAGACCAAGCCGCTTTAACCGCTTCTTCATCAATATTAAAATTTTTCCTAAAATAGCTTCGCGACACTGCATCCAAAGAAGAATACTCAAAACTGGGTTGTTTTCGGTTCGTCAGAGAATCATTATTACCGTGAAAGCTCCGAACAAACATATTTACATGCGAGAGCGATAAGACAGGCATAAATTCATGCAAACGGTGGTGGCCATAATTTAGAATACTCCGTTCTCCCTTGGGCTTCAAAACAATCGATAGGGCCGGTGTCCAAAGCTTTTGTTTTACGGCGGCGGCCTTAATGCCCATGCGGCCTGGAATAACAGCATAGCCACTGCAAAAATCGATTGCAAAGCGCTGGCCATATCTAAAAAGCCCTTTATTGTGCGTGATGGCCTTTCTTAATTCA
>CABXKH010000096.1 GCA_902512685.1 Paracoccaceae bacterium | reverse complement strand
ACCTGACCATATTCATTATAGGTCATCGTCGAAATACAATCAGCCTGCCGCTGCAGCAGTGGATCAACGTTAAAGCCTTGGCGCAGAACCGTTACGCCATCCGCTCCGCCTTCTGTTGAGATGCCTTCTTGGCTCATCCAGCTAAGGAAGGGGTATTCATTCCCGAAAAACCACACACCGATGGTTTTGCCTTTGAAGTCGGCAGGGGTTATGATGCCGGTGTCTTTCCAACAGGTCAGCATCAGACCGGATGTTTTAAAGGGCTGTGCAATATTTACCACCGGAAGACCTCTTTCGCGGGCCGCCAAAGCCGAAGGCATCCAGTTTAGCATCGCATCAGCGCCGCCCCCTGCAAGAACTTGTGGCGGTGCAATGTCGGGCCCACCAGGAAGGATTGTCACATCCAAGTTTTCCGCATCATAATAGCCTTTGTCCAAAGCCACATAATAGCCTGCAAATTGGGCCTGAGTGACCCATTGCAGTTGCAGCTTGACTTCATCTGCTGCATGGGCGGCTGTTGCCACCATAAGCGCCAGCGCGCCAGTCATTAGTTTTCTCATTTTAACCTCCAGGTTTTTTTGGTCGTTTCATTTGCTCTTTTTAGCCTCGTTGGGAGGGGTGCCAGAAGGTGACCCCCTTCTCTATTATTGCCACCGCGCCGTAAAATGCGCTTCCTGCCAAAGCAGCAACGACAATTTCTGCCCACACCATATCCAGCGCAAGCTGGCCAATTGATGCAGAAATTCGAAATCCCATGCCCAGGGTTGGGGAACCGAAAAACTCTGCAACGATGGCCCCGATCAGGGCAAGCGTTGTCGAAATTTTCAATCCGTTGAAAATAAAGGGCATCGCGGCCGGTAAACGCAGCTTAATGAACGCTTGCCATGGATCTGCCCCATATGTTTTCATCAAATCACGCTGCATTGCGGTGGTTTCGCCCAAACCGGCCACTGTGTTGACCAGCATCGGGAAAAAGACCATCACCACAACTACGGCCGCTTTTGAGTGCCAGTCAAAGCCGAACCACATGACCAAAATTGGCGCTGTGCCAATAATCGGAAGGGCCGCGACAAAATTTCCGACAGGAAGTAGGCCGCGCCTCAGAAAATCAAAGCGCTCTACCAGAACCGCCAATGCAACCGCCGCTATGCAGCCGATGAAATATCCGCTGAGCGCACCTTTTACGAATGTTTGCACAAAATCCTTCCACAAAATGGGCAGCTTTGCCAAAAAGGTTTCTGCAATCAATGAAGGTGGTGGGAGGATCACCAAAGGAACGTTTAGACCCCTGACCACCAATTCCCAAACTATCAATATGGTAAAGCCGAAAATTGCAGGCACCAAAAGTTTCATCCAACGGGTTTCAGAGGCTGGCGTATTGGCAAGAATGACATTCAAACGCCAAGCAACAAGCCAAATCACGAAACCTATAATGACCAGTATCATGACATTCCCATTCTTTTAAGCGTGATGCGTTGCGCCAAACCAATAATCGCAACCAGTGACGCTGCTAAGAACGCCGCCCCCAAAAGGGCAGACCAGATTTGGATGGTTTGTCCATAATATGACCCAGACAAAAGGCGTGCCCCAAGGCCCCGCACTGCACCGGTTGGAAGCTCACCAACGATTGCGCCGACCAAACTGGCAGCAATGCCAATTTTCAGTGAGGCGAACAAATAGGGCATCGAAGAGGGAAGCCTTAGTTTCCAAAACCCTTGGGAAGAATTTGCGTTATATGTTTTCAACTGATCCAGTTGCATGTGATCAGGGCTACGCAAGCCTTTAACCATACCTACGACCACTGGAAAAAAGCTCAGGTACGCGCTGATGATGGCTTTGGGCAAAAGCCCTTGAACGCCAACAGAATTTAAAACAACGATAATCATGGGCGCGATTGCCAATATCGGGATGGTTTGGGATGCGATGGCCCATGGCATTACGCTCATATCCATGGCTCGGCTGTAAACGATCCCGACCGCCAGTAAGATCCCAAGCCCTGTTCCGATGGCAAAGCCCAAAAGTGTTGCACTTAAGGTGATCCATCCATGGAAAATCAGACTTCGTTTTGATGTGATTTTTTTATTGACGGTGGAATTCCACAGTTCAATGGTCACCTGATGCGGGGCGGGAAGGCGCGGGCGCTCTAAACTAAATGTTGCTTTAATAGCAAAGGGGTTCTGGGCCACCAATAGTATTGCCGATCTGTCACGCCGCTCTTTAGCACCGCTTGGCGTAACCACCATACCGCTGCGCTCTGCATCCGTCAGAGCCATCTTGATATTCATGGGCACGACAGCAACGTACCAAATCGCAATCAATGCAAAAACAACGACAATGACTGGAAAAAACGAACGCCTCATTCCGGCCCATGCCCCGCCCTAAGGCCTTCACGGACCCGCTGGGCAATTTCGATAAATTCGGGACTATCACGAATTTCAAGAGGCCGCTCGTCGGGCAATGTGCTTTCAATAATATCACTTATGCGTCCCGGCCGAGGTGACATGACAACGATCTTTGTCGAAAGATACACCGCTTCTGGAATGGAGTGGGTGACGAAGCCAATGGTTTTGTTGGTGCGTCGCCAAAGGTCCAGCAATTGTTCATTAAGGTGATCGCGAACAATTTCATCAAGCGCTCCGAAGGGTTCATCCATCAAAAGGATGTCGGCGTCAAATGCCAAAGCTCTGGCAATTGACGCCCGCTGCTGCATACCGCCGGATAATTGCCAAGGAAATTTCTTTTCAAAATCTGACAATTCAACCAATTTGAGCACATCCTGCACCCGTTTCGCCTGATCGGATTTGCTATATCCCATTATTTCAAGGGGTAGCCGAATGTTGCCTCCAATGGTGCGCCAGGGATAAAGGCCTGCGGCCTGAAAAACATAGCCGTAAGCGCGTGATTTACGCGCATCCGCTGGAGAGACATCATTTATGGTAATCTGTCCACCGGTCGGCTGTTCAAGATCCGCCATAACTCTTAGAAAAGTGGTTTTCCCACAGCCTGATGGTCCAATAAAACTGACAAATTCACCCTTGGAAATGTCTAAGTTGATGTTTGTTAGCGCCTGCACAGGCCCATCATTGGTTTCAAAAGTCAATGAAAGGTCACGAGCAGAAATTACTGGGTTATTGGTCATTTCAGAATTTGGCTTTCCTTGGAGTAAGGTGTTTGTTCAGTGTCAATTCTTCTAGATACCAGCAGGGATATTCATTGGGTCACGGTGAATTTGTTTGGGCGCGGTCAATTCTTTCCATTTGCTCAGGGCAAGGTTTGCCGATGGAAAGGCTGGGCGCGGCACAAAGCGGCCTCGGCCCGGATTGGGTTGACTGTTTTGACCCCATGCCCAGATCACATCCCCGCGGCTGATTGTGTAGCGCGACTGGGCGCTGACATCAAAGCCTTCAAAGACGTTGTAATCAAGGATGGAGTGGTGATTGGCCACGCTTATGGTTTTGGAAATTTTTGGGTCCCAAACCACGATATCCGCATCGGCTCCTTCCACAATCGCGCCTTTCTTAGGATAAATGTTCAGAATTTTAGCAATGTTGGTGCTGGTGACAGATACAAATTCATTTGGTGTTAGGCGCCCGGTTTCCACACCTTCGGTCCACAGCACAGCAAGCCGCTCTTCTAGACCGTTCGAGCCATTGGGGATCAGGCAGAAATTGTCTTTACCCATAAGCTTTTGCTCGCTGGTAAAGGCCGCGTGATCGGTGGCGACAACCTGCAGTGATCCAGACTGCAAACCCGCCCATAGGCTGGCTTGATGTTCTTTATTGCGGAAGGGTGGTGACATTACACGGCGGGCGGAATGCATCCAGTCACCTTTGAAATATTCACTTTCATCCAAGGTCAGGAATTGCGCCAAAGGTTCGCCGTAAACCCGCATGCCCTTTTGACGCGCGCGGCGAATGGCTTCATGCGCCTGCTCGCAGCTGACGTGCACAATATAAAGCGGAACGCCCGCAGCATCGGCAATGGTGATGGCGCGGTTTGCTGCTTCACCCTCAAACTCGGGTGGCCGCGAATAGGCGTGGCCTTCAGGGCCGGTGATCCCTTGGGCCAGCATCTGCTGCTGCATATCGGCAACCAGATCGCCATTTTCTGCATGCACCATCGGCAGCGCACCGATTTCTTTGCAGCGCTTGAAGCTGGCAAACATTTCATCGTCTTCAATCATCAAAGCGCCTTTGTAGGCCATGAAATGCTTGAACGAATTGACGCCCATATCAACGGCGTCTTTCATGCCCTTAAAGACATCTTCGTTCCAGCCCGTGATCGCCATGTGATAGCCCACATCCGAGCAAATCTGAGGCGCAGACTTCCGGTGCCACTCGTTGATCGCATTTTTAATCGAGCCATCTTCGCCCGGAAGACAAAAATCAACCACCATAGTAGTGCCGCCGACCGCGGCCGCCCATGTGCCGGTTTCAAAGGTTTCCGCAGCTGTGGTGCCCATAAACGGCATTTCAAGGTGGGTGTGCGGATCAATGCCGCCTGGAATGACATAAGCGCCTTCGGCATCAATATATTCGTCGCCTTTTAGGTCCTCTCCGATCTGTTTGATCACTTCGCCATCGATTAAAACATCAGCCTTCCACGTGCGGTCCGCGGTGCATACCTGACCGCCTTTGATCACTTTGGTCATTCTGGCTCTCCTTGTTCAGCAGCTTATTCAATAATTTGCGCAGTCTCGACCACGGCGTGAAACAGAACTTCCGCGCCTGCGGTTGACCAATCTTTTGATATTTCCTCGGCCTCATTATGGCTTAGACCATCAACACAGGGGCACATCACCATCGCCGTTGGGGCCACTTGGTTTACCCAGCATGCATC
>CABXKH010000095.1 GCA_902512685.1 Paracoccaceae bacterium | reverse complement strand
AACTTCTAGACAGAATTAATGGCTCGTGCCAAATTCATTATCAAACATTCTCTTGGTTGATTTGATGTCTGATAAAAATATTAATCGAAAAATTGCAGTTATTTTTGCAACTGATGTTGTAGGTTATAGTAAGCATATGGAAGCGGATGAGAGTGAAACAATTCTCAACCTGCGTGAGTGTGAAGCACTATTACTTGGCCTATTCAAAAAATACGAAGGCCGTCTATTCAACACAGGTGGTGACTCATTCCTAGCAGAGTTTCCGAGTGCAGTATCAGCAGTTGAATGCGCAGTAGAATTTCAAAATGCTATTCAAGAGAGAAATTCCAGAGACGATGCCTCGGTCAAGTTGGAGTTTCGTATTGGGATTAACTCTGGGGATGTTGTAAAAGAAAAGGACAACCTACTAGGGGATGGAGTAAATATAGCTGCTAGGCTTGAGGCTTTGGCGCAGACTGGCGGGATTACCATATCAAAAAGCGTTTATGAATTCGTGCAGGGCAAGACCAGATTTGAATACAATAACCTTGGTGTTCAAAAGGTAAAACAAAACGAGTTTCATGCCTTTGATTTGCTGGTTAGCCCATCGCACAAAAGAAAAATCAAGAAGCGCAAAAAATCAAGTCTTTTAATGCTTGCTCTAATTGGAATAATCTTGACGACTGTTATAGGATATTTCGTTTTAAATATAAGTTTTGACCAAGTTGATTTAAGCAAAGTTGGAAATAAAAAATCACTATTGATATATCCATTCGAAACGAAAAACAACGATAGTCAAACTAAAACTTTAGCAACTGCTCTTACAAACCAAGTAACAACCACTCTCAAGAGATATAATGAACTCTTTGTTCATGATACGAGCTCTGTGGAATATTTTTTGAGCAAGAAAGCTTCAACGGCCGAACTGAAGGACAAGTACGGTGTTGAATATACGCTTAAAAGCTTCCTGCAATCATCTGGAGATAAATATCGGGTTAATCTTAACCTTACGAATTTAATAACTGATGAAGTGATATGGTCAGAGACTTTTGATTTTCTGAATGAAGATATATTTGAAATTCAAGATATGATTAGTTCGGCGGTTTCTAGTGAGGTTATTCCGGGAATTCTATTTTTAAATGTGGCTGCTGAAGGCATAAAAAACGAATTCACCCCCGAGGTTTACCTCAACAGATTAGAGGGGCGAATAGAATACGAAAAATATACGCCTGAAGGCTTACAAGAATATAAAAGAATATTGGAATTAAATAGAGACTTGGAGCCAAATAATCCATATTTAGATTTAGATCAGGCGTGGTTTCTCATGGGAGCACTGTGGGTTGGTACCTCTACAGATTATCAAAAAAATGTTGAAGAGTCTTACAAACTTACCCTTAAAGTATTGGAAGTTAATGCTGAGTATCCTTATGCTGTCAGCTTGGCCCAGATAATTGAAAGAAATTATCTAGGGGAACTCACAACAGCATGTGGGAGACTTGAAAAAATGGCGAGCATATCTAACGACCCTTCTATTCTTGCAAGCGCAGCAAGCCTAGCAAGACATTGTGGTCAATATGACAAAGCTTTATCTATATTTAGAAAAGTTGAAAACATCGCTCCACATTTCAGTCTTTGGTTCAAAAGAGATTTTGCATGGACATATTTAATTAAAGAGTTTGAAAAAGGTGGTAGAGAATTTTCAAAAGCAAAATCTTACATAAAGGAGCAGATCTCGAAAAATTACTCCGAGCCTGGCCAAAACGAAATGTGGTATATAATGCTTGCTTACATTGCCTTGATTGAAGGAGATAGGAATACTGCAATTGAAAACTTCAATAAACAGTCTGAAATGGATAATCCAATTGAGGTTAATTGGGTAAATAACCATCCGAATATTTTAAACGAAAATGAAAAGTTTAAAGAGCACTTTTTTGCTCAATTGAAAAAGCTTGGTGTACAATTTTAACTTTATTCAAACTGCAGTTTAATGGGTTAGTTACCAAGAATTATAACAAAGTTTTACGAAATGATCGAAATATCGTGATCAGCAAATATATAGTCCAATTCGCTTAGGCCTCTTGATGAAGTACAATACATTAAATCGTTTTTATTCCTAGTCTGCGTATAAATTCAAAGATTTTTTCGGTTTGGTGCCCCCTCCCATAGCTGTTCCCTATTGAGCTTACTGACTTCCATCCCCCTATCTGATCAATCATGTCCATAGGGCACTCTACGGCTCTCAAGCGGTCTCTGAATGTGTGTCTGAGTTAGCTATCCCTAAGATGGTATCTTGGGTTAAAGGTTAAAGGTTAAAGGTTAAAGGTTAAAGGGTAAAGGGTAAAGGGTAAAGGGTAAGTCGTAATTCGTAATGTATAATTCGTAATATGTAATATATAATACGTAAGGGTTTGCGGGGGGACCAAACACCAATCAGATTTTTTCTAACACAAACAAAACCAAAAATAGATTTGGTCTTTAATGTCGCCTATCAAGCATGTCCTTATTTCTATAGTTTTAGGATAATTTTTCTATGTCTTTAGAGCTGTTCTGTGGTGCCCTCTTTAAACACTTCCCTTTCCTATACCCCCCTTATGCTTAACCCTTTAGGTGTCTCCTCGTGCCACTCTGGGGCGCTCTGGTATAGGTCTGGTTAAGCCCAAGCCTTTTCAATGTGCTCTCTGATAAGCTGACAATTCCAGACAAACAATTTCTGACAGCCCAAGCTAGAAGCTGCTACAAATAGGACGAAGGTCGAAAAGTGCGCAAATCCAACCTTCGTCGCTAAAATTAAGCGTTTGCGGGCGTATAATTTTGACCGATTTTTCTTGCGGCAGCCCAAATTGGATCTCCGTCCACACACTCCAGGTACATAGCTTCTTCTATTGAACCTGAAGCGATGACAGCCGCCACAAGTCCCATCATAGTATCTTGATCAGGCAATTCACAATCGAGAATGATGTCCATTGGACCGCGCACAAAGCTTGCGTGGTGGACTGTGCCACCAGCAGCGGCTACAACACTTTCAACGGCAGCCAAACGATCCGAACCACCCAAAATCCCCTTGATACTCTCTGAGGTATATTTCCCGATCAAATAGCATCTAACTGACATGTTATTTCCCTCCTTTTTGATAAGTTTAACTTGCCGCAGTGGTCGCGTATAAAATATCCGACATATTGTATAGAAGTACCGAGTTGAGAATTAAAAATCCTATTGGAGCGATATAACCTTCAGCCGTTGCTTTTATACCTTCAATTTCCGCCCATTCGCTATTAACCGTTGTGTAGCCAAAATATGCGCCAAGAAGTGACTGCATCCAACCGTATGCAACAAATGCCCATGCACCCGCTGGACCGGCAAACAAAAGCACTACGGACACCAATGTTGATGCTCCAACACAGGTTCCAGTTAACCGTGTCATGAAAACTGATCCATCGCCAAATCCATATTGATCATTGAAGCTTTTTGTTTGAAACAGACAGCGATAGCTATAGTAGCCTCCCCCAGCAATAAGCAGCAACCAAATTATAAGGTTCAGCGAACCTCCAAAACTTTCAACCATTTTTTCCTCCTTCAGTTTAAATAAAAGAAACGTAACACGAAAAATGACACGCAGTGAAAAATTTTGTTCTTTTACATACAGTAAAGTTTAGATGTTTAGTTGTATGCTTGTTAGAAGGCCAATGCTACAGAGCTCTATTGTAGCGCTAAATTACAAATGCCATCTGCAGAGCCTTAAAAGTGTTGCGGATGGGTTCAGTCTATTCGCGGCAATGGTGTCGCTCCAGTTTCGGTTCTCCATAAAAGGCCATCTTTCTTTAAATGCACCAACATCAAAGCCTCTCGGTCGCCAGAACCATAAGTCACAATCCTATGCTCTACTAATATCTCTTCATTTTCGTACAAGCACCTACGGCCTTCAAACTTAGCTGCAGCCATTAAATTTGCCCACTGATCCAAATCAAGATCATTGAGTTTCGTAACGGTATTCGTGGAGTGGTAGACTATCTCGTAGTCCTCATGATGAAGGGCAAGATATTCACCAACTTCTTTATTGTCCCAAGATGAAATGTACTTATCAAAGAGCATGTATACCTCCAGCAGCTCAGCCAAATAGACTATAGCATTTGCAAATCAGTGCCATAATCGATGTTTGATGTGATGCCAAATTTGATAGCTATACACTGAAGGGTCAACAAAAAGGCAAATTTATTTAAGATAACACCGCATCAACCACAGCACATTATAAATCTACTGAGCCTTGTGAAATGGTTAATTCATATTTGCAACAATTGGGCCTTCCTCTGCTTTAACAAGCGTAGCGCTGAACGTATCTGCACCTTGGGCTCTAATCTCAGCAATCTTTTCTGTAGCTGCGACTTTAGTTGCTTCATCAGGATACACAGTAACAATAGAAACCGTTGTATCACTTGTTTGAACTTCGAAGCAGCTATCTGCACCAAGTGATTTAATCATAGGCATGAACTTCGTTTGCATTGTTTCTATCATCTCGTCAGTCATCTCTGATGCTTCCCAATGCGACATGGTTACGTACATTTCATATTTCCTCCCAATATAAAAATTTCCCAATAAGGGAATTTGAGCAGCTCAATAAAATAAAATCAATGATTTAAAACTTGTGATTATAAATACAGTGCGCATGGAATTAGCCCTGCGCTTCATAAAATACAGTATAAATTTCCATATAACTATACTGCCTACACTCATTTGGAACCTTAGGCGCTGATCTTAGATTGGCAAAGCATGTTAAGGATCGAAAAAAACAGCAACATCAAAATAGAGGATTTAATTGTAACTCTAACACCTCACTGAAGAGCCCAAATCACTCTTATGCTCAGGTCTTAAGATGTCTCCTCGTGCCACTCTGGGGCGCTCTGGTATAGGTCTGGTATAGGTCTGG
>CABXKH010000094.1 GCA_902512685.1 Paracoccaceae bacterium | reverse complement strand
TGATTCGCGGCCATCACGGCCTGGTTCGATATCAAAAGTAACCTTTTGATCATCTGCTAGGCCTGTCAGCCCAGAGCGTTCAACCGCCGAGATGTGTACAAACACGTCTTTGCTACCGCCTTCAGGTGCGATAAATCCATAGCCTTTTGTGGTGTTAAACCACTTTACTGTCCCATTTGCCATTGGGTCTTCTCCTTAAAAATCTGCCCGCAGAATGCGGCAGCGCGGCTCTGTCAGTACATGATCGAATGACTGGGCCGAAAAGGAGCAGTGGGTCGATAGTCGTAACGTCGCAGGGGGTATATGCTTGTTTGCAAGGCAGAAAGCAAGAAAAATAAGCATTTTCAAACGGGTGTGTTTTTAAGCGTGAGAAATTTGCAACGTGGAGCACCATTCAGATCGATCGGGGCATAAAACCTACTGCTCAAACTCCTGTGCGGTCTCGCAGATCACTTGGTACGCCGTTTGGATATCTTCTTGTGTGGTGTCAAACTGACCAACTTGAAAGCGAATGACCTTAGCCCCGTCAATATTGGTTTGAGTCAGGTATATCCGGCCATCGTCATTAATCCGGTCCACCAAAGATTGATTGATTTCATCTAGATCGCCTGATCCATTTGGCAGATAGCGAAAGGTAAAAAGCGATAGTATCGGCTCAGTGACAATCTCAAAACCTGATGTGGCGCGCAATTGATCTGCAATCTCATTGGCCCATTTGATATGATTGCGGATGCGGTTTCGCAATTCAACCAGACCATAGCTGCGCAACAAAAACCAAATTTTTAGCGCCCGAAACCTGCGACCCAAAGGGATGGACCATTCAGAGTAGTTGATTAGGCCTTCTTGTCCATGGGTTTTAAGGTATTCGGGTTGGATTGCCAAAGTGCGCACTAGGTCCTCGGGATTTTTTAGAAAATGCGCAGAACAGTCAAATTGGACGCCCAACCATTTATGCGGGTTGAAAACAACACTGTCCGCCCGTTCTACACCGGACCAAAGCGCTCTGAATTCGGGGCAGATCATAGCAGATCCCGCCCAAGCGGCGTCAACATGAATATAAAGATCAAAATTCTGCGCAACATCGATCACAGCGGCGATATCATCACAGGCCCCAATGCCGGTCGCCCCGGTGCAGGCGATCACGCCAATGGGCAGATAACCTGCCGCAAGGTCATTTTTTATCGCTTGCCGCAGACCTTCAGGATCCATTGAGCGATGAGCACCGGTTACGGGTATGCGCACAATGTTATCACTGCCAATGCCTGCCACCCAAACAGCCCGGTCAATCGAACTATGGGCTTCACCCGAACAATAGATCCGCAGCTTTGGGTGCTGGGATAAACCATCTTCATTACCCTGCCACCGCAGGGAGCGCTCGCGCATGGTTAAAACTGCGGCTAAAGTGGCCGATGAGGCGCTGTCTTGGATCACCCCAGAAAAATTGCTTGGTAAGCCGATGGCCTGACGCAACCACTCCATCATCCGCGTTTCCATTTCCGTGGCCGCAGGAGAGGTTTGCCAGAGCATGCATTGCACCGCCATGGTGGACACCAGAAAATCAGCCAATATTGCAGGCGGCGTTGCGTTTGACGGAAAATAGGCAAAAAAGCGCGGGTGTTGCCAATGGGTTATGCCGGGCATTACCACACGTTCAAAATCTTCCAGAATAGCGCCCATATCTTCGCCGGTTTCCGGCGCCGATGGCTCAAGCAGCTTTGCGGTGTCGCCGGGCGCCACCTGCGCCCTGACGGGGCGATCGCGTATGGATTGATGATAGGCGGCGCCCCAGTCAGATATTTTTTTGCCCCAATCGGCATACTCGTCCCAATTCATACCCGTTCCCGCTGTGCTGTTACATCCATGCTTTGCCAAACCACACCTTTTCACTTTTGCCACTTTATAAGTGGAATTTTTTGGGATGCGATAAAAATATGAGAGTCTTTCAAAGTTTAGGGCGCATTTTGTCCGATCAAGCCCTGATGCAATGGTTGGCGCTACAAAGCATTTAAAATTCGTTAAGGTGCTGCTTGGCAACAGATAAACCGCCGTTGCGAATGAAGGCTTGAATTTATGTCCAAATAGATACATTTAGGGCGTCATCCACAAATGTGGGCACAGTCAAATTATAGGAGAAACTATGGCCAAGGAAGATACGCTCGAATTTCCCGGTGTCGTCAAGGAACTCCTGCCTAATGCGACATTTCGGGTCGAGTTGGAAAACGGCCATGAGATTATCGCGCACACGGCAGGAAAAATGCGCAAAAACCGGATCCGCGTTCTGGCAGGTGATAAGGTACAGGTTGAAATGACCCCTTATGATCTTACCAAGGGACGCATCAACTACCGATTCAAATAACCTTTTGAAACTTATTCTGGGATCTGCAAGTCCGCGCCGCCTTGAACTTTTGGCGCAGATCGGTGTTATCCCGGATGAAATATGTCCGCCGGATATTGATGAAACGCCGCATGCCAATGAAGTGCCGCGCCACTATTGCACCCGCATTTCACAAGCAAAAGTCGTAGCGGTACCAAGCGCCGACGATGATTTAGTGCTCTGCGGCGATACAACCGTTTCACTTGGCCGCCGGATTTTGGGCAAGCCGGAAACGCCTGAACAGGCTGCGGAATTTTTGCAGGCGCTGTCCGGACGGCGCCACCGGGTGATCACCGCAATAGCTTTGCGAAAAGGCGACAAGATATGGCAGCGCGACGTTGTCAGTGCCGTGCGTTTTAAACGTCTGTCCCAAAGCGAAATTGATGCCTATCTTAACACCGGTGATTGGCAGGGCAAAGCTGGCGGCTATGCAATTCAAGGACCCGCATCAGCGTTTATCCCATGGATAAGCGGATCCTTTAGCGCCATTGTTGGGCTGCCTTTGGCAGAAACAGCGGCCCTTTTACAATCTGCTGGTTATCCAATTTTAAAGGCGGACAAATGAAGGGCACACTGATCTTACTCGATCATCTTAATGACCGACCAGCTGCAGCGCTGATCAAAGATGGCCAATTGCATGATTTGCTGGTCGACACAGACGCACCCGGCCCCGGCACAATCTACCGCGCTCAGGTTGACCGCCCAATCAAAGGCCAAGGAGGGGTGTTTTTGAACACACCTGATGGGCCGGCATTTCTACGCCATATTAAAGGGCTTTCGCCAAAACAGACGCTTTTGGTGCAGGTGACGGGTTATGCAGAACCCGGCAAAGCCATTCCAGTGACCAGCAAGCTTTTGTTCAAAAGCCGCTATGTGATAGTGACCCCGACAGCTCCCGGGTTAAATATCTCGCGCAGTATTCGCGACGAAGATCGGCGCGATGCCCTTTTGCAACTGATCCATGAAACTATTGGCCCGCCGGCCTATGGGATGATCCTGCGGTCATCCTGCGCTGAGGCAGATCCAGAAGACATTGCCGATGATGCACGCGCTGTTTTACAGTTGGTGAGCCAGGTTCTTGAAGATGATGCTCAGCAGATTGCGGTATTGCTGAATGCGGATGGGGCGCATGAGCAAGCCTGGCGTGATTGGAGCGAACCGGCACAGATTGAAACCGAAACGGGCTGTTTTGCTGATCATGGGGTGCTGGATCAGATCGATGCGCTTAAAAGCGCGGATGTTTCAATACATGGTGGGTCTTTTTCAATTGAGCCAACCCGCGCGTTTGTTGCAGTTGATGTAAATACGGGAAAAGATGGCTCGCCCGCAGCCGGACTTAAGGCCAATATCGCCATGGCCCGCGATCTGCCGCGTCAGTTGCGGCTTAGGGGGCTGGGCGGTCAAATTGTCATTGACCCCGCACCTATGCCCAAAAAAGATCGGCGGCAATTGGAAACCATCTTTCGTGCAGCGCTGCGCAGCGATACGGTTGAAACGAATTTTGTAGGCTGGACCACGCTGGGCTTGATCGAGTTGCAGCGCGCGCGCTCCCGAATGCCCTTGCAGATCGAACCCCTGTAATCCCCAAAGATTTTTGCAATCAATGAAAAGCTGTTTTTCGACAACAGCATGAAAAACATAATCGAATTCGGTAATTTGCAGCTTTTCTTTTAGGGAATTGCTTGTATAGTTACCGCCATGATGACCATAGGCCAAATATCCACTCATTTCGCTGCTTTGCGCAGAAAAATGACGCTTGGCCTAGATCTCCTAAGCTGCCTCTGAGCGTGCCGTTAACCGGTGCGTCCGCTCAGAGGAGGCAAATATCGCACCCCACGCTTAGATAGAGACGACAAAGAGATCAGACCATGACACAAACAGATACCAAAGACCGTGTTGTAATTTTCGATACAACCTTGCGCGACGGCGAGCAAAGCCCCGGCGCGACCATGACCCATGACGAAAAGCTTGAAATTGCTGAGCTGCTGGATGAAATGGGCGTCGATATCATCGAGGCCGGCTTCCCCATCGCATCCGAGGGTGATTTTAACGCCGTTTCCGAAATTGCAGAGCGCAGTAAAAGTTCTGTTATATGCGGTTTGGCGCGGGCAAATTTCGGCGATATCGACCGTTGCTGGGATGCGGTAAAACATGCAAAAAAACCCCGTATCCATACCTTTATCGGCACATCGCCACTGCATCGGGCGATCCCCAATCTAGATATGGACCAGATGGCTGAGCGCATTCATGACACCGTCACTCATGCCCGTAATCTTTGCGACAATGTGCAATGGTCCCCAATGGATGCCACCCGCACTGAAACCGATTACCTGTGCAGGGTTGTGGAAATCGCGATTAAAGCCGGTGCTTCAACCATTAATATCCCCGATACGGTGGGCTATACGGCACCAGCGGAATCTGCGGATCTTATCCGCATGCTGATTGACCGGGTGCCCGGGGCGGATGAGGTAATATTTGCCACCCATTGCCACAATGATCTGGGCATGGCGACCGCCAATGCTCTTGCTGCGGTGGATGGCGGCGCGCGGCAAATTG
>CABXKH010000093.1 GCA_902512685.1 Paracoccaceae bacterium | reverse complement strand
TTAGTACTTCAAGGCAAGGCTACCCTTTCTTCAAATAAAAAAACGTTAGACGCCGACGTCTTTGAAAGCTTTAACTTGGATGGGTACAATGGCCCTAACGCTGGTTATCTAAAACTAGAAGAAAATTGCGAGCCAGAATTTTCTATAAACTTAAAAGCGGAAGTGTATCGACTAGAAAAGTATCAAGTTATTGAGATAGATACGTCAGATAAGAATGCGCTTAAAGGAATAGAATTAAGTGAACTGAACAACTTTAAGATCGATAAATTTAAGATAACGTTCGACGACGATAATGATATCGAAGTAAAAGGAGAAATCGTTCTTAAAGATTCAAACGTGTACGCAATTTCATTGGAAACCGAAGCACCTGACGAAGATCCATATCATAACCCAGAAATGGCTGAAGATGGAAAAGCGGAATTGGATCAGGGCGTATGGGGAACCAAAAAAGGCGCAACAATTTATCTGGTGGCGGCTCAGTTCGAGAAAATATCAGGTAAAGTAAGTCTTGAGGGTTCAGGCGTTGCTGAAATAAGTGAGCCAATTGAAGAAGATGAAGATTTTTTTGACCACGACGATTCAGATGAAAAACTTTACGTGAATATAGCGAGTATTTCAGTGGAAGAAATCGTCATGGAAATTGACGAAAATGGGTACGCAACTTCAAAGGAGTCAATTTTTGCAAAAATAAGTGGTTTTATGGCCGGTATCATCGAAAATGTTGACTCAGAGGCTCGCTTTTTTCTTCATGCCAGCGACAAGATGGTGCATGAAATTCACGCAGACGATGAGCTCAACGAATTTTTTGATAGCAAAAAATCTGGAAAATTTGAAAATATCGTACATGAAAATGATTACCTAAAATTAGCCTTTACAGCTCGTGGAGCTAATCATTGGGATGATGGTTTTCTAAGTACATCTGCAGCTGGAGTGGGCAACGTAAATATATGGGGCTTTTATCCATCAATCGGTGAACATGCGGTCCAAGGATATTGGGATGGAAATTTTGATACTGGGATTGCTGCTGATCCCGAAGACGACGCAAATTATACAGGTGACGAAAGAATGTCATTCTATGGCATAACAGACAGTGACTTTGAACCCTCAAAATATGGTTTAGAACTGTCAGTTATGCCAGAAATAGAAGACGTATTGACTGAACATGGAGCGGTCGGCCTATTCGAATTTCAAATAAAAAGAGGATTAGTAGACGAACAAAATATAGATGACGAAGAACTACAAGAACTTGTCGATGATCTCAAAAATCTTTGCGACGATGGCGACAATGAAGCAGCTTGCGAGTTAATATTGCCTAATTTATCGTTTGAATTAGATCCAAGCCAACTCGATGACGACCCAGATCGTTTTTTCTCAGATACTGATTATATTGAACTTGAATGTACCGATAGCAATACGTCTGTAAAGGTAGGTAACGAAGACGGTTTAAGTGTTACAATTGTAGTAAAATTTGAAATCCCCTTAAACGAAGGAATTTCAACCAAAGAACTTTCTGAATACCTACCGGAAAGCGGGGCTTGGTCAGCAGCTAGCGTATCCCCCGGTTGGGGTTATACTGATAGCGATGGTGATAACGTCTGGTTTATAGGTTTAAAATCAGAGGTAGCCGATATAAGCGATATTTCTTCTCAGGAGACCAACTCTGATGAGTTTAGAATTGAGGTTGCCTCTGCTTGTGCAGAGAGTGGCGTGGATTACAGAGAGTTTGCAGAGAAATATGGATTAGACGCAAATGAATTAAACTCGTGGGCCGTAAATTTCTTGGGTACAGGGTTTAAAGTAAAAGAGTAACCAAACTTGGAAAAATGGATGAAAGCTCAAATTCAACTATCTGGCATGGGTTCTGAAGTCGTTATGTTTGAATTGTCGCAAAAAACTTATGCATATTGGAAGGCCCAAGAGAAACAAAAGTTGTATGACTATTTGATAGACGAAGAAGCATGCGAGGTTCCCGTTGACCATAAATTTGCACACCTAGATGGTTATCAACGACCGTGGTGGGATCTCGATACCGTAGCACATTATTATGGCGCATCTCCAAATAGCTCAGAGATCGAAATTTTTTTGAATGAAGGGGGAAAGAAAACTCAGGTATTAGACAAAAAACTTAAACAGGGCGTGGCTCAGATCAAGGCACGAATAAGTACAAAAAAATTTGAATTGAACAAACCTAAAACCATGTACACAGCGGCAATTTCATCTATTGAAAGAGGCTTTATTTTTGAAAAAGAGTTTGAATTTCAGAAAAAATCTGAATTTCAGAAATTAGTTTTTCAGTCAATAAGTTTACCGTTTGGAAATCTAATAACTGACATCCTTTTTTTAGGAGAACCTTTGATTGGATTAGATGGCGGAGATACAATTGTAAAGGGCTATGAAGTTGGCCTATTTCGAATGTAACTCTGGTAAAACAATATCAAAATCATACAATATCAAGGAGCTCTACATAGATAGAGACAGCAAGACTAGACTTTGGAAATTAAAAAAATATGGAAAATTCCTTTATCCAAAAGTAAAAATTAGTAACTATGAAAACACAATTACCATTACTCAAAGCTTTATTGAAAATAAAATCGACATTTTAGATATTGGCGCCAGAAAACTATTTGATGATTTTCCCCAAAAATTGGCTTTTCTTCAAAAAATAGAATTGGTCCACGGAGATATAAAACTTTCAAACTTAGCTTATGATCGAAACCAGTTGTCGATTTTTGATTGGGAACCAGCGTTACTCTCAATTGATTATATTGGAAAGTTGCAAATTAGATCTAGTAAGTTCTCTGCACACCCTCAAGATCTTCTGGACAAGAAGATTAGTTTTAAATCTGATTTAAAAGGAATGGCCTTAGTGTTGTTACAAAGTATGTTGGGAAGAGCTCAAGGAGCTAAAGCTGCAAGCAAGTTTTCTGCAAAAATAGATCGATTGATATCAAAGGAACACAACCCGGTCATAGTTGCAGCGAAAATTAAAGATCTGTTTAATCTAGATCAAAGTACTCAATCTGAGGATATTTTTTAGTGTCCCGTTACGTTTTCTACGACTTCGAAACTACTGGCATTAGTCCAGCGTTCGATCATCCGTTGCAATTTGCGGCAATTGTTACTGACGAACATCTAAACGAGGTTGATCGTGTAGATATAAGATGCCAGGCGGCGCCTCACGTACTGCCGTCACCAATTGCATTGCACGTCACCAATATAAAGCCTGAGCAAGCCATCAATAAAAACCTTCCAACTCCTTTTGAGTTTGCTCAAACCTTACAGAAATTTACAAAAGATTGGGCGCCAGCTTGCTGGCTGGGCTATAACACCATCGCCTTTGACGAACCCATGATGCGTCAAATGTTTTACCAAAACCTACAGCCAGAAATATTTGCCACCCAGATGAATGGGAATAGCCGGTTGGACGTTATGAAAATGGTTTTTGCTACACTTGCAGAGGCACCTAGCACTCTAACTTGGCCAGTTTCTGACAATGGAAATACTAGCTTTAAACTTGATCGTTTAGCCCCAGCAAATGGCTTTGCTCACGAAAATGCACATGATGCTTTGGCCGATGTAGAAGCGACCATTTTTATATTTAAAAAAATAAGAGATGGTGCACCCGAACTCTTCAAAAAGCTTATTGAAGCAGGTGACAAAACTATCACCTCCAGTTCATTAAAAAGCTTTCTTCCAATGGAAATCACGCTTCGGTTTGGAGGAAATGTACCGAAGACTTATCAAGGGTGTTACTGTGGAAGTAACAAAGACAATCCCAACTCAATCGGGTTTGCAGATTTCGAACTTAACAAAGCTGAAGAACTCACTCAGGCATCCAAACTTTATGTTTCTGAAGCAATTGAGGGGACACCCAAGAAAATCCGAACTTTGGCTGTAAACAGATCTGAAACTTTTCGAGTGATTGAGAACCCTTCAGAAGAGATGGTTGAGTTTTGTGAAGCAATCAAAGATGCAACCAGATTACATAGCGTTGTTTCTGATGTATTAAGCGAACGGTATGCTGATACTGAGCAAACTAACTTAGAAGTGGAAGAAAGAATTTACTCAGGGTTCTATGGTAACTCCGACAAAGAATTACTCGAACAGTTTCAAACTGCATCTTGGCCAGAACGAGTTTCAATCATCAACGATTTCACTGATGAACGCCTGAAACAGTTGGGTAAGAGGTTGATCGCTTTTTACGCATCAGAACTTTTGACTGATGAGCAAAGGGCAGCATTTAAAGCATTTGTTCAAAGGCGATGGAACACCTCCATGGATGAAGCCCCATGGACAACTGCAGAACATATCTGGGCCAGCCTTGATGAATTAAAATCAGAAATTGATGAAAGTAATTGGCGAGAGTTCTATCAGGCTAGGATTAACTCAGCAGCCGTCTAAGCATCAGCTATAGGCTAGGAATATACCGAGCAAAATAATACCTCCTATGATCCACCAAGCGGCACCTGTTTTGAACAGCCAGTAGATTACCATTAGTATAAGGCCAGCTATCACTAGTTCAAAAATCAACCGCTATTATCCTTTTAAGCTCCTGACCTATCAACTCTCTAATTAAGCAATTCTACAGCATTGCGCAAAGCATTCTCATTCACGTCAATATAGCGTTGCGTAGTGCTGAGGTGCTTGTGTCTGGCTAACACCTGAACCAGGCGAGCATTAATACCGCTATCAGCCAGTTGCGTAACAAACTGACGTCGTCCACTGTGACTGCTGGCGCCGTCTATGCCCGCCATCTTATACAACCTCTTAAATAGGTTCACTATGGTCTGAGCGGTAAAGCCACCACCTTTGGCGCTGAACAGCAGCGGTGCTGATCTATTACTGGTATGTATGGGGTATTGCTTGGCAAACTTCAGCAGCTGCCGTTTAAGTTTCGTGTTCACCAAAACACTGCCACTGTCAGATCCTTTGGTTTGATCT
>CABXKH010000092.1 GCA_902512685.1 Paracoccaceae bacterium | reverse complement strand
TTGCATTAGTAACGTGGTGGACTTTAGCACGGGATGCACTTGCTGATATCAGTGAGACTGGACGGTTTGGGACAGGCCATGCATGTGAATTTGAGACATCTTTGATGATGGCAGCCGGAGCCGTTACGCCAAATATCAATGTGCCGGTAGGGGAGTTTTTCGTCAAAAGCCACGCGTGGGCCGACGGATCTATGCTTCACAAAAGTGCCGGAAAGCTTTATCGGTCAATGCAAAGCATCTCGGCGGGCACTGGAATTGTAGGTCAACCCGATGCCGCAAGCGTTGAGCAGGGACAAAAGATTACAGAGGAGGTGGTGAGGCGCTTGAAGACAGTAGTGGAGGACTTGGGCCAGATTTCCCAATGAACTAAATCGCGGCGATGCAGGTTCTAAAAGTCAAATAATCATCGCCGTCTAGCAAGTTGTTTATCTTCGCGCGAACCCCGGGTCTCCAGTGCCCATTATAAGGCGATTATAAGTTTGATTGGTAATAATTGTGGTTTCATTTTCAAAGAGAGGCCACTGAGCGTAACTGACGAAGGTAATGCAATATGACCGGACGTAATCCACCTATATCTTCGTCAAACAAATCTAAATTGCCGAGCCGTGGTGCGGGGAGCCTGCTGGATATCTTGCGCAGCTCGGTGCCTGACTTGAACAACGGTGAAGCCAAGGTGGCACGCGTTATTCTGGCAAATACCGAATGGGTCGCACAATCTTCAATAAAAGCAGTAGCAAGTAAGGCTGCCGTGTCTGAGCCAACTGTCTTACGTATGTGCCGTCGAATTGGCCTAGAAGGTTTTAAAGCTTTAAAGCATCGCCTCGCTCAAGATTTAATTCTGTCGCAGGTATTAAACGGGCCTCACTTGGAAGACAGTGATGCATCCCCAAGTGAATTGGTTAAGGTGATGCTTGACGCGTCAATGGGGGCATTGCGCGGCGCTGCTCAGGCAACCGACGTCAAAGTTTTGGATAAGGCTGCAGCTGCGGTCGTCGAAGCAAGACTGACTTACTGCATTGGTGTGGGTGGATCATCAAGTGTATTGTGTGAAGAACTCGAAAACCGCATGTTTCGACTAGGTCTTCCCGTCCAGTCAATTCAGGATTCCTATCGCCAGCGAATGGCGGCAGCAGTCGCAGGTAACGGCGATCTATTCGTTGCCATTTCGTCTACTGGTGTTCCGGCGCCAGTGGTGCAATCTATTGAATTGGCCCGATCGAACGGCGCAATGACTTTGGCAATTACCCAAGTTGATAGTCCGCTGGCCAAGGTGAGTGAAATCGTCTTGCCTGTTGAATTTTTCAACGATCACACGTTTTTTATGTTGCCTGCCCAGACCCGCTATGCCCAGCTTTTTACTATCGATTGCTTGATGGGAACAATCGCAGCGCGTATGCCCAATGCTGCTAGTAATTTACAATCAATCCGCAATACCCTGCGTGCTCTCCACGGCACTATTCGGCATCAACCAATCGGTGATTAGTCCGTTCTGCCAATTTGCCTTTTACCACCATTCGAACGCACCAGTTTCTGCATGCCGCGCTTCAATGGCTTCCATGTAAGTGCGTCCTTGCTTTCCTGATTTTTGAAAACTTTTGTACGCCAAAATCCGTAAAACTGATTGAACGCCCGAATAGCTGTCAAACAGGTAAGGAGCCTCCACTGGGCAGGTAAGGGTCCATCGCGCAAATGCTGGCACGACACGAGCTGAGGGATCTGTGATTAACAGTATCGGAACACCGCGATGATGGAGAGCCTCCATTTCACTTCTTAAAGAGCTAAGGATACGGCGTAAGCCAATAATTAGAACGACGTCTTCTCTCGTCAGATCCGTAGTACTCTCGGTGATAGTTTCGCCTGGTCCGGGCGAAATGCGCGTTCCACTTCGAAATTGTAGAAATTGATTGCGAGCATAGCTGGCTAAAAAATGGCTATTGCGAAATCCCATGAAAACTAGGTTGCGCGCGGCGATCAAGGCGTTGGCCATCTCGTCAATTTCAGTCTCTACCAAGCCGTTAAGGGCTTGGGTCAGATTGCGCATTTCAGCTTCTAAAAAGTCTGACAGAAAATCATCGTCGCCAGTACTATGGGCCACTTCTGTTTGAAACAAGGGTGAACCCCAGCTGCGAGCGTCACGAGCGGCAAGCCGTAGTTCTTCATAACTGGAAAATTGGGCGCGCCTTACAAAACGTGTGATCGTAGCTTTGGACACATTGGCTCGTTCAGCTAACTCCGAGGCTGAGTACAGTCCCAGCTCACCCGGGGCATCAAGGATGACATCGGCCACCTTTTTTTCTTGTTTGCTGAAGTCCTGATAAATTTTATGCAGTGCATCCACGATGGTATCATACGAACAGGATTCGCTTGTTTTTTTGTAGGTTTTTGTCACTCAGAATCCCACTCAATTATATGAAAATTATTTTTCATAGATATTGATTATATGAAATTTTTGTATCATCTTTAACTTAGAATTAAAAGAGTCTGAAATGAATTTTAGTGTCCGTTGCGCAGCATTAATGAGGGCAGGGGGTGCTTCGTTCAGGCTTTTGGCTACCCATCTCGAGAGGAGCTTTAACAGTGCGCTTCACCAACACTCTTGGCCTAGAAAAAGAAAACGAACTCTTGCTCAATTCTATGGCGAACAAGGGGGCCGCATATGGGCCGGAACAATCTGCAGTTTTGAACGATGAAGCGTTTTCTATTGCCAAGTCCACTATTTCTGCCTGGCCAGGATATGCGCCGACCCCCCTAATCCCTCTAAAATCTCTTGGGGCCAAAGCGCATGTTGAAAGCATTCATTATAAGGATGAGGGTCCTCGCTTTGGTCTGGGTAGTTTCAAGGCGTTAGGTGGAGCCTATGCCGTTTCACAGTTGTTGCTTCGTGAAATTGCAAGGATCAAGGGCATTGAAATGCCAAAATTTAGTGTGCTCTTGGACGGGACATACAGTGATTTGACATCCCAGGTGACTGTCTGTTGCGCGACAGACGGCAACCATGGCCGGTCTGTCGCGTGGGGTGCACAAACATTTGGCTGTAAGTGTGTGATCTTAATCCACTCGACAGTGAGTGAAGGGCGTAAACATGCTATCGAAGCCTACGGAGCCACTGTAATCCGCACCAAAGGGAATTACGATGACAGCGTGCGTGAGGCTCAAGAGTCAGCCACACGAGAGGGATGGTTCGTTGTCTCTGACACGTCGTATCCGGGCTACACTGACATACCAAAGGATGTGATGCAGGGTTACGAACTAATGGCCGCCGAAGCTTGTGACCAAATGGAAGCCGCGCCTACACATATTTTTCTCCAAACTGGCGTTGGCGGCATGGCGGCAGCAGTGGCTGCTTACACTAAACGCAGGTACGGTAATGATCGGCCAGTTATTGTGTTGGCGGATCCCGATCAGTCTGCTTGTTGGCTTGAATCCATAAGACACGGAACTCCAACTCCAGTGCATGGAGATTTAGACACGTTGATGGCGGGCCTAGCCTGCGGCGAAATTAGTGTGATCGCTTGGGATATCCTGCGCCAAACTGCTGATGCCGTTATGTCAGTTACGGATGATGACGCTGTATTGACGATGCAGGTTTTGGCTAATCCGTCTGCAGATGATTTACCAATCGTTGCCGGAGAATCGGCCGTGGCAGGCTTAGCGGCTTTGATGGCTGCTGCTGATCATGGACAATCGCGCAACGAATTGAGTTTGGACGCCAATTCTAAAGTTCTTATATTTGGTACAGAAAGTGATACGGATTCTGATCTATATGTAAAATTGATCGGGCGTAGTGCTGATGAAGTGCGGCAAATCAGATGAACGTTCAGATCAATTTAGACCGTTTGATGGGCCGTATTTATGCCTTGGGTGAAATTGGTACGCTGCAGGATGGCGGTGTGAAGCGTCTTGCTCTGAGCGATGAGGATAGAGCAGGGCGCGACCTTGTCATTTACTGGATGTCCACTGGATGGAAGAGGCGGGTCTGCAAATTACCACTGATGTCATTGGCAACAGCTGGGGTTTGCGCGCGGGTTCCGAAGATGTTGCGCCCGTGATCATTGGGTCTCATATCGAAACTTTTGTGACCGGAGGTTTGTATGATGGTGCCTTGGGAGTTTTGGCTGGGCTTGAAATTATTCAAGCCTTGAATGATGCGGAGACAGTGACCCGTCGGCCAGTGGGAGTTGCTTTTTTTACTAATGAAAAGGGCGCACGGTTTGCTCCAGATATGATGGGTTCGGGTGTTGCTCAGGGCGCGCCAAATTGCCCCACCGCTATGGTCTTTGTGCCCTCTAAAGATGGTTTAAGCCAAAACTTCAATGAATTTACAGCTCCCGAGCACATTGCTCTAGGTGTCGATGTGTTGCTGAGAGTTGTATTAGGCCAGGCCGAATTGGCCCCTTAGTGAGAGTGAACAAATGAAGCGTGAATATATGGCAGCAGCAGCCCAACTCGGGCCAATAGCTAAGGATGAACCACGCAGTTCTGCTGTGTCCCGGATGATTTCATTGCTGCACGAGGCAAAAGCGCACGGTGGTGAAGTGGTGGTGTTTCCAGAATTAGCGCTGACCACATTTTTCCCACGATGGTATACTGAGGATGAAACTGAGTTGGATGCATGGTTTGAAACTCGGATGCCGAATGCTGATTTGCAGCCTTTATTTGACGCCGCTGCAAAACTTAATGTTGGTTTTTACCTGGGCTATGCCGAATTGGTTCTACAAAATGGGAAGAAGCACCGGTTCAATACATCAATAATTGTTGACGGTTCCGGGAAAATCGTTGGGAAATACCGCAAAATTCATTTGCCCGGTCATTTCGTAAATGAGCCCTGGCGGCCATTTCAACATCTCGAAAAGTGTTACTTTGAGCCTGGGGACTTAGGGTTTCCGGTTTTTGATGCGTTTGGTGGAAAGGTTGGTATGTGCATATGTAACGACCGGCGTTGGCCTGAGACGTTTAGGGTTATGGGTTTACAAGGAGCAGAGTTAGTCATGCTCGGCTACAACACGCCGCGACATTATCCTCTTGCACCTGAGCACGATCATTTGCAGGACTTTCACAATCACTTGTGTATGCAGGCGAGTGCTTATGCCAATGGTTGTTGGGTGATTGGGACTGCAAAAGCAGGGCTCGAAGAAAATTGCGATCTGATTGGGGGTAGCTGCATCATTGCGCCGACCGGAGAAATTGTGGCCAAGGCACAGGGCGTTGGTGATGAACTAGTAATCGCTAAGATCAATTTGGATCGGTGTAAGGAACTGCGCGAGAACGTTTTCAACTTTTCACTTCACCGACAGCCGAACGAATACAAAGATATTTGTACACCGAAGTAGGTGCCTTAGCCCCATAGGGCACTGTCAGACAAATCCACTTGAGATCGGACGAGCGACTATATAGCGTCGTCTGATGTTAAAACACTCTCCATTTCGCTACTTTAAAACGAGCTGAAGTCATCCGCCTTTCGGTGATGGTGTATATAACGAGCGCTTTAACGGGACCCTACGAAAAGAAGTGCTCAACGCTGAATAGTTCCACACCACACGACAAGCCCAGGTCGCTATCAAT
>CABXKH010000091.1 GCA_902512685.1 Paracoccaceae bacterium | reverse complement strand
GCACTGCTTCGATGGGGGAAAGATTATTGCGCCAAAGTGCGGGTCTGTTGGCGGCCAATACCGCAATCCGCCAACCCAATAAAAGGCCAATGATATAGGCCAGGGCATACCAACGCAAAGCCACTTCCATTCCAAAAATGGTGATCGAGAAAATCTCGGGGGATATGTTGGGGAATGGGATCATAATATACCTTTGCCTCTGTGTGCATCTGGTTTAACAAAAAAGTCAACCTTGAGACTACCCAAAGAGTGACCATATAAGAGAGAAAGTAACTTTGGAGAGCCTGATGCAGACCAAAAATAAAATGCTCGATGACTTGTCGCAACTGATGACCAATGCGATGGGTGTGGCCCAAGGGGCCAGAGAAGAAGCGGAAAATGCAATGAAATCGCTGGTCGATCGCTGGTTGTCTGAGCAGAACTTTGTAACCCGGGAAGAATTTGATGCGGTGCAGGCTATGGCACGTAAGGCCCGTGAAGAGAACGAAGCCCTTAAATTGCGCTTGGACGCGCTTGAGAAATCACCAAAAACCAAATCACCGAAAACTGGCAAGAAATCGCCTAAGTCCTGATCCCTTTGTAAAGGCCGCCTGATCTGTTGGGCGGCTTTTTGTCAGCTTGGCCTGATTTAAGAGCCAAAACCGATCTATCCACAGATTATTAAGTGCATCACAAAGATTTCTCTTTACAGAGAGATCAAAGCGCATCACCATATGTAGTAAGGGTAGCGGTAATCAACCGCACTCTGTAGAGCAGGCACCAAGCGCTTGGGGATGCTGCCATATCCCCACGCTAATTAAATAAAGAGGTGGCGCTATGGGACTAACAGAACACTTCTACGAAGAAGAAGTTCATCCTATCGACATTGTTGAGCATATTGCCGAACACCATGAATGGGATTTTGATCGGATTGCAGACGATCAAATTGCCATGACGGTGGAAGGTCAGTGGAGAACATATTCTATTACATTGGCATGGTCAGGTTTTGATGAAACCTTAAGGCTGATCTGCACGTTTGAAATGCAGCCTCCCAAGGAGAAACAAGGCGCCCTATTTGAGGTTTTGAACTCAATTAACGACCAATGTTGGGCCGGTGCATTCACTTTCTGGCAGGATCACAGCCTGATGGTGTACCGGTATGGATTGGTTTTGAGCGGTGGACAGATCGCGAGCCCTGAGCAAATTGATACTATGATTTCTTCTGCCGTCGGCTCTGCTGAACGCTACTATCCGGCGTTGCAATTGGTGGTATATGGCGATCAAACCCCAAAGCAGGCCCTTCAGGTCGCCATTGCAGAGGCCTACGGACGGGCGTAACATCGCCCCAAAGTGTACAGGATAATCACATTGGGGACATTATGACTTTTAACGATATATCCCGGCGGGGGTTGGTACTGCTTGGCTGTGGGAAAATGGGGTCGGCGATGCTTGCCGGTTGGGTGCGTGATGGTTTAGATCCAAAAGCAGTTTGGGTGATTGATCCGCAACCCTCGGACTGGCTTTTAGATCAGGGCGTTCATGTCAACCAAAGCTTGCCGCCCCAGCCTGCGTTAATCCTGGTGGCGGTGAAACCACAACTGATGGAGCAGGCCTTGCCGCAAATTGGGGCTTTTGGCAATGCACCGGAAACGGTTATTCTATCCGTGGCCGCTGGAACGCCAATTAAAACCTATGAAGATATGTTGGGCGCAAAGACACCGGTGATCCGTGCGATGCCCAACACGCCGGCTGCCATCGGTAAAGGCATTACCGCCATGAGCGCAAACTCTCATGTGACAGACGGTCAGTTGCAGGTTGCAGATCAGTTGCTAAAAGCCATTGGCCAAACCGTCAGATGCGAGGTAGAAGCCCAACTTGATGCGGTAACAGGCGTGTCGGGATCGGGACCTGCGTATGTGTTTTACATGATTGATGCGCTGGCCGCAGCAGGCCGCGCGCAGGGGCTATCCTCTGATATGGCAATGCAACTGGCCAAAGCCACCGTGGCGGGTGCTGGCGCTTTGGCCGAAACTTCTGAAGAGACACCTGAACAGCTTCGGGTGAATGTGACCAGCCCAAACGGCACCACGCAAGCAGGCCTTGAAGTTTTAATGAATGAAGGCAGTGGTCTTGGACCATTGATGGAAAACACAGTGGCCGCAGCCGCGGACAGATCACGGGAGTTGGCGAGTGGTTGAGATTAGCTTTGATGATTTTCTCAAGGTCGATATCCGTATGGGCCAAATCACGAAAGCCGAACCCTATCCAGAGGCGCGCAAACCTGCGATCAAGCTTTGGGTCGATTTTGGCGATGAGTTGGGGGAAAAGAAAAGCTCTGCCCAGATTACTGCGCATTATCAGCCCGAAGATTTAATTGGCAAGCATGTGATGGCAGTGGTTAATTTTCCGCCGCGACAAATTGGAAAGTTCATGTCCGAAGTGCTTGTCCTTGGCGTATCCGATACTGACGGCGGTATCGTGCTTATCGGACCTGATCAACCAGTGCAGTTGGGCGCGCGTCTACACTGATCTGCCTGCGCTTTTTGCATAGTGATTAATTGCCTGTGGCTTGTCTCCAATGGCGGCGGCAGAGTGAGACATAGGTTTCATTTCCTCCTATTTGCACTTGCTCGCCTTCGGTCATGGCCTCGCCATTTTCATTTTGTCTAATCACCATCGTGGCTTTTTTGCCGCAATGACAAATTGTACGTATTTCGCGCATTTCATCTGCCAATGCCAAAAGTGCAGCAGAACCGGGAAACAACTTGCCCTGAAAATCAACGCGTAGGCCGTAACACATCACTGGAACATTCAGATCATCAACGGCGCGCGCCAATTGCCATACCTGCGTTTCTTCTAAGAACTGTGCCTCATCAATAAAAACACAAGCGCAGGCGCTTTTGGTCAGTTGCGTTGCGATCGCATCATATAGATTTTGTCCCGGGGCAAAAGTATCTGCATCTTGGTTGATGCCAATTCTTGACCCAATCTGGCCTTCGCCTGCGCGATTATCGAACTGGGCTGTCAGCAAATAGGTCTGCATACCGCGTTCGCGGTAGTTATGCGATGCCTGCAAAAGCAGTGTTGATTTGCCGGCATTCATAGTCGAGTAGTGAAAATAGAGTTTAGCCATAACGGTTCTATGCCGCAGAATTCACAGGGGTTTCAAGGGGGCTATTATCTGCAGGCCAACAAGCTGGGCAAAAACGATTAAGGGCAGCCTGCAAAATTTGTCTATATGTATTATCTGTTTGGTGGGTTTTTTTACCTCGCAGTATTGTAAGGCTTTGATGCAGGCTCATTTCGCTAAAATGAAAGTACATAAAGGCTGTTTAAACCTTGAAACTGCGTGATTTACTCTGGTCAAAGCGCAAAAAATAAAGTTAGAGGAAGTATGGAGCTTTGGATTTTAGCCTCGCTTATAGCGGCCTCTTTGCAAACCGTACGGTTCATGCTGCAGAAGATTCTCAGCAGTGGGCAATTGTCCACCGCGGGCGCGACCTTTGCCAGGTTTTGTTATTCTGCCCCGCTTTTCTGGATTGCGGTTGCCGGATACTTTTGGATCAATGATCTTGCCCCCCCGCAGCTGTCGATGGCATTTTGGGGTTATGCTGCTATCGGTGGCCTAAGCCAGATATTTGCCACGGTCTGTGTCGTGGCTTTGTTTCGAGCACGCAATTTTGCCGTTGGTATTACCTTCAAAAAGACCGAAGTGATCCAAGCGGTATGTGTTGGCATTCTTGTCCTTGGCGAAGGTGTTTCATTGCTGGGTCTTGTGGCCATATTGATCGGTTTGATCGGTGTTCTTTTGCTGTCTGACCAACCGTTTGGAGGCGCCACAGGGCTTTCAAGATTTGCCAGCCGGGTGACAGGGCTGGGTATTTTGTCAGGGTTCTTATTTGCAATTTCGGCAGTTTTTTATCGAGGCGCCACTTTAGAAGTGGGCTTTGAAAATGCGATTTTAAGGGCCAGTGTGACGCTCTTGTTGGTCATTACAATGCAAATGGCTGTGATGACCATTTGGCTTTATCTGCGTGAACCCGGGCAGTTGCGCGCAGTTTGGAATGCGCGCAAAACGGCCATATGGGTTGGCTTGACTAGCCTTGGCGGCTCGCTTGGCTGGTTCACTGCCTTTACCTTGCAAAATGCGGCCTATGTCAAAGCGGTGGGGCAAATTGAACTTATCCTTAGCCTTGCAGCGAGTGTTTTGTTTTTCCGGGAAAAAATTACCGGCCGTGAACTCGGGGGGCTTGCGTTCTTGGTGGTTAGTATCGTGATCTTGGTGCTGCGCGCTTAATCTTTATAGGGCTCGTTATGGCCGCGCAGACGTAAAAACAAACTTTCTTCATCATCATTTCTAAAAAATGGCACTGACTTTGGCGGCGCCGTGTCTTTTATACGGGCTGTTACTTCTGCCAAAACGACTTCGGTGATGAACGGCAAATCAAACGCGCGAACATCCTCGAGCGCGATCCATTGCAGATGCGAAAGCTCATCGCTGGCTGCAGTGAAGTCATCAAGGTCTGTTCGCAATTTATCTGCATCAACCATAAAAAACCTTGCATCAAACCGGCGTGTTCGGCCCGGAGGGGTTATGGCGCGAAATACAAACTGAAGACCGCCGGCATCTGGCACATAGCCGTTTTGGGCAAATGCGCTCCAATCCTCTGGCGGCGAGCCTGACCAGAGGCCCGGTTGACCTAGGACTTGTCCGGTTTCTTCAAAGAGTTCGCGAATAGCTGCCACACAAAGAGCATCGCAAAGGGCGGGGTCCGCGTCCTTTTGCAGACGCGATTGGCAAGGTTCTGGTATAGATGTGGTTAAGCCGATGGTGCCATCCTGCGGGTCTACTGCGCCGCCTGGAAAGACAAATTTATTGGGCATAAAGGCAGCCTTCGATCCCCTTTGCCCCATTAACACCTTTGGTGCGTGATCGCGGTCGCGCACCACAATCACGGTTGCTGCATTTCTGATTGCGGTTTTATCTTCGATCATGGCTGCCCTGTTTTCTAACGGGTTGCTGTGCATCTGAAAACCCATGCATATACCGTGCCCATTGAAAGGCCACGACAACCCCTTTTAGTCTAGGCAATAAATAGAGCGATAATACGATACAGCCAACACCAAAAATAGCGAGCAGGATATAGGGGTCCGGACGCCATTTGACAAAAGCATAATGCAACAGCGGCATTGTAATGTGGCCAACAATCAAAATCGTAAGGTAAGCTGGGCCATCGTCTGCGCGATGATGATGGAGTTGGGCGTTGCAATTGCTACAGCTCTTTCGGATTTTAAGATATCCATCCATAAGAGGCCCCTGTCCGCAGCTAGGGCATTTCCTACGCCAGCCTTTTCGAACCGCAGGAAACAGTTCTCGGTCACCCTCGGATGAGCCGGTTTTGTTAAGAGTTGCCATCAAATATTGCCCAACGGTTCTTTTAGATTGAGAGTTGCCCTAAGCCACTTCAGCGCTTTAATCCTTGCGGCTGCCTGTCGCAATAATTTTGTTCCAGATTTTGCGGTTTTAAGTTTTTTCGACGGAAAATGCAAAGGGGCGCGTTTTATATTTATCAAACACAAAAATTGATAAAACATTGAATAAGGAGACAGCAATGAAGCGTAAAACACCTATCCTCACCCTCACGGTTTTCATTTTAGCCGGATCGACGACGCTGGTTATAGCGGCCCGTCATGGCGGGGATCGTGCGGATCACCGACCGA
>CABXKH010000090.1 GCA_902512685.1 Paracoccaceae bacterium | reverse complement strand
GCCTCGGCTATGCGTTCCGGCTTTCATTTTTGAACAAATGCGACGAACTGGAACGCCAGACAGTGGCCGAATTTTATCAGCGCTGTTTTGACGAAGAGCTGCCAGAAAGTGCGGCAAGCGTCAGTCTGGGCTAAGCATTCGTGATCCGCGTCTTCGGGCGCGGGCGCATGGCACAAGGCTATAAATTAAACTGCGCTTTGGGCTTGTAATTTTTTTCGAGTGAGCGAGACTTGGTCAATGGTACAGCACTCAGACAACCCGGCCGACCCGTTTAAAAAGGCCCTTGCCGAGGCCACCAAAGTGATTGCCGATGATCCTGAATTATCGGTAACATATTCGGTGGATCCCGCGGGGCTGTCCGGGGATACCATGCGGCTGCCTCAGGTCAGCAGGCGCATGAGCCGCGATGAGGTTCTGGTGGCGCGCGGAACCGCCGATGCGCTGGCGCTGCACCGAAAATACCACAATGATGCGACCCATAACAAATACTGCCCGCAAGGCAACATTGCACAAGAGCTTTATGAAGCCATGGAGGTTGCCCGCTGCGAAGCCATGGGGGCGCGTGATATGCCGGGAACCGCCGGAAATATTGACGCCAAAATTGGCGCCGAGGCTGCGCAGAAGGGCTATGAACAAATCACTGATCGCGCAGATGCCCCGCTTGCGACAGCCACCGGATATTTAATCCGCCATCTTGCGACAGGCCGCGATTTGCCCGCCGGGGCGCAAAATGTAATGGAACTGTGGCGCGATTTTATCGAAGGACAGGCGAGCGAGCAGCTGAATAATCTAGATGATATTCTGTCTGATCAAGCCGATTTTGCCCGTTTTGCTCGGCAGATTATTTCCGATCTTGGATATGGTGACCAACTCGGCGATGACCCCGATGAAATGGATGACGAAGCGCAGGATGACGCCGATCAAACCGAAGAGGATGATCAGGATCCCGACAGCACCGGCCAGGACGACAGCTCCGAAGATGAAGCCGACGCCAACCCAGAGCAAAGTCAGGATGAGCAACAAGACCCCACGGCGGCGCAAATTAGCCTGGATGACAGCGCGGACGACGAAATAGAAGATGATGCGGACATGCCTGAAGGCGATGCGCCACAAGAGCAGCCAGCGCCGGCGCCCGTGTCCGATGCCGATCCAGATTACAAAGTTTATGACCAAAAATTTGACGAAGAGATCAAAGCCGAGGATCTGGCAGAACCTGCCGAGCTTGAACGTCTGCGCGCCTATCTGGACCAACAGCTTGAGCCGCTCAAAGGCGCAGTGGCCCGTTTGGCCAATAAACTGCAGCGCCGACTTCAGGCGCAGCAAAACCGCAGTTGGCTGTTTGATCTGGATGAAGGCATTTTAGATGCAGGACGCTTGGCCCGTGTGGTTAGCACACCGACCACGCCGCTCAGCTTTAAAATGGAAAAAGATACAGAGTTTCGTGATACTGTTGTGACGCTTTTGCTGGACAACTCCGGCTCTATGCGCGGGCGACCCATTTCCATTGCGGCCATCTGCGCGGATGTTCTGGCGCGTACGCTGGAGCGGTGCAACGTCAAGGTCGAAATCTTGGGCTTTACCACCCGCGCATGGAAAGGCGGGCAAAGCCGCGAGCAATGGCTGAACGAAGGCCGGCCCCAGCAACCCGGGCGGCTCAATGATTTGCGCCACATCATCTACAAAGGTGCAGATGCACCTTGGCGGCGCGTGCGCTCGAACCTCGGTCTGATGATGAAAGAGGGCTTGCTCAAGGAAAATATCGACGGCGAAGCGCTGGAATGGGCGCACCGCCGCATGGCCAACCGTCCAGAAGCGCGCAAAATCCTTATGGTGATTTCTGATGGGGCGCCGGTGGATGACAGCACTTTATCGGTAAACGCTGCAAATTATCTTGAAAAACACCTGCGCGATGTCATTGCCATGGTGGAAAGGCGCAAAGCCGTTGAATTGCTGGCCATTGGCATCGGCCACGATGTGACCCGCTATTATGAACGGGCGGTCACCATCACCGATGTCGAGCAATTGGCGGGCGCAATGACCGAGCAGCTTGCCGCATTGTTTGATACCGATCCGCGCGCCCGTGCACGGGCGATGGGATTGCGCAAAACCGGATAGAATATGACAAAGGCATTATATCAAAGCTTTGAAGATCAATCCGACCCAGATCAGGGGCCAGAGCGCCTACGCCTATTGCGCCATGAGATTGCCGCGCGCGGTCTTTCTGGATACCTAGTGCCGCGCACCGATGTGCATCAGGGCGAATATGTTGCAGCGCGCGATGAACGGCTGGCCTGGCTTACTGGGTTCACTGGCTCGGCTGGTTTCTGCACGGTTTTGCCGACATGCGCAGGTGTTTTTGTCGATGGGCGTTACCGTGTTCAAGTTAAAACCCAGGTTCGGGATGTCTTTACACCGGTCGACTGGCCCGAAGTTAAAGTGCCCGACTGGCTTCGCGGCAACTTGACCGAGGGCACCATTGGCTTTGACCCTTGGCTGCATACACTGAGCGAGATTGAAGGCTATTCCAAAGCCTTGGATGGCAGCGGCATTACGCTCAGCCCCTGCGAAAATTTAATTGACCTTATCTGGCGGGATCAACCAGAGGCGCCCATGGCAAATGCTTTTGCCTATGAAGAAAAATACGCCGGCAAAACCCATCTGCAAAAGCGTCAGGATATCGCGTGCGCGCTCAAGGACGCGGGCCAAAACGCGGCGGTCATCACCCTGCCTGACAGTCTGGCATGGCTGCTCAATATTCGCGGCGGCGATGTCAGCCATGTGCCAATAGCCCATGGTTTTGTGATATTTCACAGCGATGCCAGTGCCGATTTATTTATGACCAAAGAAAAACTGTCGAGCATTGGCGATCATCTCGGGCCGGATATCCGCATGCACACACCGGATAGCTTTGGAAAATATCTTTCCACCCTGACAGGAAGCGTGCGCATCGATCCCGATAATGTGCCTATGGCTGTGGCCAGTATTCTGACCAACGCAGGCATTGCAACCGAGCGGGCGCAAGACCCGACCATCCTGCCAAAAGCGTGCAAAAACTCTGTCGAGCTGATGCAGGCGCGCGGCGCGCATTTGCGCGATGCGGCTGCCATGTGCGAATTTTTGTGCTGGCTGGATGCCCAAGCGATCGGGACATTAAGCGAAATAGATGTCGCCGTGGCGCTGGAAGGTTTTCGCCGTGCAGATCCGGCACTGACTGACATTAGCTTTGATACCATTTCCGCCAGCGGCCCCAATGCCGCATTGCCACATTACAGCGTTACAAAAGCCAGCAACCGCCAACTCAAAGAGGGCGAAGTGATGCTGGTCGACAGCGGCGGCCAGTATTTGGACGGCACCACAGATATCACCCGCACCATTGCGGTCGGACCGCAGCCGGATGCGGTCAAACGCGCATTCACCCGGGTTTTGCAGGGTATGATCGCCATTTCTAAGCTGCGCTTTCCCGCGGGTATGGCCGGCCGCGATCTTGATGCCTTTGCCCGCGCCGCGCTGTGGGCAGCCGGTCAGGACTTTAATCATGGAACCGGCCATGGCGTGGGCCATTTTCTAAGTGTGCACGAAGGTCCACAGCGTCTTTCCCGTCAGTCAACAATCGCCTTTGAAGCCGGGATGATCCTATCCAATGAGCCGGGATTTTATCAAGAAAACCAGTTTGGAATTCGCACCGAAAACCTATTGGTGGTGCAGCCTGCAGCCCTCCCCGAAGAGGGAAATATCAAGACCCTTTTTGAATTTGAAACACTGACTTTTGTGCCAATTGATCTGCGCATGGTTATGGCTGAAATGCTGTCTGAGCACGAGAAAATCTGGCTCAACACCTATCATCAAACCTGCCGCGACAAAATAAACCATCGCCTTAGCGCCCATTCTAGGGTATGGTTAGATCAGGCTACACGGCCGATTTAAGACATTTTAATTTCGCAGATCGCAGAAATTGCCTGCTTGAAAAGGGGCATTATGAGCGCACGCATACGGATATCAAAAGCTGGGGGAACCTGGACAGTGCGCGCCGGCGGCGCGATAATCGGTGAAAGCAATGCCGCGCTAGAACTGGTTGAAAACGGTCTTGATCCGGTGATTTATTTTCCAAGAGATGATGTGGCTATGGTCTTTTTGGATCGCAGCAGAAAATCCAGCCAATGCAAACACAAAGGCAAAGCCAATTATTTTTCCATCGTGACCAAAAATACGACTTTGGAAAATGCCGGTTGGAGCTATGAAGCCCCAAATCCCGCAGCCTCCGCCATTGCCGGCCATCTTGCATTTTATTCAACCGATACCGTCACTGTCGGCTGATCAGGCCCTGCGCTTTTGCCGCCGTGCAAAGCTGGGTATGAGAGCCGTTTTTTGTTAGTCCAAACGGCTTAAAACAGGAATACGCTGCGCAAAAATATCCCTGTTAGCTTTGCGCGGATCCCACCAATTCTGCAGGAGAGGGTTTTAGACTGGTTTTACGGTCTTTTTATTGGCTTAATTCAGCGTTACCTTTGGGCTAAATTCACTCAGGAGCCCGCGATGACAAACGCCGCTGCCCTCAACGCCATTGAGCCTTTGCTGCAAAAACGGCTTAACCGTTCTGCGGCGGACCGCGATCTGCACGGCCGCTCGGAAAGCCATTTCCCCCCCATGCCGCCGGACGCTGTTGCCTATGTTGAAAGCACCGAAGAGGTTCAGCAAGTGATGCGTATTTGTACACAGCATGGCTGCCCGGTGATCGGATGGGGCACTGGCACTTCGCTAGAGGGGCATACCTCAGCGCCGCGCGGTGGTCTGGCGGTTGATTTTTCCCGCATGGGCCAAGTGTTGCAAATCAACCCTGATGACATGAACGGCGTTGTTCAACCCGGCCTGACGCGCGAAGCGCTAAACCTAGAGCTGCGCCATAGTGGGCTATTTTTCTCGGTGGATCCCGGCGCCGATGCCTCAATTGGCGGGATGGCCGCAACGCGGGCCAGCGGCACAACCACCCTGCGATATGGCGCCATGCGCGACAATGTCCTTGGCCTTCAGGTTGTGCTTGCAGATGGGCGGGTGATTAGAACCGGAACCCGCGCCCGCAAATCGGCTGCCGGCTATGATTTAACCGCGCTTTTTGTCGGCTCGGAAGGCACCTTGGGACTGATCACAGAAATCAGCCTTCGCCTGCACCCCCGGCCCGAAGCCATCAGCGCCGGCATTGTCGCTTTTGAACGGATGGATCAAGCGGTGCGCGCTGTGGTGGACACAATCCAGCTCAGCCTGCCAATGGCGCGCCTTGAATTTGTCGATGCCGCCACCTCGGCGGCATTTAATCTATACGCCGGCGCAGATATGGCTGAAAAACCGCATCTTTTATTTGAACTGCACGGCTCTGATCAAAGCGTTGCAGAACATGCCCGAAGTTTTGGCGAAATTTGCACAGCCGAGGGCGGTGAGGCCTTTCAGTGGTCCTCGCAAACCGAGGAGCGCCAAGCGCTCTGGACCCTGCGCCACAATGCCTATTATGCCATTTTGGCAACCCGCCCGGGCGCGCGCGCCATCGTGACCGACATTTGCGTGCCGATCTCCCGTCTGGCCGAAGCGGTCGAAGACACCCGGGCCGATATTGCCGCCAGCCCGATCACTGGCCCGATTTTAGGCCATGTCGGGGATGGTAACTTTCACGCAATCTTGCTGATTGATCCCGACAATGCCGCCGAGCGCAGCGCAGCTTTGCGCCTGTCTGACCAGATGGTGGATCGGGCCTTGCGCCTTGGCGGCACTGCCACGGGCGAGCATGGCGTGGGCATGGGCAAGCTCAAATTCATGGATCAGGAACATGGCCCGGCCTGGGGCCTCATGGGTGATCTCAAACGCCAACTTGATCCACTGAACATTCTCAACCCCGGCAAGCT
>CABXKH010000089.1 GCA_902512685.1 Paracoccaceae bacterium | reverse complement strand
AGCCTTCTGGACCCACAAGACATATGGCGGGTTTCCGGGTGATGCGCGTATGTCCGTCGGCCAAATGGCCGGCCACTTGTTCGTGAGGGCAGTTGATGACTGGCATTTGAGATTTCATAAAACCCTCTAAGGCCGGATTGCAAAAGCCGCCTGCTAGGGTGAAAACATGCTCTGCGCCTTTTTCTTTTAGCGCTCTGGCTAAAATTTCACCGCCGCGAATATCTGGGGTATTTGTCATTATCAAAAGCCTTCCGCTTAAATCAAGTTGCTGCCGACAGCGGCTCGGGTGAAGGTATTAATTTAGGATGCAGTGTTTGTGCAGTGTCTGTGAATAGGGCTTGCGGACCAATTTCATCTATCTTACTGACCCCGATCTGGGCCATGACTAAGTCAATATCTTCAACGAAACATTGTAAAAGAGAGTCTAATCCGCTGCGGCCAGCAGCAGCTAGGGCAAATAGCACTGGGCGCCCCAGCATTACGAAATCGGCTCCTAGAACTAGGGCTTTGATCACATCCTCGCCATTGCGGATACCGCTATCAAACAATAGTGGAAAGTCGGAACCGACGGCTCTTCGGATAATCGGCAAAAGATTTATTGCAGGCGGGGCACTGTCCAATTGGCGACCACCATGGTTTGAAACATAGATTGCATCCACCCCAAGATCTTGGGCCCTTTTGGCGTCCTTTGGCGAGGTAATACCCTTCACAATAAGCCTGCCTGTCCAGCGTTCACGCAAGGTCTCAAGAAATGCCCAATTTGCACCGGCCCGGCTGGCTTTTCGATCAAATCCCTTGTGTTGGTCAGCAAAGTTTCGGGGTTTTGGAATACCGTTTGCAAGAGTTGAAAGCGACCATCTGGGATGTAGAGCGAAGTCAAGAAAGGCATTCGGCGTCATCTTGAAAGGTAGATTAAAGTCATTTTTCTGATCCCGAATTCGGCGCGAAACTTCTGGGACGTCAACGGTTAGGATCAGTGTATCATACCCTGCATCCCGCGCTCGATCCGCAGCTAAAAGCGAAGATTCAACGGATTGCCCAAAGTAGAGTTGGAACCAGGCCATGCCGCCGCTCCAGCTATTCATATCCCGCAAACTACTGGATCCAGCAGAAGAAAGACAAACTGGCATTTGTCGGCCCTTAGCGATCCGCGCAATATGGGCGTCGGCATCGGGGCAAGCAAGATTGCACATACCCATGGGAGCAATGCCAAGTGGCAACCCATATTCGCGGCCTAAAAACCTTGTTGTCAAACTGCGGGTGCCAACATTTGACAAAACTCGTGGTTGCAGCATGATATCGTCAAAACGGGTTTCATTTCGTTTTGCGCCAGCTTCGCGACCGGCAGAGCCTTCAATGAAATCAAAAATCATCCGCGGTAGACGCCTTTTTGCCAGTTGCACGGCGTCTTCTGTCGCAAAAATTCTGGGCCGCTTTGCCATTCTGGTTTGATCCAATTTCTAAATGCCGCTTGATTCTAAAAGTATTGGCAATCAACGACTTGCACCAATCAAAAATAATCTGATACCTATTCACTTTCGCTATGTAAGGTTTTGAATTGAGCGTAACATATAGCAAAGACGCATGAATGCCGCGCGGAATTCTATTTGATTGAAAAAGGTTCCGCGAGATAGCTTTCTCATATTGAACTGGGGGCAATGGCTCTCGGACAATGCCTGCAAGAACTAAAAAAAAATGGACGCAGGAAAAGCAAATGGGAGAAATTTATGAAACTCTTTAGACAGATCGCAGTCGGGGGAATTCTTTCCTCGGCTTTATTAGTAAGCGGCGTTGCGCAAGCGGAGGACTATGTGGCGCGGTTGTCGGTTCACTGGGGACCCAAGCATCACAGCGCAATTCACACGCAGATGTTTGCAGACGAGGTCAATAAACGTGCCGAGGGAAGGATGCGGATAGATGTCTTTCCATCGGGCCAGCTTTTTGGAATACGCGAACAATTGGGGGCCGTGACCTCAAGTGCTGTTGAGATGGGTGGCATCATTGGCGTGGTGTCGTTTCCACCAATCAACAAAAATTACAACGTCGTGTCTTTTACCGGACTTTTTGACAGTTATGGTCAGCAGCGAGCTTTCTTCACCGACAATTCGGCCGGTCAAGCCGTGTGGGACGACATTACACAGAAATCAGACACAGTTCTTTTAATGTATAACCCCGTTGGCCCAGTGATGACGTTCAGCACTGAGGAATTAAATGGTATTGAAACCATGGCAGGCTTAAAAGCACGGGCTCTTATTGGTGCCGAGCGTCCAATGTGGGAAGCCCTAGGAGCAAACACTGTCTCGATGCCTACGGGTGAAGTATATTCGGGCCTGCAAACTGGGTTGATAAACACGATCAATAGCCCGCCAGGGTCAATTCGCGCTTTTAGCTGGTGGGAATACCTAACCCACGGCCAGAAACCCTATCAGTACTATGCCGACGCCTACATCATGGCGAATGCGACTTGGTTCAATGGCCTGCCGGACGATCTGCAACGTCTTTTAATGGATGTAGGGGCAGAGATTGGCAAGATCTCAACCGACAAAATCCTTCAGACAGGCGAAGAAACCCTAACTGAATTTCAAGAGCGTGGCGGAGTTGTCAATACACTTGAGGGTGATAAGCTAGCGGCTTTTGATGCGTTGATGACAGAAACAGTCGCCCCGGCGATTGCGGATAAAATCGATGCAGAAGTCCTTGATGCGGCAAAGGCCTTTGCTGCCAACTAAGCAATGAGATTAAAGGCTCCCGCCGCTGTGGGTGGGGGTCTTTTACATAAAGAAAATGACACTTATATGATATTAATCCTTCGATCCCTTCGGACCGTGAACCACGCATTAGAGGTCCTGATAACGGCACTTTCGTCGACAATTGCCGCTATCATGGTGCTCGCATTGACGATGAGTGCCGTGACTCGATACATCAGCGGCACAGGTTATGATTGGTTCATTGAGTTGCCTCCTGCGTTGGTCCCTTGGCTGGTTTTTCCACTGTTAGGGCCGTTGTTAAGGGCGGGGGCACACATCCAGGTAGATCTGGTTTCCAACTTTGTTACAGGCAAACGTCTTTTGCTTGTGCAAGCCTTTGTCTTTGTGATTATGCTTATCGGAGCAGTGATTTTTTTCATTGCTGGAAACGAGGCAGTCGCCCTTTTCCGGCGACTGGGTCAGTTGATGGAATTGGAAATTGAATTGCCAATCTGGTGGATGTATTTAGCCTTCCCGGTCGGCTTTGCAGTACTTTTTCTTTTTTCATTGGAGTTATTGCTGGAGACACTGGAAAAGCTGGTAAAACCCTCTAAGGAAATCGCATGAAATCCACAGCAATTATTCTGTCTTTTGTGCTTTTGATTTTTTCGGTTCCAATATTTATGGTTTTTGGTCTCGGCAGTGCCACGGCCGCTATTTGGGGGCTAAAGCTTCCTTGGTCAACACTGATACAGGTCTCGTTTGGCTCGATGACCAAGCACGTCTTAATTGCCGTTCCGTTATTTATCTTTGCTGGAATGGTGATGCTGCGTGGAGGTGCTGCCGCGCGGTTGGTTTACTTTGCCACGACACTCGTTGGACACTGGCCGGGCGGACTTGGTATTGCAATGATCCTGGCAATGGGGTTTTTTGCTGCCTTTTGCGGTTCCATTCTGGCTGCCATCACCGCTGTTGGCACAATCATGATCCCGCAGATGGTAGATCAGGGTTATCCCAAACCATTTGTAATTGTCCTTGCGGCCTCTGCTGCCTTTCTAGAAGCACTCATCCCGCCGTCTAATGCCGCAATCCTATTCAGTGCCTTGACCGATGTTCCTGTCTCGCGGACCTTCGCTGCTGGCTTTATTCCCGGTTTTGTGCTGATCATCCTTTTAGGGATCGTTGTTACTTGGAAATGTCGCCATTTGAAAAACCCGACCAAGGCAACGGCAAGTGAGCGCTTTGCCGCCTTTCGCTCAGCTATACCCGGGCTTTTCACGCCGGTTATTATTTTAGGAGGCATTTATGCAGGGTTGCTCACACCCTCTGAATCTGCGGCTGTTGCCGGCATCTGGGCGATCCTAATAGGCACTCTAATCTACCGAGAACTGACATTTCGGGGCATTCTAAAAGCTCTGAATGAAACGGCACGTATCACGGCTGTAATTTTTGCAATCATTGCCATGGCCACTTTTCTTAGCGTTGTTTTGACCTATAGTCAGGCACCGCAAAAGATTATCAGCTACTTCACCGAAATGGGGGGTACACCGCTCGCTTTCTGGTTCTCAGTTGCCATAATCTGCATGATCCTAGGTACCTTTGTCGAGATTGTGCCGGTCTTCTATCTGACCGTGCCCATCTTTGCCGCTCTTGCCCTATCGTTGAACCTTAACATATTGCACTTATATGTCGTCTTTGTGGCCTTCGCTGGGATCGGAATGATTACACCGCCAGTTTGTGTTGGCGTTTACACCGCTGCTGGGGTGGCCAAGGAAAGCCCAGAAAAGGCCTTTCGCGAGGTGCCGCTTTTTGTGGGTGTCGGCATCATTTTTGGATTGTTGATGATCTTTTTCCCGGCCGCCGCCACTTGGTTACCAGCGCTGCTGAAATAAAATAGTTTGAATTTATCCCAATGCCTTCAGATTACTTTTCGTGTTTGACTGAACGAGAAATTAGTAAATGTGAAGTTCAGATAGTATTCGCGTTGCCTTAAGATCTATTTCGCAATCCATTAACATACTCGACACGCGCGGTGAGTTGGGCGGCAAAAAGGTCTACAAAAGAAAGAGCCTGGCGTGAAAGATGCTCGCGCCCTGCGGTGATGATCGTAACAAAATAAGTTAGGTCCTGCACGATCGGTCGAAAGACGACCCCGCCCATGCGCACTGCCTGCTCGGCAGAGAATGGATCAGCGACTGCCAAAGCCCCTGTTTCGCGCACCAAGGATCCAGTTAAGGGCATGTTGGCTGCCGACACCCTTGAGCGGCTTTGCAATTTTTGAGACAAGTTTGGGTCCATCGACATCATGGTGTCGGGATAGGTACCACCGAAAGTAACAAAATTCTCGATCGATGAAACTTCTTCCAAATCAATAGGGCCATCTTCATCTGCCAGAGAATGATCTTCGGGAAGCAAACACACATAGGGCGCAGAAGTTTGAAACAAAGTTTCTACGCCTTCGTGATTTGCTTCACGCCCCACAATGCCAAGATCAACTTGGTGCATCTGCACAGCATCCAGAATTGCGGGGGTGTTGCGTGAGTTAATAACAAAGCGGACTTCAGGATTATCGCGGTACATTCGACCCACAGCTGCAGGCAATTCAATTGAAGCAATGGACTGAATAGTCGAGACCGAGATTGTTCCACCCTGAGCCGTGCGGATCGACTTTGCCAGCTCCTGCAACCTATCGATGCCAACAAACATGCCTTCTACACTTTTATAAAACTGTTGCCCTTCGACCGTTGGCGTCAACCCGCGCCCAACCCGTGCAAAAATGGAAAATCCAACTGAATTTTCAAGATCCGCTATCAATCTGCTGACGCTAGGTTGCGAGATATGCATCATTTTAGCGGCCTCTGTGATCGAACCACACCGGATCGTTGCACGTAAAGCCTCTAACTGGCGTAGGTTCATCGCTTTTAACTCTTTCGTTTTTCCTATGAATCTGCAGTAATCATGTTTTGATGCTTTGTATAGCGCTTTGCAGCATAAACATTTTTATCATTGGGAAAACCCTGCGCCCAACTAAGAGGATCTTTCCCAAGGCATCTATCGCGGCAGAACTTTTAAAGGCCATGTCAAGGAAACCGATAATTATGATTTCATTGATTTGAGAATGCAGATTTGAGCCATAGATAGAATGCAAAGAGCAGACAATGGAATACTTCTTTAATTCACATTGGATATTTTCTACGGCAGAAGTGTCAACTTTTCATTGACCAATAAATATCCCAAGTGATAGCATTTATCTAAAGATTAAATTTTTTAATACCAAGGGATATAATAAACCAATTCATACCCGCCCCTATGGCACCTAAGAAATTAACTAGAAACAGCGCGATGTTCGCTAAGGAGCTTGTAAAGCTTATAATTTGGAGGAAATAAATTGTCTGACACAATCAAGGATCCCAATAAGTCGGTTCCACATCCAGTCAAAACTGACCATGAAATTGGTCAGGACAACATAACTCCTTTCGGGCTTGATATTCACAACCCAGTTTTTCTAATTTCCGGTATATCAATCCTCGTGTTTGTACTA
>CABXKH010000088.1 GCA_902512685.1 Paracoccaceae bacterium | reverse complement strand
AGTTTTGCCCATCCGCGTTCTCGCAAAGCTAGATTAAGTGTAAATATATCTAGACATTGAGGAATTTTCTCATTGCTTGCTGATGGAATATTTTTGTGATCACAGTTTTAAGCCTGTGATCACAAAAACCACTAAATTGATCATAATACATAATTAATGAAAGAATCACCTTATCATTTAATCCTAGTCACGCATAAAACTGTCCAACGAAATCAAATGGGACAGACTTCATGAACATCCATGAGTATCAGGCAAAAGCATTGCTGCGCTCTTACGGGGCGCCGGTTTCTGACGGCCGCGTTGTGCTAAAGGCAGAGGATGCCAAAACCGCCGCAGGCGAAATGGACGGTCCGCTTTGGGTGGTTAAAGCGCAAATCCACGCAGGCGGCCGTGGCAAAGGCAGCTTTAAAGAAGCCGATGCGGGTGAAAAAGGCGGGGTCAGATTGGCAAAATCAGCCACCGAAGCCGCCGAAGAAGCCAAAAAGATGCTTGGACGGACACTGGTCACCCATCAAACCGGCCCAGCGGGAAAACAGGTCAACCGCATTTATATCGAGGATGGCGCCGGAATTGAAAGCGAGCTTTATCTGGCATTGCTGGTCGACCGACAAACCAGCCGGATATCTTTTGTCTGCTCGACCGAAGGCGGCATGGACATCGAAGAGGTGGCCGCCGAAACACCGGAAAAAATCCTGTCTTTTGCAGTCGATCCGGCAACCGGCTATCAGGCCTATCATGGCCGCCGTATCGCGTTCATGTTGGGGCTTAGCGGCAAGCAGGTCAAACAATGTGTCGGCCTGATGGGCACGCTTTATAAAATGTTCACCGATAAAGACATGGAAATGCTCGAAATCAATCCTTTGATTGTGACCGATGGTGGCGATTTGAAATGCCTAGACGCTAAAATGGGCTTTGACAGCAACGCAGTCTACCGCCATGCGGATATCGGCGAGTTGCGTGACACCACAGAAGAAGACCCCAAAGAGCTTGAGGCGTCTAAATACGATCTGAACTATATCGCGCTGGATGGCGAAATCGGATGTATGGTGAACGGCGCGGGATTGGCCATGGCCACCATGGACATCATTAAGCTTTATGGCGCCGAACCGGCCAACTTTCTGGATGTAGGCGGCGGTGCGACTAAGGAAAAAGTCACCGAAGCGTTCAAAATCATCACATCTGATCCCAACGTAAAGGGCATATTGGTCAACATCTTTGGCGGCATCATGCGCTGCGATGTAATCGCCGAGGGCGTGGTTGCCGCTGTAAAAGAGGTCGGGCTGAAAGTGCCGCTTGTGGTCCGGCTGGAAGGCACAAACGTCGAGCAGGGCAAAGAAATCATCAACACCTCTGGGCTTGATGTGATCGCCGCCGACAATCTCAAAGACGGCGCAGAGAAAATCGTCAAAGCGGTAAAGGGGTGAAACCATGGCAGTTTTAATTGATGCAAATACCAAAGTGATCTGTCAGGGATTTACCGGCTCGCAAGGTACGTTCCACTCAGAACAGGCCATCGCCTATGGCACCAAAATGGTTGGCGGGGTGACCCCCGGCAAAGGCGGGCAAAGCCATCTTGATCTGCCCGTGTTCAACTCGGTGCATGAAGCAAAGCATGTCACCGGCGCCAATGCCACGGTGATCTATGTACCGCCGCCCTTTGCGGCCGATGGTATCCTTGAGGCAATCGATGCCGAAATGGAGCTGATCGTGGCCATCACCGAAGGCATTCCGGTGCTGGATATGATGAAGGTCAAACGGGCAATGGAAACCAGCAGCTCAATTCTGGTTGGTCCAAACTGCCCCGGTGTTATCACCCCGGACGCCTGTAAAATCGGTATTATGCCCGGCCATATTCATCAGCGCGGCTCGGTTGGGGTTGTGTCCCGCTCCGGCACGCTCACCTATGAGGCTGTCAAACAAACCACCGATGTGGGGCTTGGACAGTCCACCTGCGTCGGGATCGGGGGTGATCCAATCAAAGGCACCGAACATATTGATGTGCTGGAATGGTTCTTGGCCGATGATGAAACCCAGTCGATCATCATGATCGGTGAAATTGGCGGCAGCGCCGAAGAAGAAGCCGCGCAATTCATCAAGGATGAAGCTAAAAAAGGCCGCAGCAAGCCCGTTGCCGGCTTTATTGCCGGCCGCACCGCGCCTCCGGGCCGGCGCATGGGCCATGCTGGCGCTATCGTTGCGGGCGGCAAAGGCGGCGCTGATGATAAAATCGAAGCCATGCGCAGCGCCGGAATTATCGTGGCCGACAGCCCTGCCACGCTGGGCGAGGCTGTTTTGGAAGCGATTGGGTAAATGCAGCGGGCCGCCATAGAACCTGGCCGGACGGGGTCCGGCCACCAGCTGAGGGCTGCGGCCCTGAGCACTATGGATCCCTGTTCATCCCATTTGGGTTCAAACAGCGCACTCTTTTCAAAAAGCTCAATCCTATACCATACTCATGTTGGAGCGTTCCAATGACCGACCAATCCCCAAATGCGCAGTTTCACGCCTCAAGCTTTATGCAGGGCCATAACGCCGAATACCTTGAACAGCTTTATGCCCAATATGCCAATGATCCCACTGCCGTAGATGCCGCTTGGGCTGAGTTTTTTGCATCCCTTGGCGATGCAGAGATGGATGTTAAAAAAGAGGCCGAGGGGCCCTCATGGGCGCGCAGCGACTGGCCGCCGCAACCTGATGACGAGTTGACAGCCGCGCTTGACGGCATGTGGCCCGCTGCGGCCGAAGCCAAGGGGGCCGGTCAAAAAATCGCGGAAAAAGCCGCCGAAAAGGGTGCAAAAGTCAGCGACGATGCCATCAAACGGGCGGTTCTGGACAGTATTCGCGCCTTGATGATTATTCGTGCCTACCGCATTCGGGGCCATCTGGCCGCCGATCTAGATCCGCTGGGCATGCGCGAAAAAACCAAACATCCCGAGCTTGATCCACAAACCTACGGCTTTAGCGAAGTCGATATGGATCGGCCTATTTTCATCGACAATGTTCTGGGGCTGCAAATCGCCACCATGCGGCAGATCATTGAAATCGTCAAACGAACCTATTGCGGCACTTTTGCCTTGCAATACATGCATATTTCCGACCCTGAGCAATCGGCATGGCTAAAAGAGCGCATCGAAGGATTTGACAAGGAAATCACCTTTACCCGTGAAGGCCGCAAAGCGATCCTGAACAAAATGGTCGAGGCCGAAGGTTTTGAAAAATTCCTCCATGTAAAATACATGGGCACCAAACGCTTTGGTTTGGACGGCGGCGAAAGCCTAATTCCGGCGCTTGAACAGATTATCAAACGCGGCGGCGCGCTTGGGGTTGAAGAGATCATCATTGGCATGCCGCATCGCGGCCGACTATCGGTGCTGGCCAATGTGATGCAAAAACCTTACCGCGCCATCTTTAATGAATTCCAGGGCGGGTCTTTTAAACCCGAGGATGTCGACGGTTCGGGTGATGTAAAATATCACCTTGGGGCATCCTCCGATCGGGTGTTTGACAAAAACACCGTGCATCTTTCACTAACTGCCAACCCAAGTCACCTAGAAGCGGTCAACCCGGTGGTCATTGGCAAAGTGCGCGCCAAACAACAGCAGCGGGGCGATCATGATCGCACCTCGGTGATGCCGCTGCTGCTGCATGGGGATGCCGCCTTTGCCGGTCAGGGGGTTGTGGCCGAGTGCTTCGGTCTGTCCGGTCTGCTTGGCCACCGCACCGGCGGCACCATGCATGTGGTTGTCAACAATCAGATCGGGTTTACCACAGCGCCGCATTTCAGCCGCTCATCGCCCTATCCCACGGATATTGCTTTGATGGTGGAAGCGCCGATTTTCCATGTCAACGGTGATGATCCGGAAGCTGTGGTTCATGCGGCCAAAGTGGCCACCGAATTTCGCCAGAAATTCCACAAAGACGTGGTGATTGATATATTCTGCTATCGTCGGTTTGGACATAATGAAGGCGATGAGCCGATGTTCACCAACCCGATCATGTATCATAAAATCAAACGCCAAAAAACCACGCTTTCACTTTACACCGAACGTCTGGTCAAAGACGGGCTGATCCCTGAGGGCGAAATAGAAGATATGAAAGCCTCGTTTCAGGCGCGCATGAACGATGAGTTTGAAGCCGGCAAGGATTACAAACCCAACAAAGCCGACTGGCTCGATGGGCGGTGGTCGCATCTTGATAAACGCGGCGAGGATTATCAGCGGGGCCAAACCTCGATCTCAACCGACCTTATGGCTGAAATAGGCGCGGCGCTCACTCGGGCTCCAGAGGGCTTTCCGCTGCATAAAACCATTGCGCGGCTGCTGGGAAACAGACAAAAAATGTTCGCCGAAGGGGCTGGCTTTGACTGGGCAACCGGCGAAGCGCTGGCCTTTGGCTCGCTGCTTACCGAAGGATACCCTGTGCGGCTTTCCGGTCAGGACAGCACCCGCGGCACCTTTAGCCAACGCCATTCGGGTCTGGTTAACCAACAAACCGAAGAACGCTATTACCCGCTCAATGCGATCCGAGAAGGACAAGAGCAGTATGAGGTGATCGACTCAATGCTGTCTGAATATGCGGTGTTGGGCTTTGAATATGGCTACTCGCTTGCCGAACCCAATGCGCTTACTCTATGGGAAGCGCAATTTGGTGATTTTGCCAATGGCGCGCAGATTATGTTTGATCAGTTTATCAGTTCGGGCGAAAGCAAATGGCTGCGCATGTCCGGTCTGGTGGTGCTCTTGCCGCATGGCTACGAAGGTCAGGGGCCCGAACACAGTTCCGCCCGGCTTGAGCGGTTTTTGCAAATGTGCGGCCAGGACAATTGGATCGTGGCCAATTGCACTACCCCGGCAAATTATTTTCATATCCTGCGCCGACAAATGCACCGCAATTTCCGCAAACCGCTGATTTTGGTGACCCCCAAATCGCTTTTGCGCCATAAAATGGCCGTTTCAAACGCAGATGATTTTACCAACGGGTCCTCGTTTCACCGGGTGCTTTGGGATGATGCCCAAAAGGGCAGCTCTACAACCCAACTGGTGGCTGACAAAAAAATCAAGCGTGTGGTCATGTGTGCAGGTAAAGTCTATTATGATCTGCTCGAAGAGCGCGATGCGCGCGGCATTGATGATATCTACCTGATGCGCTTTGAACAGTTTTACCCATTCCCGGCGATCTCGGCCCTTAAAGAGCTTGAACGCTTTTCACAGGCCGAAATGATCTGGTGCCAGGAAGAGCCTAAAAACCAGGGTGCGTGGACCTTTATGGAACCTAATTTGGAATGGGTCCTAAGCCGGATGAAGGCCAAACACAGCCGCCCGGTCTATGCCGGGCGCCCTGCCAGTGCCTCCACTGCCACCGGCCTTGCCGCCCAGCACAAAGCCCAACAAGAAGCGCTGATCAATGACGCGCTGAGCCTTAAAGGAAAGTAAGCTGATGACAACCGAAATTCGTGTCCCAACCCTTGGCGAATCCGTTACCGAAGCCACCGTGGCCACTTGGTTCAAAGCCGCCGGCGACAATGTCGCTGTGGATGAAATGCTCTGCGAGCTGGAAACCGACAAAGTGACCGTCGAGGTCCCAAGCTCGGTGGCAGGCACGCTGGCCGAAATTATCGCCGCCGAAGGCAACACCGTGGGGGTCGATGCCTTGCTTTGTGTGATCGGCGATAGCGCCAGCGCCGCGCCAGCGGCCTCAAAACCCGCAGCAGCGACCAGCGCCGCTGCACGTCAACCAGCACCGGCCAGCGCCCTTGACGTTCTGGTGCCAACCTTAGGCGAAAGCGTCACCGAGGCGACCGTTACCACTTGGTTCAAAGCCGTTGGCGATGCGGTTGCCCAAGATGAAATGCTCTGCGAGCTGGAAACCGATAAGGTCAGCGTCGAAGTACCCGCCCCTGCCCCGGGCGTTCTAAGCGAAATTTTGGCCGCCGAAGGCAGCACCGTGGCGGCCAACGCAAAGCTCGCTGTGCTCGCTGCCAGCAGCGATGCCGCTAACGCAGCGCCAATCGCTGCGACCAATACCACAGCAAAGGCCGCTGCCGCAGGGCCAGCCGATATAGAAGATGCGCCCTCCGCCAAAAAAGCCATGGCCGAAGCCGGTCTTGACCGCAGCGCAGTGACCGGAACAGGCCGCGACGGCCGGGTGATGAAAAGCGATGTGGCACAGGCCGCAGCCGCGACGGCCGCACCAACTGCAAGCGAGGCTGCGCCCGCAGCCCCGCGTGCACCGGTGGCCGCCGACGATGCCGCGCGCGAGGAACGGGTTAAAATGACCCGCTT
>CABXKH010000087.1 GCA_902512685.1 Paracoccaceae bacterium | reverse complement strand
TGTCATCTGGTGAAGCATGTCACCGACATTCACCACAAAACTGTTTTCCAGTTTTGGCACGTCCAACCAGCGACCATCGGGCGATTGGACCTGCAATCCACCAATATCATCTTGGACCAGAATAGTGAGGCACCCGAAATCTGTATGCGGAGCTGAACCGTATAAATCCACCGGGCTTCCCTTGGGCAGGGGCGGATAATGCAACAGGCGTAACCAAGTGGTTGGTTTGACGAATTTTTCGATCACGGACAGATCTTGTACGCCTGCAGACACCAGCGCGACGCGCATTAACTTTTGGGCAAGGCGCTCGAGTTCTGCGTTGAATTTCTCTAAAACAGGGCGAAAACCGTCAAGTTCCGGCCACTGGTTAGGACCTGAAAGATAAACGGCAGCCGTTTCTTCACGGTCTTCGCGCATCATCATAAAACTTGCTGATTGATTGGGCTTTTTAACCTCTGCGAGCTGGGAATTCACATCAGTAGACGTATTGATCGCGATATAACCGCGATGTTTGCGGTCGAGCGCAATTTTCATCTTTTCTTCTAAAGGCATGGCATGAAACCTGCGCGATGCATCAAAAACACTTTCTACCAGCGCCGGTTCTATTCCGTGATTGACGATATAGCCAAATCCCAAATGATGATAAGCCTCATAAAAAGAAGAATAGAGTGCAGAGGATGGGCTTTGCCCGGAAAGGGAGCCAACATCTATAACGGGAATGGACGTGTTTTCACTGTTCATAAAGCATCTCTCTGATCGGGCTCTGCCACAAGCCCAAGTATACGCTCTATCTTTGCAATGAATAGGTGTTTTAAGTTAGGCCATTTTAACCTGCATTTTGAGCTAGGGCGACGATATTCCTATTCACCAGACAAAAGGATCGGCCTGCAGCACAAAAGTTTTCAGAAAATGAACTGGGAAAATTGCGACATAGAGGTCGTAGATAGCGGGTTTGGTGACCCTATTATTTTGTAATTGGTATTAAAATCCGTCTTTTCGGTGAGCCAACATGCAGAATGTTCCAAATCAGTCAGACCACCTTAGAGTGCATTATAAAGGCTTGCTTTTTGTCTTTATGGCCGGAGTTTTGTGGTCAACTGTAGGATTGGGTATTCGACTTATACAAGAGGCCAATGTTTGGCAAATCTTGTTCTATCGATCGATAAGCCTAAGCACATTTTTGTTTTTTGTAATATTAATCCGATCCAGGGAAAACCCGCTTAAATTGGTTGTACGTGCAGGCGCACCAGCAGTGGTCGCCGGGCTTTCACTGATGGCTGCATATTCAGGAGGAATTTACGCCATCCAATCTACTTCGGTGGCCAATGCCATGCTGCTTTTTGCTTCGGCACCTTTTTTTGCTGCCGTATTGGGCAGTTACATTTTGAAAGAGCGCGTGTCAGCAGTAACTTGGGTTTCAATCGGTGTCGCCATATTTGGAATTACTGTGATGGTCTCCGATCTGACAGGAGGCCCTGAATGGTCAGGTAGTCTAGCAGCTTTAGGGTCTGCCATTGGGTTTTCTATTTTTACCGTTTCGCTGCGATGGGGTAAATCAAATGACATGTTGCCGGCCGTCTTCTTGTCAGGATTATTTTCCATCATAATTACAGCAACAATATGTATTAATCTCGCTCTTCCGCTAGTGCTGAGCGTAAACGATATCAGCATCTCTTTTGGGATGGGGGTTTTTCAAGTGGGCGCGGGTCTTGTCTTTTACACACTTGGCTCAAAAACTCTACCAGCTGCTGAACTGACGCTTTTATCTCTTGCGGAAGTATTGTTGGGGCCCTTTTGGGTGTGGTTGTTTTTGGGTGAGATGGCTTCAAGCGCAACAGCACTTGGGGGTGCTATACTTTTATTCGCTATAGTTGGAAATGCTGTCTACGGGACCCGAAAGAAAAGAGAAAACCACGTGCAAGAATAAGTTTGTAGTTATCTAAACCCCTCTTGGTTGCTTATAATCTCTGCCAGAAAGAAATTGAAAGATAACTTGGGGCTTGACAGTCACAAGCGGGGGTTTCTATCACTTCTTGGTGCATGGGATCGACTTCGATTTATTAATTAGGATATTTACGCATGGTTGACTCCTCTTCAAAGCCTCGGCGCCGTAATGGTGGAGGGCGAGCCAATCGCATTGCAGCCCAGCAGGCCACCACCGGTAACGAGGCGGTGCGCGGCGGGCTTAGCGGTGGTCGCTACCGTCCTCTTTCAGATCTTGATATGGAAAACATCAATCAAGCGGCGTTAACAATTCTCGAAAATACAGGACTGGCTGACCATTTCCAGGAACTCTTAGATATTGTCTTGCCCAAGGGCGCGTTTTTGAATGCGCATGACCGGTTGTGTTTTCCGCGGGCTTTGATGGAGGATATTCTTGCCGGTGCGGCGAAGGAATTTTATGTCCATGCGCGGGGCGAGCGGGCAGGAAAAGATGACATGCATTGCACTGCAGAAAGCGTGTATTTTGCCAATTCGGGTACGGCGGTCACAACCTTTGATGCCAAAAACAAGTCCTATCGCCCCTCGGACTTGCGCGATATCTATGATTTCACCCGGTTGGTTGACCGGCTGGAAAACATCCACATGCTGGGTGACACGGTTCTGGCCACGGATGTTGTTGATGATTTTGCGCATGATATGAACACCGTCTATGCAATCCTCGCAGGCAGTCAGAAACCAGCCTGCATAACCTTTCGCGATCGCAGCCACATTGCGCCGGCTATTCGTCTGTTTGATCATGCATCAGGCGGTGAGGGCAGCTTTATGAAAAAGCCCTCGGTCATTTTTGGAGGATGCCCCATTGTCTCGCCGCTTCGGATCGGCCGCGAGAATATGGAAATCATGATAGATACCGCCAAACTAGGTCTCACCGTTGATCTGGCTGTGCCGCCACAAGCTGGAGCAACGGCGCCTGCCACGTTGGCCGGCACTTTGGTTCAAACCGTCGCGGAAACATTGGCCTGTGTGGCCATCGTCAACCTCATCTCTCCGGGCTGCCCCATTTGTTTTGCCGCTTGGCCTTTTATCACAGACTTGCGGAGCGGATCTTTTACCGGCGGCGGCGGCGAACAGGCGCTTATTGGAGCTGCCGCAATTCAAATGGGCAATTATTATGGTCTTCCGACATCTGTAGGTGCTGGGATGACCGATGCAAAAATTCCTGATGCCCAATATGGGCTGGAAAAGGCTCTTACCTTTACGCTTGCTGCCCATGCTGGGGCAAACCGGCTCTGCGAATTTGGTGGCATGATCGGAAGTCTGATGGGCTGTAGCTTTGAAAGCATGGTCATCGATAATGAAGCCGGTGGAATGATCTTACGGTCCTTGCGTGGAATTGAAGTGAGTGACGAAACCATGGCCATTGACGTGATCCACCAATGCGCCATTGATCCGGGCCATTTTCTAGGCAATCCGCATACCCTCAATTATATGAGCACTGAATTTGTTTACCCTCAACTTTTGGACAGGGAACGCTCGGATACCTGGGAAAAAGAGGGTAAGACCGACCTTTTGGAGCGCGCCCGCCAAAGTGCGGATGCGATCCTTACTGCCCATTTTCCCAATTATTTTGGCGCAGCAGATACCCAGGTTCGTCAAGAGTTTCCAATTGTATTGTCTGCCGACGAAATGATGAAACCTCGCAGTTAAAAAATTCTTACCAGCAAAGGGTTAAACGAACATCAAAAGGATCCTTCAATGGTGTGTTACAATCAGGCTAAAGTCCAAACGGTTCGCTCTGCGCTGGCAACATTGGAAGCATCAACCCAAATAACTCTGCCTGAGACGACACATTACATCTTTTGTACAGTTGTTTGCGGAAAACCTTTACCGTTTGAGGGGAAATGCCCAAGCGCAATCCGATTGACGTTGAGGAATGGCCCTTAAGAACTAAAAGTGCCACTTCCGCCTGCCGATTGGTTAAATGTATGCTATGGGTTTCATCAACCAAACGCACCATTCGTTCAATGATACTTTCTTTGCGATCCTCACGGCTAAATCGTAAATTGTTCCAGTGTTCGCAAACAAGTGCTTCAACTATTGGAAGTACTTGTTTTGTGGCATACCTTTGGGGCCTGGAAAATCTATGGCCAGATCGCACATCGCGACCCAGACAGACATGAACACTGATCTGAGGTGTCGGCCAGATGACGAAAGCAATTTCGTCAACCATAGTCGTACGCTGATAGTATTCGATAGAGTATTGGTTTCGACTGAATTGATCTGGCGCAATCTCCCAAATCCGATAGAGACCCACGGCAGCGCCAGAATTGTGGAGTTCGTAAAATGGATCAAGCAAATAGGCACCACTTAGGTACACTGTTGTCATGTCACGGTGGACTTCCGGAGTATCCGCATCTGTCATTAACAAGCGTGGCGTTTCATCGCGAAAGTACGCTAAAATCGTTGTGTTGTCGTGGTGCGCCAGAGCGCGCAACCAGCAGTTTAGATCTTGCGCAAATCTATCTGTGTTCAATGAATTGATAGTCTGGGCCAACAAGGTTTCGGGGCTTACAGAATTCACCATTTTTACCTCTTTGGGGGTATATACCCCTCAAATTGCCTCGGATAGGCTCAAGAGTCAATAATTGGGGGTACAGCCATGTTTGGCTATTGAGAAGCAAAATGTCTAGAGACAACGACATCGCAGTAGACATTCAGAATGTCACCAAAATGTACGGTGGTTTTGCTGCCTTAAAAGGTGTGAGCCTTGATATCCGCGACAACGAATTTTTCACGCTGCTCGGACCATCTGGATGCGGAAAAACCACCTTGCTTCGCGCAATTGCCGGTTTTGAAGAAGTCTCGAGCGGCGCGATTATTCTTTATGGCCAAAACATCGCCGACCTTTTGCCCAACGAACGACCAGTCAACACAGTGTTCCAGCAGTATGCTTTATTCCCCCATATGAATGTGACCCAGAATGTCATGTTTGGCTTGCTGCGATTGGGTCAAGACAAAGCAACCGCCAAAAACCGAGTTGGAGAGGTTCTTGAACTTGTCCAGCTTTCGGATTTTGCAGATAGGATGCCAGGCCAATTGTCAGGTGGCCAACAACAACGCGTCGCACTTGCGCGCGCACTCGCCCCAAGCCCAAAGGTACTGTTGCTTGATGAACCACTTTCAGCGCTGGATCTAAAGCTCCGCCAAGCAGTGCGCCTGGAATTGCAACAAATTCAGCACCAAACTGGGATCACGTTCATCTTCGTCACCCATGACCAAGAAGAGGCCCTGACGATGTCTGACCGCATCGCGGTGATTGAGGCCGGGCAAGTGCAACAAATTGGAAGTGCACGTGAAATTTACGAAGCACCCAAGAACAAATTTGTAGCTGATTTCATAGGTGAAACCAACTTGCTTGAAGTGAATGTCACGGATCTTGATACAGGCAGAGGCTCGTGCATTCTGCCTGGTGGAGTGCAGATCACCTGCCCTGCTGCAGAGGGTGCGCATTCTGGTCCCGGACATCTATCCGTGCGCCCGGAGCGTATTGCCATAACCGCGCTGAGCAAAGGTCTCATTCAAGGCACTGCAACCCGCCACATTTATCTTGGCACGGACCTCCACGTGGAAGTAAGCTTGGTGAACGGTGGACATGTTACGGTGCGCATGCAAAACTCCACCCAGATCAAAATCCCTGAAGTGGGTCAATCAGTGGGGCTTGAGTTTGAGCCAGACTCTGCGCGTTTATTGGTGGACTGATGGCGGCGGTTCCTCACCCAAACGCAAGAGCAACCTCTGACACCTATATTGGTTTTGGCGTACCATTAATTTTACCTGCGTGGATCATTATCGGCTTCTTCCTGGTTGTGCCAGTCGCAATGATGTTGATGTACTCTTTCTTAACAAAGGAATTTCGCGGTGGCGTTATCTGGGAATTCTCGATTGCTGCTTACGATCAGTTCTTTTTTGATCGTGGGCTTTTTGGAGACAGCCCGCCCACAATTGAATGGACCTACATCAGTATTTTCTGGCGCTCGATCTGGCAGGCCGGGGTTGCCACGTTTTTCTGTCTGATCATAGGTTTTCCTACCGCATGGTTCATCGCCACCCGCACGGGGCGGAACAGTACGATTTGGTTGTTCTTGATCACAATCCCTTATTGGGTAAACTTGCTGATTCGCACGATTTCAATGAAATTTCTTATCCGGGACAACGGTCCAATAAATGAGTTTTTGATTTCTTCCGGTCTGATCACAGAGCCATTTCACATCATTAATACGAATTTGGCAGTCCAACTTGGCCTGTTCTATTCGTATCTGCCGTTCATGGTGCTGCCGATCTACGCCGCCGTCGAGCGCTATAACTTTGCGCTGAGTGAGGCAGCTGCCGACCTTTATGCCTCACGCACCGTGACGCTGACAAAAATCATCCTGCCGGCGGTCAAGCCCGGAATAGTTGCGGGCTGTATCCTCGTGTTTGTTCCCAGTCTTGGTGCGTTTCTTGCGCCTGACCTATTGGGGGGGGGCAAAGACCTTCATGATCGGTTCACTGATTGAGGAGCAATTCAAAGGCAACGCTGGTAACTGGCCGTTCGGAGCCGCCGCTTCGATGATTTTGCTATCCTTGGTGCTGATTGTCCTGACGTTATATGCCCGCCAACAAACGAGGGATCAAGACTGATGGCTGGCAAAAACCTTGATCTGAGGCGCTTTCCGGGCTTCCTGCCGCT
>CABXKH010000086.1 GCA_902512685.1 Paracoccaceae bacterium | reverse complement strand
GATATGTGGCGCACCGGGGATGCGACCGAACTTAAATAAGGTTGTTTCTTTTCAATGACTTATTGAGGTGCCATTTTGGAAAAGCGGTCCCGAAAGCGGTCCACGAATTGAATCCAAGCGATTTTATGAAAAAAAGCCTGGATCTAAGAAATTGAATATGTTAGCACTGAAGAAAATTGGACGATTTATGAAAGCAATTGACTTATATGCAGGCGTGGGCGGTTGGACACTAGGCTTCAGCCTTGCGGGTATAGAGATTGTAAAATCTTATGAGTGGTGGGAGCCAGCGGCGGCAACCCATCACGCAAACACTAATTCATCAGTAGATTTAATTGACATCAGAAATCTAGATTTCTCCACATTACCCCAAGACGTAGATGTTGTTGTTGGCAGCCCTCCGTGTACTCAATTTTCATATTCTAATCGCGGCGGGTCTGGAGATATTGCCGATGGCCTCAAGGATATTGTGCAATTTCTCAAAGTTGTTGAGCACACCAGACCTAAAATTTGGGCATTTGAAAATGTACCACGTGTAAAAAAAGTAGTTGAGCAAGAATTGCAAGAGGGTGGTCAACTACATAAGTTCGCTAATTTATTTAAAACTGCTGAAATAGATGTTTTTGACATGGCAGAGTTTGGCGTTCCACAGCGCCGAAAGCGTTGCATTATTGGTAACTTTGATTTTGAGTTATTTAGAAGTTACCAGGAGGTTTGCCAACCAAAATCCCTTGGTGAGGTTGTTAATTCATTACAGCTAAACCAAGACCCAAACTTTTCAAATGAATCTAAAATCACGATTTTTGATAACGAACGTGAAGAAATACTCAATTGGGAAGAGACTCGTTTTAATCGGGATATGAAGGAAAGGCATCCTGTTTATAACGTCATGGCCTTTCCAGAACCGATGGAACGCACAAGTAGGACAGTCACAGCCACTTGTACGCGCGTTTCGAGAGAAAGTCTGATTATTCACGACCAAAAGGCAAATGGATATAGAAGACTATCTGTAAGGGAAAGAGCTTCGGTACAGAGCTTTCCGGTAAACTTCCAGTTTATTGGCAAGAGCCATTCCGAAAAATTAAAAATGGTCGGAAATGCTATCCCCCCAGTGTTCACGTATCTACTCGCAGAGGCCATCAAAGGTACTCCTGCAAATGAATTAAGGCTGCCCAAAGAATTAAATGCCAATGAAATACTAAAAGGCGCAGATGCGGTAAAAACTCGCCCCGATAAGATTGGTAGAACATACCCCCAAAGTAGACGCTTCCGTTTTGCTATCCCGAGTTTGCATTTCAAGAGCGGTACTCGGTTTGATTTAAGTAATTTAGACGGACCGTCAAAATGGGGCGTTCAGTTTTATTTTGGAGACTCAAAAAGAATTATTCGCAGAGATTTTACCTTAGACTCAACGAAACAATTGTCCTTAAGTGTATCGGAAGAGCTTTGGGAATTGGGTGATAATTTAATCGCAAACTTAGAAAACAATGTAGACCTTGAAGGATTGTCAGGTATTCAGCGTAGATGGTCAAATACTGGCCAAGGTTTGCATCCTTTTACGTTGGTAGATAATCTGGAAGAGCTGGTGATTTCCGAAAAAGAAAATGGAAATTGGTTAGATTTAAATCAAACAGATTTGCTGGAGTTTCTAAAAAAATTACTTTACCCTGAAGGAATGGAAAATTTAGCATTTTCTAAGATATCAAAATATAACGTACCTATATGTATTGGGGTTTTTGTAGCTTGTTTCATCAACCAAAAATTCAGCGGCACAAAACTAGATACTTAAAATTACTTTTTCGCAACTTTAAAAATAACCTTCTATTTAAGTAGTTACTCTAAGCCTGTATCCATACCAGAAATCAGATTTTCACAATAGATGTTGGCAAACCAATTAGGACCAAAGGGCATGGGTTACCTACACCTCTATCTAATCGCTCTATCAACTTATCCCAGTGGGTTGTCGCACTTCCAAACTTGTCAGATACGAATTGTTTTGTAAAAGCTTCGGCAAAAGGCATTTGTTTATCCTCCAACTTTTTTACTGCATCTCTCTGCCGCTTAGTTCTATCTTTCATTCCAAACTTCTGAACCATTGCCCTATCGTCGATAAAACCATGCTTGCGTATACAGTTCGCTATCAAACGATTTAAGTCATTTTGTAAAGAAGCGCCCCTAGTGATAATAATACCTACAGATATTGCAGTTTGTGCATGTAGCCTTTGGAAATTTTCTAAGTCTCTATCAAAAAAAGGGTCCTTATTATTCCACTCTATTTCACACGCAATTATTCCTGCGGCACTCCTGCGAACATGGTCAACTTCATGGCTAGTTGAGACTCGCAATTGACCGTCTACCGTTAATTGGAAATCAAAATTATGCTTGTTCCAGTTAGATTTATAGAGCCTTTTTCGAAGTCTTTGAGTAGATTGCGCCTCTCCTCCGCCTGAACCTATCAATTCCTCGATAGGTATACTCATATTAAGCAAAGCGATTTCGATTTCCTGAAATTCGGCTTTAAAGTCGCTTTGGATTATTGCTTCAGCGTGGTTACTAGTTTGGCAATCAAATCCTGCATTTTTTAATTTTTTGAACATGGTATTAGTCTTCTCAGAATATGAACCAATCTTTCTCGTTGTGTAGGCTCAATGAGAGTTTAAGCTTAAAATTACCTTAATGGCGTTCAGCGTACTAAAGAAATTCGGGTTTTTCAAATTCGCACTCGCAATTTCTCACCTTCACGGGGTCAATTTCTCACACTGACCTATGCACTGTCAATGGAACGAGTAAGCAAATACTATTCTGTCCTTACCTCTTTTGGTACAATAAATTATGTAAAATCTGTTGTTTAGGATTTGGAACGGCACGAAAGAGATTAAATCAAGAAGATAATTTGCGATTATTGCGTGAGTTTGAAGTTCATCTTCATGGAGTTATGGATAAAATAAGCTAATGCTCCTCTGCGCCTATTCCAACGCACCTTATCATCTGATGTGTTTTCTTCCATCAAACTAGCAAATCCTTCCACAACGCCTCTTTGCAAAAAAATAGAAAAGCATGCCCAGCCCCCCACTCTGGGAGGCTGGCTTGGTTTTGGTGTTGGCCCTACCCCAACCGTTTCCTGTCGACATAGACCCTGAGCCACGCCCAGTAATGAGCCTGACTGCGGAAACCTTGGGCTTGCGCTGCAAGGTCCTTAGCTTGGTCAGTTGGAATGCCGCCCGCGTGCACCATAATGGCTACTCGCTCCTCAAAGGTTTCGATGTCAGGGATGAGGGAGGGGTCTGCTATAGTGGTTCGGCTCATAGCCTTGCGCCCTGAGGCATCTTTACCTGGTCAATGATATCTCGCTTTTGCGCATCACTGATGCCTGCGGAATAAAGCCCGTAGGTCAGCTTATTTGCTGAGCGTGCAGAGTGATGTCCCACAAGGGAGGCGGTGAAGTGCTCAGGGGTGCCTGTGCGCTCACACTGGGTGATGAACCACTTGCGGGTGGAGTGGAACACAGTTCCCCTTAGCTCTGGTATTTGCCGCCTCAGGCAAGCATAACGCTTCACCACCTTATCCACTGTCATAGCAGGAAACAGTCTGCCAGTTGTTGGTAGGGAGGTGTGCAGCAAGCTCTCAAGGATGCTATGCAGAGGCACCTCTCTCTGAGCAGCCTTGGACTTTAGCTGCCTAATGTCATTAGGTGCTACCCTGACGAACCGCCCGAGGTTGCCCTTGCTAATGATATCTTCAGTTAAAAGGCCACAGGCTTCCCCAGAGCGCATCCCTGTTAGCAGACAAAACAATAGCAGGTTGTGTAGAATGCAATCCTTCCTGTTGAGCAGCAAGACAACCTGTTCATCTTTCAAGATACCATGCGGGCTGAACTCTGGCTTGTCCGTCACTACGAGACCCCCCCAAGGGTTGGCCTGCAGTTCCCTAGACTGTACGCACCAGTCAAGGAAGTTCTGCATCTGACCCCAGATACGAGCTTGAGTTTGTGGCTTCAGAGTCGTCGCCTCATTCTCTTCTGATAGTGCCACCAGCTCTGCCAAACTGGCTCCCTTAGCGTCAGAGTACTTCCTGACATTTGGGGAAAGCCTTAAGATATGCCCTAAAACCTCTCGGCCCAGAGCCAAGTTAAGGTCACGCACTTGGGTCGCTCCCGCATGAGAGACCAGCAATTCTAAAGCGAAGCGAACGGACTTGTAGCTACCAGGACGTAAGCGATGTGAAGCTTCCGTTAGATAGCTGGAAGCCAACTCAGTAACTGGGTGCTGGCCCAGAAGCTGGGCTCGATTATATCTAGGCACAGCAACACCAATCTTCCTGCTCTTACTATAGGTATCATTCTGAGCAACATAGCTCTCTGCCTCCTGTACTATTTCTGTGAATTTAGTGTTGAGCTCTGACACCCGCTTTTTGGCGAGCTTGGCATCACTGGTCTTCAGGGATTGTTTTAGAGAGGAGCCCAATATGCCTCTCAGGTGCTGGGGGTAGGTTCTTCGGTAGGTCCAGGTGTTGTGCCTCCTGTAGGCGTACTTAATGTGTATCGGCATGACGTCTCCTGCCAGGGCAATAGCCCCGCTTTGTCAGTGTGATTGTGATTTTGTGATTGAGAACAATGGGGGTCAGGGTTTAAGCAGTTCCCTGAGCCCCTTTGGTGCCATCTGCTAGAAGGACCCGCAGAACCAATTCTATGTCTGGCTCGCCATATTCACCGGCGAAGGGTCCTGTGAGGGCAGTGCCGGTGACAAGGTCCTCGAAGACCTCCTCAACTTGGAACTGGTGGTCTGGGATGTTATCGAACCCTGCTATTAGGACGATGCACCCAGGACGTAGGTCCTTGAGTGTTACGCTCATCACCAGGCCCTCCGGAATAACAGGTCCGGCAGGAACAGGCCCAGCATTAGGCCAAAGGGCAGTTGCAAGCTAAAAGGGCTGATAAACTCTGGCAGAGCCGTCAGAAGCAGAAGCACTCCTGCCAGGCCTTGCGGAAAGCTTAAGCTCAGCCCAAAGTAGCGCCTCAGCACCCAGTTCAGGGCAACACGAAGCGCACCGCCCGCAAGTGCGAGCAGCGTAAAGGTAGTCATCATAATGGTCTCCTTGATGAGGTTGTTACCATTATAGATGCCAGAGGTTTCTCGGTTTTCCGGGGGATTAGAACTGGCCAAGTAGACAAGTAGTCAGGCGATAATTTCTACAGACAATGTTCCTTACGGGCCCCCTATATGGACAGCTAGAGGGAGCCCCTTGGGGGGAGTGCATGCTGCAGCACTCTTTAATCTAATACTCTTCTGGGGGTGGTGACATTACATGTTGCCACCTCCCCTAAGGCTCTCTTACGGGTCCCCTATATGAAGAGGAAAGAGGGGTCCCCTTAGGGGGGCTTTGTTCTAGTTGTTGTTATTATTACTACAACATACATACCCTTCCCTTTAGGTATCCCTAGTTGGTTACCTCAGGGGTTATCCCAGTATGCTTCTTGAAGACCTCTTTCATGACCCTGACTGCTGTGTCTTTATCCTCATCAGCAACTAGAACAGCATCATGGATTGGCAGAGCAACAACACTCTGTGCCTTTAACTTCAGTAGAACGTCTACCAGAATATCTGACTCTTTGCGAAAGAGCTGCATTCCCATATTGCATGTCATCAGCGGGAATATCCTAAAGTGCCTCTTCTCAATGGCTCTCACGACATTCTTGAGGGAAATTCTTGAGGGAAAGTGCTGACGTGCCCCCTTAGGCATCCTCTTAGGGACGTTAGGACTGTTAATGATAGCCTGCATGACTTTCTTAATCCCTGCACGGCAGTCTTCAGGGATTCCATAATCACTCAGGTCGTACAGGTCCCCCTCTGGAAGTTGGTCTTGTGCTCCTGCTTCTGCATAGAGCAGTAAAATACTCATCTGACCATAGTCACATTCAACAACAGCATCCTCGTTGATAAACATACTCTCAGCGCGCTCATCAGCTTTTATGCGCTGCCAAAAACCACCATAAAGCCTGCCTCCCTGTTCATAGGAAGCGTTATTAAAGATGCGCCTAAGGTATCGGTCATTCGAATTCACTCCAGCAAGCGAGCAATCAATATCTGCAGCGGCTACCCATTGATTTATAGCCTGCATCTGCTGGCGCAAGTGAACGCTACTATCATTATCTTTATACTCAAGCGCCTCAGCAATGTCAGTTCTAGGTGTCTTGGGTGCCCGCAGTACAATTGTCTCTTGCTCATCTGACCAAGCAATGTCGTCTTGCGTTATTGCAAAAGAGTGGATGCGAGCGGTTAGCTTCGGGCCCGCTGTCAGCGTGGACTGGATACCACCTGCAGGTGCCATGTTCAGGTCCTGGTCAATCACTTTGAATGTTGTGCGCCCTTTTGTAAGCCTCACAAAGTCCATCTCGGGGGACTCCATGATGCGCAGCAGGTCTGGCAGAGTCTTTCCTAAGACAGGGCTTTTGTATCGACTAGCTTTTCTCAGGACCTTGTTGCTCAGTGATAAGTGCAAAGCCTTGTACCGAGGGTCCAGGAACACCAGGCACAGGTCACATAAGATTGCCTCAATCATACGCTCGAAGCTAAGCTGGTCCACTGCCCTTCGTGCTCGCTTACGGGTCTTATAATAGTGCTCATACCCATCGATTTGTGTTTGCACTTCTTCGATAAGTTTCTTCAGCTTAGTGCTCTTAGCTTTCAAGAAGGGATTGAAGGCTCTGGCTTGTGTTTGATTTTTTATATCCAAAAAATATTCAAAGCCCCCACACCTTTTCCATGTGCTCCCTCATGACCTCCAAGGCATAGCCTGAGCCGTAGTTGGCTGCCACCGTGTTG
>CABXKH010000085.1 GCA_902512685.1 Paracoccaceae bacterium | reverse complement strand
CCAGAAATGTGGCTTTCCGAAAAGCTCAACCCACAGAATTCTCTCGATTTTGCGGGAGGAAGGCCTTGTTGCGCTCGACCCTTTGCGTAACCTTTACAGGCCTGGGCCCAAGTTTCTGTCGTTGGCGACAGATGCACTGAACGCCGCCGATCTTGTAGATATCGCCGGACAGATGCTTCAGAAGTTAAGTAGCGAATCGAAGTTGGGAGCCACCATCGGAATTCTCGACGAGGGCCACGTGCTTTGGCTGCAAATCATCGATTACCCCAGCCGTCACCGGACGGCGCCCCGCGTCGGAGATCGGACTCCGGCACACGTTGTTGCCTCGGGCAAGGTTCTCTTGGCATTCTCCAACAGCTTGCAGCGGAAGTCGATTATCGGAATGATGCAGTTCGAGGCGTTCACCCATCGGACCATCACTGATCCCGCAACATTTGAGGCTGAGTTGGACAACGCGCGCGAGACGGGCCTAGCCATCAGCAATCGCGAAGAGTTTCTCCAGGACGTCGGTATGGCTGCGCCGGTCTTTGACCACAACGGCGATGTCGTTGCGGCCATCGGCGTGTTTGACATGACGGGCCGATTGAGCGTGAAAGATCTGCTGTTGCACAAGGACAAGCTGCTCGGCGCCGCGGGTCATATTTCGGCTCAACTAGGGTTCCATGACAGGACTAAGGGCGAAGCAGACGCCACCAAGTTGCGCCAATCCTAAGTCATTGGCGTCGAGATCAGCGGAAAGTCGGCGGCCGAAGCACCGCATTTCCAAAGACCAGAGGAGAGCCCCCGTGGCACATTTTGTAAATGAGACCAGAGACATCGTCACTGAAGCCATTGATGGAATTTTAGCCGGGTCGGGCGGCAGGCTTGCGCGCATCGACGGCTATCCACATATTCGCGTCGTTCTCCGAAATGATTGGGAAAAATCGCAGGTGGCACTGGTCTCTGGTGGTGGGTCGGGCCATGAGCCGTCGCATGTTGGTTTTGTTGGCGAAGGCATGCTGACCGCTGCAATCTGTGGCGATATCTTTGCATCCCCTAGCGTTGATGCGGTACTAGCTGGCATCCTCGCGGTCACTGGCTCCGCTGGCTGCCTACTGATCGTGAAGAACTACACCGGAGACCGCCTCAATTTCGGGCTGGCAGCGGAACGAGCGCGCAGTCTGGGTCACAAAGTGGAGGTCGTCATCGTAGGTGACGACATCGCCCTACCCGATCTGGCGCAACCGCGCGGGGTTGCAGGAACACTCCTAGTTCACAAGATCGCGGGCGCACTAGCGCAAAGCGGTGCGGATCTTTCGACAGTAGCGGCAGCCGCAAGGCGGGTTGCGGACGGAACGATGAGCTTCGGAATGTCACTAGACACGTGCGCCGTTCCAGGATCGCCGAAAGAAGCCCGCATTCCGCCTGGAAAGGTCGAACTGGGCCTCGGCATTCACGGCGAGCCGGGCGTCCAGCAGGTCGATTTTTCCGGCGCTCACACGGCAGTGGCCGCGATTGCTGACCGCATGGCTGATAGGATTCGAGACCAATCGTATGTTGCGCTAGTCAATAACCTAGGTGGCACATCCGTCCTGGAAATGTCAGTGATACTGAACGATCTTAGGCTTTCTCGTCTTGGCCGTAACATTTCGCATGTGATTGGCCCTGCGGCGATGATGACCTCTCTTGGCATGCATGGTTTTTCGGTCTCAATCTATCCCGCGAGCGCAGAAGAGCTGGATCTTCTCGCCGCCCCGACATCACAGCGCGCCTGGCCCGGCGTTTCATCTGTTAAGGCTGTGCAGGTCGCAGCAATGCCGGCAGGTATCGCTCCAATTGCGTTCGCACCCTCCGTGAATCTTGCGGTTCGCACGATGCTGACAGGCTGTTGCAAAACGATGCTTGCCTCCAGGGAGGAGCTAAACGCCCTCGATGCAAAATCTGGCGATGGTGATACCGGTTCAACGGTAGCACGAGCAGCCGAGGCACTGATTTCATCCACAGACCGGTTGCCACTCGCCGACCCAGCACAGCTCTGTCAGGCCATTGCACAAGAACTGAGCCAGACAATAGGTGGCTCATTTGGAGTGCTCGTATCAATCTTCTTCAACGCGACAGCCGACGCCTTGAGGACTGATTTGCCGATCACCGAGGCACTGCAAGTCGGCCTCGACCGCATGAAGGAAATCGGTGGTGCAAAACCCGGGGACCGCACTTTGGTGGATGCGCTTGAACCCGCGCTGACCGCCCTCGTCGAGGGAATTCTACCAGCTGCCAAGGCAGCCCGCGCCGGTGCAGATCACACGAAGAGCCTGCTCCAGGCAAACGCTGGTCGCGCGGCCTATGTCAGCGCACCACAACTTCAGGGTCATACGGACCCGGGTGCCGAGGCGGTCGCCCGCATTTTTGAGTATCTGGAATCGATGACGTAGGTGGAGAAAATGCATCCGATTATAGCGATCATTCTGAACCGATTGGTACTTGGAATTGTTACACTGTTTATGGTGTCATTGATCATATTCATATCGATTCAAATGCTACCTGGTGACTTCGCCGAAGCGATTTTAGCTCGAGCGGCAACAGAGGAAACAGTGGCGGCACTCCGCAAGGAGCTGGGCCTCGATAGGCACCCAGTTTTACTTTATTTCGATTGGATCACTGCGCTGATGTCGGGAGATTTGGGTAATTCATATACTGGGCGTGGGGTCATCGGCGCTGACGAGTCTCGCGCTGTATTTGACCTGGTTGCCCCAAGATTGAAAAATACGCTTTTCCTAGCCTCGTTTGCGGCGATCATTGCCGTGCCGCTGTCTTTATTTTTAGGGATCACCACCGCTCTATATCGTAATTCTGCTTACGACCGCATTATGAATATGAGCACACTCACGACAATTTCGTTTCCTGAGTTTTTTATAGCCTATATTCTGATCCTGTTTTTGACCTCGCTTTTCCCGATCTTCCCGTCGCTGGCAAATGTGGATGCTGATACGGAATTTTTCGAGCGTCTATATTGGTCGGCTTTACCCGCCCTAACGTTAACTTTGGTAATTCTCGCACATATGATGCGCATGACGCGGGCGGCAATTATCAACCTATTGGCCAGCCCTTATATCCAAATGGCGCGCCTATCAGGTGCAACACCACGCGAATTGATTTTGAAACATGCCTTGCCGAATGCTTGGGCACCGATTGTCACGGTCATTACCTTAAACCTTGCTAACCTCGTCGTTGGGGTGGTCGTTGTGGAAGTTGTGTTTGTATATCCGGGCATTGGTCAATTGATGGTCGATGCCGTGGCCAGCCGGGACATCCCGGTTGTTCAAAGCTGCGCGTTGATTTTCGCAATGACCTATATTTTGTTAAACCTGCTTGCCGATATCATCGGTATTGTAACCAACCCAAGATTGTTGCATCCAAAATGAGCCAAGAACCTAACACATATTCGGCCTTGGGTGAGGTCGGCGCTGTCAGCGAGAAGCGATCGCTTTGGCAACGCCTGATGCTTGATTTGCGCAAAGCACCGATGACAGCCCGTTTTGGGATGATCGTCATTCTGGGTTATATTATATTGGCGGTGTTCGCGCCGATTTTATCGCCTTATGGAGAGGCTGAGGTTTTTCCCGAACCCTATGCAGCTTGGAGCGCTGAGCATGTGTTTGGTACGGACCAGATTGGTCGGGATATCTTTTCAAGGATGATTTTTGGGGCACGAAATACAGTTGGTATTGCGGTCGCCACCACGCTTTTGGCGTTTATAATAGGTGGCTCTCTGGGCCTTGCTGCTGCGATCAACCAAAGCTGGTTGGATCAATTTCTCAGCCGTGCGGTAGATGTGTTGATGGCCATTCCTAGCCTGATTTTCGCATTGGTTTTATTGTCAATTTTTGGATCAACGGTGACCAACTTGATCCTTATTATTGCGGTTTTAGACAGCACGCGGGTGTTCCGTTTGACCAGAGCAGTGTCCTTAAACGTTGTGGTGATGGATTATGTTGAGGCCGCTCGCCTGCGCGGTGAAGGCCTGTGGTGGATTATGCGCCGAGAGATCTTGCCCAATATTATGCCGCCTCTGATCGCTGAATTTGGGTTGCGGTTCTGCTTCGTGTTTCTCACGATCGCGGCTTTGTCTTTTCTGGGGGTGGGAATTCAACCCCCAACCGCAGATTGGGGATCAATGGTGCGCGAAAACGCGTCGCTGATTATGTTCGCGCAATATGATATTAAAGCGGGCTTAACCCCGTTGCTTCCAGCCGCGGCGATCGCGTTGCTTACCGTGGCGATTAATTTTGTGGTTGATTGGTTCTTGCATAAAACAAGCGGGCTGCGCGATGAGCAATAAAACGAAAAAAGGCGATGTGCTGCTTGAGATAAAGGGTTTGAAAATTCAAGGGTTTTCAGATGAAAAATGGCATGACATCGTAAAAGGCGTTGATCTGAAGCTGCATCGGGGTGAGGTGCTGGGCCTGATCGGGGAATCCGGGGCGGGCAAGTCAACCTTGGGGCTGGCCGCGATGGGCTATACCCAGCCGGGATGCCGCATCACGGGGGGTGAAATTCTTTTTGACGGGTCTGATCTTGCGCAGCTGTCTGAAAGTGAAAAGCGCGGGCTTTGGGGCAACCGAATGACCTATGTTGCACAATCTGCCGCCGCCTCCTTCAACCCTGCGCATCGCTTGCTTGACCAAACAACCGCCTCGACCATTCGCGCGAAGATTATGCCGCGCGCAGAAGCACATTCAGATGCGAAAACCTTATATGGGGCGTTAAATTTACCCGATCCTGATCATATTGGGGATCGATATCCGCACCAGGTTTCCGGCGGTCAATTGCAGCGCGTGATGACGGCTATGGCGATGTCGCCGCGCCCTGATTTGATCGTGTTTGACGAGCCGACAACGGCGCTTGACGTCACCACGCAAGTAGAAGTTTTATCTTCGATGCGAGCGATTGTTGAAGAGTTCAACACTGCGGCTATTTACATCACGCATGATTTGGCCGTGGTGGCGCAAATGGCGGATGTGATCAAAGTGCTGCGCTATGGCGAAGAGGTGGAAGAGTCGAGCACGCGGGTGATGTTAAGCGATCCCAAAGAGGCTTATACAAAATCGCTATGGTCCGTACGGGCGCTGGAGAAGCCAATTCAAAAACCCAGCGATACGTTGCTGTCTTTAAAAGGAATTGATGCCAGTTACGGAACGGTAAAGGTTCTGCACCAAGTGGATATCGAGGTGCCCCGCGGTTCAACCGTTGCGGTGGTGGGCGAATCTGGTTCGGGCAAATCAACGACGGCCCGGGTGATCACAGGATTGCTGCCCCAGCTTGCAGGCAGCATAGAGTTTAATGGCGAGGCTCTGCCCAAAAAGCTGTCTGAGCGCAGCAAAGATCAAAAGCGCCGTATTCAGATGATTTATCAAATGGCCGATACGGCGATGAACCCGCGGCAAACGGTGCGCGATATTATTGGCAGGCCGTTAGAGTTTTATCTTGACATGCGCGGTGAAAAAAAAGAGGCGCGCATCGTTGAATTGCTTGAGATGATCGAGCTGGATGCAAGCTTTCTAGCGCGTTTGCCGGGTGAATTATCGGGGGGGCAGAAGCAACGGATTTGTATCGCGCGGGCGCTGGCTGCAGAACCCGAATTTGTGATTTGCGATGAAGTCACCTCGGCCTTGGATCAGATCGTGCGAGAAGGTATTTTAAAGCTGTTGCTGCGGCTTCAAGATGAGCTTGGCCTAACCTATTTGTTCATCACGCATGATATTTCAACGGTGAAAGCCATCGCGGATCAAGTGGTGGTCATGAACCAGGGCGAAGTGGTCGAACAAGGTCTGAAAACCGATGTGTTCCAACCGCCGCATCCCGAATATACAAATTTACTCTTGTCATCCGTGCCTGAAATGGACCCAGATTGGCTGACGAACTTGACGCGACATCGGTTAGAAACCGCCGGTAACGCCGTCTAGGAGGGTGTTACAGAGGCGATGAAGTTCTTAACCAATGTCAAACATATTCGCCGCCTTGGCCGCGTTAATACAAATCTCCTTAACTGGAATAGCCCCCTGAAAGTGGTCCACCGCCCTCGCCAAGCATTTTATATGAAACCGCCGGATCCAAAAATTCTACTGAAAATTGGGGTTAGACAATCAATTGAAAAGGCGCGGATAGCTTTCTAGTGGTGTGAAAGCGCGGCCTGTAGGAGGACATAAAGCAAGGTCGCGCGCGTGCGTGAGATTAGAGGCTTAAAATTTAGTAAAATTAGGAACATAGCCCAATAAAAATATATAAAATGGATGGTGGTCCAAGTAGTGCTATTGCGAGTTACCTTTTTCCAAACAAAATATCGCAATAAATATGGTTAGCTGCTCTTAGATTGAATTATGTGTCTGAAAGATAAAAATGCACTATTTGTGGGGGCGAGTGTGGGGGCTAGAAAATAGTAGCTTTTCTAAGTTACTGAAAATAAGCCATTTATTATGTAATTATGGCGGGCACGCCTGACAGGTGTGCTTCAGCGCTTGGTACTTGGCGACACCTTTGCCGGTGGGTTTACGGTTGGGATCAGAATAATTGCGACGGAACTGTTTGAGTGGCTCACCTTCAGGACAGATGTACTGGTTGTTGTCCGGGTCCCATTCAAAGTCGGTGCGGGACCATGTGCCGTCTGTCCTACCAGCCTTGTCAAGCACTGGGATGTGGGGATTGATGTTGCGATCCACGAGCCATCCCAACATGGGGCCTGATCCGTAGGCTCTGTCCGCAATCAAACGCTCAGGATCAATATCGTGCTGAACCTTGATCCTATCCAACATGGTGCACACAGAACCTACTTCAGCCTGTCGGATTGATCGCGTGCCCTCAACGTCCA
>CABXKH010000084.1 GCA_902512685.1 Paracoccaceae bacterium | reverse complement strand
CGTTGGACTGATCACAACCGAGGGTTTTCGCGATACACTTGAGATTGCAAGAGGCAACAGGCCTGATTTCTTCAATCTGCACTACCAAAAACCCGAGCCCTTCGTCCCCCGCCACTTGCGTGCTGAGGTGCCAGGCCGGATGACCTATCAGGGGGCCGAACGCGCACCACTGGATTTGTCGGGTTTGCCTACAATTCTTGATCACTTTCGCGCTGAGGGGGTCGAGGCGGTGGCGATCAGCCTGTTACATTCCTACGCAAATACAGCCCATGAAGAAGCTCTTTGGGTAGAGGTAAACAAACTCTGGCCCGAAGTATCTGTTGTCGCCAGCCACCAGATTACCCGTGAGTGGCGGGAATACGAACGCACCAACACTGCCGTTTTGTCGGCATATGTGCAGCCTGTTGCGGCCAGCTATCTGGGCAAGCTTGATGAGGGGCTGAGGTCGCAGGGGCTAAAACAGTCACCATATATCATGCAATCCAATTGCGGTGTTGACAGCCTTGCCGCCACATCAGCCGTTCCAATTACGATGGTAGAAAGCGGTCCGGCCTCGGGTTTTTGGGGAGCGGCCGAACTGGGCAAGCTTATAGATGAGCCCAATGTGCTGGCGCTGGATATCGGGGGGACGACGGCCAAGTGTTCGCTGATTGAAGATGGCGAAGTACGGATCATGACCGACTATTGGATCGAACGCAGTCGAAAATCAGCGGGCTATCCGATTATGGTACCAGTGGTCGATCTCGTTGAGATCGGCAATGGGGGCGGTTCCATTGCCTGGGTCGATGATTTTGGCAAGTTACATGTTGGTCCACAATCGGCGGGTGCGGTTCCTGGACCTGCAGCCTATGGCAAGGGTGGGACCGCGGCGACGACTACTGATGCGAACCTCTGGCTGGGCCGGATTAACCGCGACTATTTCTGCGGTGGTGCGATCAAGGCTGATATGGCATCGGCTGAGGCTGCTCTGAAAGCCGTGGGTAAAAAGCTGGGTATAGGCATTACCGAAGCCGCCGAAGGTATCGTGCGCATCGCCAATAACAACATGGTCAACGCGCTTAAACTGGTGTCGCTCAACCGTGGCCACGACACGCGTGATTTCACCCTGCTGGCCTTTGGCGGCGGCGGATCAATGCATGCAGTCGCTCTTGGGCAGGAGTTGCAGGTAAAAAAAGTTGTCGTCCCAGCTGCGGCCTCGGTATTCTCAGCCTGGGGCATGATGATGTCAGATCTGCGTCGCGACTACTTTGTCACCCAGCTCGCCGATTTGGCAATGGGTGCTGGCGACAAGATCGAAGGTATTTTTGCTGATGCCGAGACCACAGCACTTAATACGTTTGTTTCCGAAGGAGTAGACCCAGCCAAGGTTTCGTTCCTGCGTTACGGCAAGTTCCGCTATCAAAATCAGGAACACACGACCGAAGTGCTGTTGGACGGCCCAGTGACTGATGCAGATTTGAATCGCATCTCCGAAACCTTCCACAAAGCTTATGAACGCGAGTATACCTATAGGCTTGAGGCCCCTGTTGAGTTGGTGGGTATCCACCTTGTGGCGCGTGCTGAAGTTGGCAAGCTGACCATGTCGCCGACACCTCTGGGCGCTGTGGACGCAAGCCCGGCGAACAAGGGCCAGCGCAACGTCGATTATGCGCTGGAAGGTACGCACATGGCCGATATCTATGATGGTGACAAACTGAAACCCGGCATGGCCTTCACAGGCCCGGCGATCATCGAAGATAGCGGCTCGACCGTTGTGGTCCATCCTGGAAACAACGTGCATATCGACGCCTATAGCAACATCCATATAGACCTGGGAGAGGCCAAATGAGTAACGATCCTATCACACTGGAAATCATCCAGAATTCTCTTCAGGCCGCTGCGGATGAGATGTTCGCCGCGATGCGCAAGACCGCTATGTCCTCTATCATCTACGAGGTGCTCGACATGGGCACGGGGATTACCGACGCCGAAGGGCGCATTGCATCCTCGGGTGCCGGTATTCCGGCCTTTGTCGGAGTGCTAGACAAGTCGGTGCAGTATATCATCGGTAAGTTCGACGATATCCACCCCGGCGACATCTATATAACCAATGATCCTTGGCACGGTGGCGTGACCCACCTCAACGATCTTGTACTGGCGATGCCAATCTTTTCTGATGACAGGCTCATCGCCTGGTCAGCCAATATCGCGCATAATTCCGACGTGGGGGGTATGGCACCGGGATCTCTTTCGGGCGAAGCGACCGAGATCTTTCAGGAAGGGCTACGCTTGCCGGCCATCCGCCTGATCCGCGAAGGTGAAACTGAGCAGAGCGTGATGGACATCATTACGTGCAACAGCCGCATGCCTGATTTCCTGCTTGGTGATGTCTGGGCGGCCATTGCCTCGGTGCGTGTTGGTGCCAAGCGTTTGGGTGAATTGGCCGAGAAATACGGCGCCGACACCTTCGTGCAGGCAATGGAAGGCTTTATGGATTTTGGAGAGAAGACTGCCAAGGCAGAGCTGGTCAAGCTTCCCAAAGGAACCTTTGAACTAAGTGAAGAGCAGGATGACGGGCGGACTTTCAACGTGAAGATCACGATAAACGATGATGAGTTCGTCGTCGATTTACGCGACAACCCTGATCAGGACGCCGGTCCTACCAACACCAGTCGCGATGGGACTATTGTCTGTGCGCAGATGGTTTTCAAGTCGCTGACCGATCCCGAAACTCCGGCCAATGACGGATCGTTCCGACCGCTTAAGGTGCTGACAAGGGAAGGCTCGGTTTTTCATGCGCAGGAACCGGCGGCAATTGGCTTCTATTTTGAGACAGAAGTACGGGTATACGACCTGATATGGCGCTGTCTGGCGCCGCACGTTCCGGAACGACTGCCCTCGGGTCATTTCAGCTCAATCTGTGGGACGTTCATCGGCGGCATTCACCCCGATACAGGCCGCCAGTATACTATCATCGAACCACAGATCGGCGGTTGGGGGGGGCTGGGAAGGCCATGATGGCAATCCATGCATCTTTTCGGGTTTCCATGGCGAGACCTACAATACACCCGCCGAGATTTCTGAGGCCCGCAACGGGCTCTACGTGGATAAAATGGCTTTGAACACGCAACCCGGCGGGGAAGGCCAGTTCACAGGTGGGCGTGGGTTGGTTTTGGAATACCGCATCCGCACGGAAAACGGCTTTTTGACTGCAGGTTACACCCGTTCACGTGTCAAACCCTGGTCGCTTGAGGGAGGTGTAGAAGGTTCTGGTAATTATGTAGAAGTGGTCAAGCCATCAGGTACGGAGCGATATTCCTTTGTGTCCGGCCTTGATATCACCACTGACGATGTTGTTCGTGTCATCACTTCATCCGGGGCGGGCTATGGTGACCCGGCTTTGCGAGAGCCAGAGGCAATTAGAAACGACATAAAGAACGGTATCGTTACTGCGGCACGTGCGACCGAAATTTATCCAGGGGTTTAAAATGATCCGTCCCTTGAAAATCATGTACCACAACCCTGTGGGCAACGATGCCTATGATCAGGTATTCCTCGATGCACTGCGAGCCAGACGATTGCCTGGCACAGAAATTGTAGTTACGTCGCTGCATCCCGAAGAGGGCGCGTTCAATCATATTGAATATCGTTCTTATGAGGCTATGGTAACCGCTGGCATGCTGCGAGCTGTACGCAGTGCGGCAAAAGAGGGTTTTGACGCCTTCGTTATCGGATGCTTTTACGACACAGGTCTTTTGGACGCACGCGAATTGTCCGGCGATATGGTCGTCATGGCACCCTGCGTAGCAGCCTGCGAAATTGCAACCTCTCTCGCGAACCGCTTCGGCATAATCGTTGGACGCCGCAAATGGGTCGAACAGATGGGCGAAACTGTAAAACGTTATGGTTACAGTGATAAGTGTTCCGGTTTTTATGCGGTGGGGCTTGGAGTAACTGAATTCCAGCAAGACCATGCTGAAACCGAACGCCGTTTGCTCGACGCGGGCCGCCGTGCCGTGGACGAGGATTATGCCGAAGCACTGATTTTGGGATGCACACTGGAAATCGGGTTCCACGAAAAGCTGCAAGACAAACTCGGCGTGCCAGTCATTGACCCCTCAATCGCAGCCTTTAAGCGTGCGGAATATGCTGGCAGTTTAATCCGTGATTGCGGTTGGGTACCATCGCGTAAATGGACAAGTGAGGCACCGCCAGAGGCAGAGATGGCCGCATTGGGTGTGTTTGATGCAAAAAATGCTTTTGGTAACAGGATAGGAAACACCTGAGACATGACTAACAGACTTGCAACGCTCCGTGAAAAAATGCGAAATGAGGAAATTGATCTTGTCGCCATTGGCCCTGGCGCACATCTAGGTTGGCTTTTGAATGTGCGACCGCATGGAGACGAGCGCCCTCTATTATTTTGTGTAACGCAAATTGGGCATGGGTTCCTGATGCCCGCGCTTGAAGCCGAAAGCGCACGAAAACAGACCAATTTTCCGTTTTTTGAGTGGTCTGATGCTGAGGGGCCTGAGGCGGCTTTAACCCATCTACTTACTGAGATTGGAGCCGATGATGCAAGGTCCGTCGCACTGGACGAATCTATGCGTGCCGATTTTGCCGGCCTTTTGGAGAATACGTTGCCATTAGCAAAACGACAGTTTTCTTCCTCAACTATCGGAGCCTTGCGGATGCAGAAGGACGCTGACGAGTATAACGCGTTGAAGCGGAATGCGCAGATTGCTGATGAGGTCATGCAGGCCGCATGGGCTGCGATGAGGCCAGGTATGACAGAGCTTGAAGTGGCTGCCATCATTCGCAAACACTTCACTATATCTGGTGCGAACCCTCTTTTTAGCATTGTCGGTACAGGCTCAAACGGCGCTTTCCCACACCACCAAACTGGCGAAACTGTGCTAAAACTTGGCGATGCAGTGGTAATGGATATCGGCGCCGGAAAAGATGGCTATTCCAGTGATATTACCCGAATGGCACTAATTGGTGAGGCCCCTGAAGGCTATCGCGAAGTGCATGAAATAGTCGAATCTGCAGTCCAAGCTGCACTGAAAGCTGCGCGACCCGGCGTGAAGGCGCATGAAGTTGACGACGCAGCGCGCGGGGTGATCGTAAATTCAGGCTTCGGTGACTTTTTCGTGCATCGCACCGGTCATGGAATGGGCACAGAAGTGCACGAGCCGCCCTACATAACCGCCAGTTCGCAAACTGTTCTGGAGGAGGGCATGGTATTTTCGATTGAACCCGGTATATACCTCCCCGGGAGGTTTGGTATTCGGCTTGAGGACATCGTGATCTTACGCTCGGATGGCCCAGAGATTCTATCGAACATGCCTCGAACGGAGGCTCTGATTGGTGTCTGATCCATTCACACTCTCTGTAATTCAGGCCGGGTTGGATACTGCAGCGGACGAAATGTTCGAAGTTTTGCGCAAGACCGCGATGAGCCCGATCATATACGAAGTGTTAGACGTAGGCACAGGGGTGACAGACGCCACAGGCGCGTTGGTCAGCTCTGGTGCAGGCATCCCATCTTTTGTTGGCGTGCTCGACAAGGCGGTTTCTGCCATCGTTGCAATAGTAGGTAGCCAGATAGAAAAGGGTGACGTGTTCATAGTCAATGACCCTAATTTTGGCGGTGTAACACACTTGAATGACGTCGTGTTGGCCGAACCGGTTTTTCATGATGGGGTCTGCGTAGCCTGGGTCGCTTCGATCGCCCATTGGGGTGATATCGGCGGGCGTACACCGGGGTCGATGGCTGTGGATGTGACTGAGATCTTTGCCGAAGGGCTGCGTTTACCTGTCGTGCATCTGTTTAAACAAGGCGAGCGGGTTGAAGCTGTATTCGACATCATCAGCGCCAACTCACGCCTACCGGAGTTTGTCACTGGAGACCTTTGGGCGCAGGTTTCGGCCGGGCGACGGGCAGCAGGAGTAATACGCAATTTATGCGACCGCTTCGGAGCCGATACGCTGGCGGATGCGATCGAAGACGCGCGGAAAACTGGAGAGAAACGGGCTCGAGCAGGGCTTACTCGCCTACCTCGAGGAAGGTTCAGCATCAGCGAACCACAGGATAACGGCGAAAAATGGGTCGTCTCGATTAAAATCAGTAATGACCGGTTCATAGTTGATCTGCGAGACGCACCTGATGAGTCCCAGGGGCCTTACAACACAAGCCGTGACGGCGCGATTATCGCCTGCCAGATGTTTTTTAAAGCCCTGACTGATCCCGATCGGTTCGCCAATGCCGGCTCGTTCGCACCACTTGAGGTGTTGACCCGAAAGGGAACTATCTTTGATCCCGGTCTCACTGCGCCCCACGGCTACTATTTTGAAACCCGGATCCGGCTGTTTGATCTTTTATGGCACTGCCTTGCACAACAATTGCCAGACTTTCTGCCCGCAGGGCATTTTGCAACTATTTTCGGCACTGTGATTGCCGGAATTCATCCCCAGACCGGGCGCCGCTATACAATGGTTGAACCGCAGATGGGTGGCTGGGGTGCGACATGTGACCGTCCCGGTGTTGATGCCATGTACTCAACCAGCCATGGCGACACATTCAATTGCCCTGTCGAAATTGCTGAGACACGCTATGGCGTTGAGGTTATCGGCAAGTCGTTGAACATTGCACCAGAAATCAAAGGCCAGCATCGCGGGGGGCATGGCGTCAACACGATCTACCAGGTGTTAGCACCAGCTACGGTTTCGGTTGGCTATTCCCACGGCCAAGTCCCAGTTTGGTCCTTGCCGGGGGGTGCTTTGGGTGGTCTGAACCGGTTGACAATTGAAAGTCCAAACGGTGAGCGTGAGATCTACCAGTTTGCCAGCGGGTTGCAGTTGATCCCAGGTGACAAGATTGAGATATCCACAGCTTGGGGTGGATCGGCGATACAATAGGGACCACTGGGCTGTTTCTAACCGTTAAGCTGTGCACCCTCTCAAGGAAGTGTACTTTGAGGTTTAGCTTTAGCAGCTATAGTTATTCACGGTTTATTTTTCATTTGGCGACAGATTGATAAACCTCACCTGATTACGCCGGTTTCCACTGCTAAATTTACCTTCGCGTTCCCAGCCGCACAATACGAGTGCTTTGCCCATCCGTCGACTTTCAGCGATACTTCGATTTCCATCGAACTC
>CABXKH010000083.1 GCA_902512685.1 Paracoccaceae bacterium | reverse complement strand
CCGCTGCCAGCGATTAGCCCTGTAAGCCTGTAAACCACTTTGGGCTAAGTTTCGGGTTAGATAACCGTGATCCTTTTCTAAAATTGTTTATATATCCAAATTCGTTTGCTAATATTGTGGCATAAAGGGATAATCGATATGATTTTTACAATATTTGGTAAAACTGCAAAAGTTCTCTTTTTTGCATGTTTTCTTTTTTGTTCAGCAGCATTTGGTAGGCCGATCGATCTATGTATAGAAGCAATAAAAGATACAACTGGATTTATAGTAAAAGAGCAATTTTTGAAAAAAGAAAATCAGTCATTTGGAGTAATCAATTTCACATCGCTGGACAAAGAAATTACCTGTGTTGCAAGTAAAGAGAAAGTAATTAGTTTAGACGTAGCTGGTAACAAACTATTGTTCGAAGACTCTTCTTCTCTAAATGCAAGTAAACTTGTGAATTATATTGACACACAAACTAAAGAAGAGTGGCAAGCATGCAAATTGAGAAGTGCTGATTTTAGAGATATAATTAATAAATCGTATATCCCAAAAATTAATGCACCCAGCGCAGATTTGCTTGCGATAAAGAGACAATTTGATCAAAACTTTGCTCGTGTATCGCGTAAATTTTATATTGAAGAATACAATAAAAGCAGGCCAAAGTTATTTCGTTTAGAACAACTTGATAAAATACTTTCTTCGCTACCTCACGAGGTTTCTGAAAACCCTGGCTGCATTGCTAGAGCAGATACTATTTTTCAGCGAGAGCAAAAAATTCAATCTGATTTAAATTCTGCGCAAAAGGAAATTCGGAAATTGAGAGTAACAGTCAAAGCAAAAGAAACTACAGTCAAAGAATTGTTTGCAGAATTGGAGGCTCTAGAGGCTCGCAATTCAAAACTAATTGCTGAATTGAGATATTATGATCAACCACGTCGACTAAAAACAATCATGAATTTGATTGAAAGTGGAGATTTTGAAAAGGCACATTTTAGTCTAGATCAACTGATGAGAGATTATGTGCTTGGAAACAAAAATCTAAAAAACCTTGAGTATTTGATCTTGGAAAAGGTCAAGCCAATCCCTGCAAGTAAGCGAAAATCAAATTTTCTAGGCTATAAATTGCTAAATAGCATTGATCCAAATAATTCTTACTACACTAGCAAAATGGAAACTTACTCGGATTAATTGTATTAGTCCTAGATGAATTATTGGATTTTTGGATCAAAAGGGTGCTGTCAGACAAATCGGCTCAAGCATCAGAAGCGTTGAGAGCGTGCATTTTATGAGGCTACAAAAGAGAGCCACTCTGTAAGAGCAGCATCGCGGTTTAGCTTAAAGTTGGTGCACCTATCTCAACGGTCCACTGCCGATAGATATACTTCCCCAATGGCTCTGACTGGGGAATCCGGAGCTTTTGTTTTAGGCAGTGTTCTGCCCAGTCAAACTCGGCCATCCCGGCTGATGCGGCTGCCAAGCGCTCGCATGACGCCATGTTTTCCATCTCCAAAGCCACCTCACATGGTGTAGGCCAAGGGATGTAAGAAGTGTACTTAGTGTACTTTCCAGAAACATTAATAGAACTTTGATTAGGGTTTGTATTGTTATTAACATTTTCAGAATTTGGTACACTAAGTACACTTTGTGCATGATGAGCCGTCATCGCAGGCTAATCCCGGCAAAGCAGTAGCCTTCGCTCATGCGTATCTTTTGCAGACCGGCAGCCTCTACACGCCTTGCAAATTGCTGGCGGCCAAGTTGACCGCGCAGGCCAGTGGTTGCAAACCATCCGGTATAGGCGTCATAGAGCGGTTGCACCGCAACTCGGCCGTCAGGGTTTGGATAAACAGAGTCCTGCAGAAACTGCTCAACGTTATTGTTATCGGCACGCCAGGATTTCTTTACCTCCTCGCAACTCGGCGCATCGGTAAATCTGCCATCACGCTCTATCAAAGCACCCAAAGCATCCATTGCACGGGACATTATCGCGTCCATCTCCCCCTTGAATTTCTTCAGTAGGTGGGGGTCTGCGTTGCCTCCCAGGAACTGCCGTTGCAGATTGACAATGCTCACACGCCGAAAGAGGCCATCAGAGTAGTCGCGAATGCGGGGCATGTGGTTTGTCAGGATAATGTGCTTGGCAAAGGGTTCTATTTCCCTTGGAGCCTCATGCTTTTTCTCAACCGACATCATTTCGCCGGAGATGACCGCTTTCAGCATCCCATCTTCCAGCTCTTCATTCTGGTTCAGCTCTGTGACAAGATTAAGCAGTTTCCCCTCAAGGTTTGAACGCTGAAAGACACTGCCCATCTGCGAAGGCTGCACTGAGGCAGTATAGGCGCGGCCAACCATTTCCTTTGCCACTGCACCAAGGACGCTTTTGCCATTGGCCCCCGGACCGCAAAGAATAAAGCACCGCTCATAGAGCGTATGAGCCGCCAGACAGTACCCCAGCATTTCCCAGATAAGCTTGGTGAGCTGCTCGTGGTCATCAAGCGGGTGCCCATCCGCATCGCAGAGAATTTCACGCAAAAACCTGTCAAACTGGGTGGGCCTGTTATCCATATAGCGCCACCCAAAGCCCACACGCCGCCGAAGCTCTTTGTCGACTGTTACCTTGCGCCACCTCCCGTCTTGATAAGCCCAATAACCGTCGGCCAGTACCAGAAGGTTTGGATCGCCCAGCTCAAACGCCAGATCAGGCATCCAGTTGTGAACCTTGAATATCTCAACCATACTCGTAACACGATGACGCATGACTTTATCGACGCGCTCGGCCAGAACACTTGTTGCTACGGCCTTCAGCTCATCATCGTAAAGCCTTCGCCAGAGCCGGCCGTCAAAGCACCAAACACCGGAAGGTCCCTTTAACAAATTATCACAGCCATAGTGCTCATCGAGCATAAAGGCCAATTGACGGTCATCTAGATCGCGTATTTTCAACATCATTGTCCAGCCCCCCGAATATCATTTTAAAAAGGCTCAAAGCGCGCGAATGTAAAAACTCTGATAAGCCCATGGGCATGGCTGACAAGCGCAGGCGACGGGTGAGGAGCTTTCCATATCACAGCTGCTGCCGTGGGGTTGTATTCTCGCCCCTCAACAGGGTCAGCACATGCCACCACATCGCCCGGCTTTATGCGGTCAAGCACGTCAGCAATGCGTATAGACCGACCGTTTGGCAGCTCCAGGCGGTCATCATCATAAAGATAACCATCAATCACTCGGGCCTTAACAATGCTGGCTGCCTTGTCATAAGTTTCGCCATGGTCGCACATCCGGTTTTCAATGCACTCTTCCAAAAAGACATCAAGGCGCTGCTCTGCGGCCGGTTTGCTTTGCTGGCGGTTTATGTCCCGCTGTCTGCTCCACAGCAGTGATTGCAGACCCAAAGGCGCGCCTATGGCCGCTCCATCATGGCAAACCGTGGGGGGAGGCCTGCGCAAAACCCCAGCGCCCAGCATTGGCGCTGCTGTAAATATCAAGCGCTCCGGGCTGCCCACGCTGACATCCAGTATCGAACGCTCTAGCAGCTGGCCTGATTTGCTAATCTGGTGATAAGCAAGGCCTTGCTCCCAGCACTTCGATTGCAGTGTTTGCAAGGCTTGTGGAATATCGCGGGCATTTGCCAAGCGCACAAACATATGAAAGCCCCCGGCATCGGCCGGTTCACGACCTTCCACGTAGACGCCAGCGGAAGAGGATGGCCTGATCAGATAGTCTGCCCGCTCCAACTCTGGCCAAATCTTGGTTAAAGCGCCTATGGCACCGCCGAATGCTTCCAAACTGGCTTTTACAGGGTCCGGCAGCTCCTTTGTATCGTGGTCAATGAGCAACCAGCCTTCCCCTTGAGCAAACCAAAAGTCATCCTTGGTGCGTGTGATGCATCCAGAGGAATGTTGCTGTAATTTTCGGGTAACAACAGGCGCGCTTATTTGCCCATTGACCGGGACGCCCAGGCAGAGGGCTTCTTGGGGCTTTAACTGTTCTGCTACGGCCAGAAGATCAGCGGCGCGGGGGGTACTGCAAACTCTGACATGGCCCTTTTTGAAAAGCCCGTTCGCCTGTTTTTGCAATACATGATGCTGATCAATATAGAAGCGCTTTCCCATCCAGCTTTCGTTTTTCAGGATGCTGATTTTTGCACTCTGCTCTGTTAAGTTTCCAATGCTCGGTTTCGACATTTTGTCTTGCCTCATACTTGAGGCGCTGCGATCCATAGGTTATAATAATGGGGTAGCTTGCACTCTACACAACCAGTTAGCCCATGGCTTAAGCGCCATGGGTTTTTCTATTTACGATAGCCTGAGATGCGCTCAGGCAGCGCATATAAAACGGCCTCTGCATTTGGCTCTGACAGCAGATTTAAGCTCCCACAGGCTTCGATTAACGCAGCTTTTGTGGTGAAGTGCTTCACGCCGCGCCAAGGTGCCTCATGGGAGGCCTCCTTTTTCTGGAGGATCCACTGGATGCCATCCCTGCAGCATATCACGCGCCAGCGCGGTGCTAGTAAGGCAATCACATCCCGATAGTTGTCGTCGCTCTCTCTTTGTGAGGTGGCAACTGTGTGAACCGCCCCCATTGAATCGTGAAGGCGGGGGGGTCTTGAGACTTCATTCATCTGAAGCCTCCTGCATCTCATCTAGCCAGCGCTCAATTTCAGCGGTACGCCATCCAACCGATCTTCGTCCAAGCTTGATTGGCCTCGGAAACCTGCCATCGGCCATCATTTTGTAGATCGAGCTTCGCGACAAGCCTATATGCGTCTCAAGTTGTTTTCGGCGAAGAATTTGGGGCGTCATCTATATCTCCTAAACGCTAGTAAGTGTGCTTAGAAGGTATAGGAACCTGTAGGATAATTAGTTTTGTAAAAAGTGTGCTGACAAAAAACTAGTAAATCTATAAACTCAATCGTTGAAAACTATAGGTTTTCTCCGATCAGCCAAGAATAAAACTCTTCTAATTTTTTGCTATTCCAAGATTTATCAATTCCCCAAAACGCTTTGCCGCGTGAGACAGATTGCTCATTTGTTGTATCTGCAACTCCTAAAGCAAACATTGTTCTTCCTACTGTCCATCGCATTTTAGCCATTTGAATTGCCTTGCGATTAGTTAGTTCACTCCGAAAGTTTTCTGGATATTCCCTTGCAAGTAGCCAAAGTAGTAATGCTCGCTGGTTATCCATCTTGAATTCTTCTTTTTTATAAGGCGCTCCTCCCGTTTCAGACTTTCGGGTTTTGCGCTTCACCAAAGCAAGTGCTTCTTTGAGCCGTGCTTCAGTTTCAATCTTATAACCTAGATAAGCCCAACGAGTTGCCTGCTTAGTCGCGCCAAGTCCCATTCCTGGGACGTAGGTTTGCGAAATTTCAGGGGTTACAACCCCCTCATTGCCTTCAAGGTTCAGGTAATTTGGTAAAGTATAACTTGTCGTTTCCTTAGCCATTTAGTCCTTCCAGAAAGCTAAACCATATGCCTAGAAGCTTAGAGCGTTCAACTAACAAATCCGTCCGATAATATGCATGCTCAACTTCACCTCCGAATTGGTGCGCCAACTGGAGTTCTGCAGCTTCTCGAGAATGGCCTGTCTCAGCTACCCAGTCACGAAATGTCGACCTTAATCCGTGCGGCACTGCTGGGCGCGCGCTGTTTTTGTCAATGTAACCGAGCTTGTCAGACTGATGCATCCGCTTCATCAGAGCCGACAATGTCATGTCGGATAATGCATTTCCGGTTCTTGATTTGAAGACTAGGCCAGTTTGATCTCCTTCATGAGGGAGCAACTCAAGCATTGGTGCTGTAATTGGAACGCGATGCTCTATTTTTGCCTTCATGCGGGAAGCAGGCCTTGTCCAAATACCAGCGTATCCTTTTTGAGTAACCTCACCCCCTTCGAAGAGTGCAATTTCTTCCCAACGCATGCCCCTAATTTCACCGGAGCGAGAAGCTGTAAGCATCTGGAGCATCAAAGCTTTGGCACCAACTCCGTCTCTGCGCTTCAATTCGCTCCACCATCGCTGTGCATCCTTTAGCTGCAGGGCTGGGTGGTGCTCTTGCGATTTGGGTTTTGTTGGAAGAAGAACTGACAGGTTGCCATTCCAGACTGCAGGGTTTGGAGCGGGCATGTATTTTTTAACAATTGCGTAATCCAAAACAGATTGTATACGGCCTCGAAGTCGACTTGCCGTCTCGGTTTTGTCTTTCCAAATAGGCTCCAGAACTTGCTGAATATCGTCAATAGTAATTTCGTTAACAGGTAGCGGACCAAGTTTCGGAAATGCATAAGTCTCCAGCGTCGAGCGCCATTGCGCTTTGTGCTTTTCATTAGAGAATTCTGATTGTTTTATTCCAATTACAATGTCAGCTAGTTCTGCAAAAGTTGGTATTGTTATGATTTCCTGGCGCGGAACCTTGGGATTAGCCCCTTTTGATGCAAGGGCTTTGTTTTCTGCGGCCTTGCGGCGCGCCTCGGCTAATGAAACGGTTGGGTAGCTACCAAGGCCAAGCTCAAGCTGCTTGCCCCTAAAGCGTATCTTTTGCGACCAACTCTTGGAGCCACTTTTGCGCACGTGTATATGAAGGCCAGTTCCGCTATCGTCATAATACCGCCCCGCCTCCAGATTGGAGTTTAAATATTGTGCGCTAAGTTTCTTCTTCATTAGCCCCCACATTCGCCCCCACAAAATTGCTGGAACTTAAGGGCATTGTATGGAATGAATGAGAAGTTGTTAAGGCCTAAACTGCCATATTTATTCAAAAATACATAATTCTTTGGATGCTTTTGGAATAATAGTTATGCGGACTGTCTGTCCGCCATTTACTGCCTTACAAACAGTCGCATATCTCAGATAAGCATCAGTTATTACTCAGTTCTTTTAACCAGGCGCTTGTAACGCCGCATGTGAGTACTGACCAAATTGCTGACCAAATCTATCCCCCATACTTTCGTTCGTAATGGCTACTATTACTTTTCTCGGCGTGTACCATCTGACTTACGAGACCATTATTCTTATCATCGTATTGTCCAAGGGCTTCGTACGACATCTCCTCAGAAGGCTAAGGTTCAGGCCAATATTGCTGCCGCTAAGTTAGAAGCTTACTGGAGCAAGATGAGATTGGCTAAGTCTGAAGTGATTGGCTTATCGCTTGTCAGTAGTACGTCTGATGGCAGCTCGGAGGTAGCCTTAGCAACGCCTCAAGCTGATTGTCCTTGCCTTTTAGATGCTCTGGCGGTGTATCTCGAGCATAAAGGAAAAGGACGGCCTAAGACGTTTCGTTTAGCTGCTGAGCGGTCGTGTAAGTATGTGATTGGTCTTTGTGGTAACAAGCCATTATCGCAGTATACACGCCAAGATGCTCTGCAGTTTAGGGATTGGCTGGTAGCTCGTGGCCTAACTGGCTCCAGCATCACTCGTAACTTCTCTTATCTAAAAGCAGTCATAAACTTTGCGTTGTCAGAATATGCTTTGGATGTCCGCAACCCTTTCGTCGGTGTTTACCATGATCGAAGTGCGGGAGTTTTAACCCGTAAGCCAATACCGGTGGAAGTGATTAGAACCGTACAATCAGAGTGTCGCACAATAGATGATGATCTAAGA
>CABXKH010000082.1 GCA_902512685.1 Paracoccaceae bacterium | reverse complement strand
CCCAATCACTCGATTGGCCAGTGCTGCCGAAGCTTTTGGTTTAGGGCGCACCGTTGCTTATAAACCATCTGGGGCGGTTGAAGTGCGCGCTGCTGGCCAAGCATTTTTGGATATGCGTGCAAGAATAGAGAGGCATATTGAACAAAGAACCATGATCCTGTCAGGTGTCAGTCACGATTTGCGAACACCGTTAACCCGTTTGAAGTTAGGCCTTTCCTTACTTTCAAAAGAAGAAAGAGAGCCCTTAGAACGTGATGTCGACGAGATGCGCCAACTTTTGGACGAGTTTTTATCTTTTGCTCGAAACCAGTCTGTAGTTGCCGCAAAATCAATTCCAACAGACCCAATCGCATTGGTTAAAACAATTGTAGATGATGCTAAGAGGGCAGGGCGAAATGTTCGATTTGTCGGAGTTGATATTCAGAATTTTGTTAGTATGCGGCCGTTATTGGTAAAGCGTGCATTGGAAAATTTAGTTATGAATGCTGTGCGATATGGCTCAAAAGCTGAAATTTCTGTAAGATTTGAGACTGCTGAGCTTATCTTTAGCATTGCAGATGATGGGCCTGGTATACCTGATCATCAAATTAATCAGGCTCTGAAACCATTTTCACGATTGGATCCATCTCGTAATCAGAATCATGGGTCAGGTGTGGGCTTGGGTTTGCCCATTGCTGCCGATGTTGCCCGCTCCCATGGGGGCAAGCTAATCCTGTCCAAAAGTGATGTATTGGGCGGTTTGCTTGCCGAATTTATCATTTCCAGGTGATAATTGTCTATTCTTTGGGAAACAATAACCCAAGAATAGGCTTACTATTCATGGTTTTTTGGTAGCAGAAATTTAATTGTGGCTAAAGTATGGTATTTTAGTTTTTGACGACTTCCCCTGCTTACATCCTTAGGAATAGGGTGTTATATACCCTAGTGTTAAAAGAGGAAAGAGTACTAATTTGGTTTGTTAAGATTTTTAAATGCATTGCGCAGTTCGCGGTGTGTTTCTTTTAGAATTATTTTTGGTGCGATGAAGGGACCATACAGTGTTGGCTGGCTGAGCGATGACCTGAGTTAGGGTGGAAGTTTTCAGTATCTTAAGCCTAGTCAAAAAAGCTTTTCGGGAGCTATGCGAGCCATAGGGCGTAATGCGGTCTTGGCTGTGGGGGTACATAAGGGTCGCTTTGCTTTGTGATCCGGGCGCTGGGTAGTCAAATTTATTTGGATGCTCGCTCGAGGGTGCTGATGCTCTTCGATTATTTGATGAACGGCGCGGGTACTAAATGCATAGCAGTTTTTATAAAATTGATGAGAATGTATTGTCTAAAATGTCACAGCTTTTTAGGCGTTGGCTTAGTGATGGACTTTTGGCCAGTCAATTTAGCTTTTTTCAAGGTTTCAGCTTTTTGCAAACCTGTTTGAGGCAGTCAAATAATTTCACGGGGACATCGTTGCTGGGTCTCATTATAACCAAAGTAAAGGCGTCCATCGGAACTAAATTCAGTTCCAAACTGTTTACAATGCCATCATCAATTATTGCCAAAATCGAACTGAGCTGCTCAATCTGCCGTGTTTTTGTGGATACAATCAAAGGTGAAAACGCGCAAGGTGACTTAATTGTCCGCGTTAGAAACAACAAGTTTCTATATTGCCTTGGCGGAAATGACACTTTGTACGGTGACCATGGCATTTACAAGATTATTTCAGTTTCTGCACATGCGTCCCAAACACAATGTCGCCTGATATCAGGTGGAAATGATGCATTCGGTAAAGGGTCTACAACCTGCGGCGCGGTTAGAGTTGCAATTTTTATTTCCTGAGCTGTTCGAAAGCTCATTCATCCCTCGGCCAGTAAGACCATTTGTATCGGGAAAAAGAGGACGTAGTATTGCCAGTCGACATATTAAAAATAACCAACCTTTATTAAAGAAGTACCGAGCGTAAGGTATAAATAGAAATAGTCATTAAGTACGACTATTCGATAGGAATTTTTTAATTTTGCAATCTTAGGGGATGGGCAGTAAGTAAAATTTTGATTAACCAAGTGAAAAATGGAGCTAATTTTGAATGATAGAGCCAATGCGTTAATCAAATCGATGAGGATTTTAGATGATGATTTTGTCACACTAAATTATGAATTTAAGTTATATAATTCCTCTAAAAGAAGTTACATTTATTTTCTTTTGATCGGACTTGAGAAGTAAAAGCTTTCCAAGATCTAGGGAAATATATATAAAAAAACTTTCTGCTTGATTTAAAAATATAGAAATGAAAAATTAAAATCATTTCACATTTTTTAATGTAATGGCAAAGATGCTATAAAATGCATGTTAAACCATTAAAATTTACTGCTAGGGAACAAGGAAAAGCTAGTTTCTAAGCAGATTTGAAGCGATATAAGATATTAATTTATCGATCGTGCATGCATCTTTTACAACTCATTCAGCATTTTTCAAAAATTTAGTTGATGGATGTTTAAAATGAAAGAAGACAGCGCTGCTGCCTTCTGATTTGATATCAAAAGAGTTTAATGAAGTATGTGTATATTTTTTATTAATTTAGGAAAGTTAAAATATAAAAGAGAGACTTTGGATTTTAACTTTGAATTATCTGAATGATAAAGTATGAGTATTAAAAATTTGGAGGTTCTATGAGCGGATTAACTTCTTTTGTGCAGCTTCGGCGGTTGTTACTTGAGATGGAAAAGGACTTGGGTCTCGGGGAAGTTTCCAAAATAGAAAAAAATGTTCTGGTTGCCTGTGCTGAAGTGCATATGTTTTTTGGAGAAAGTGAATTTTCCATTATTATTAATCATGATTTGCTATTAGAAGAAAACGCGTCAAAAATAAAGCAAGCTCTCAAAAAACTGGTTGAAAGAAATCTGATTTCTGTTTCGGATAAAACCGGAAAGAAAATTTACCAAGTGCAATCGTTGGCATGAACCGCTCTCTTCAAATTTTTGCAGTTATTCTTTCAGCGTATTTGCTTACTGTATTGTTTGTGCATTTTAGCATAGCTCCTGTCCAATCTGTAATATTTTCGTCATATTATCTTGGTGGAGCGAGTTTACTGTTCCTGCCTCACGGGGTTAGAATTATGGCGACTTGGTGCGTACGAGCTGAGGCTGTTCTTCCTCTATTTTTAGGAGAAGTAATTGCCTGGGTAATTTTTGGAGCAACCAGTATAGACTCGATTTTTCTATCTGCTTTGGTAGGGAGTTTGTCAGTGCTTCTTGTGTTTGAAATGTTCAAACTGGCTAACGTGAACTTGTACTATGGTGGTGAAATCCAATTTACTTGGCGGTTGGCTATTGTCATTGCATTCGTCTCTTCTTGCCTTAATTCGGTGGGGCATACATTTGCACTTTCTTTGTCGATCCCAGACTATAATATCTTTGTGGAAATTTCAAAATTTGTTGTGGGGGATGTACTCGGTACTTTTGTGACATTCTTAGTTGGTATGCATATTTTAAGGATTGTTCGCTTGCAAAAAGGTTTTTAACTTACTCATCGAGGTGGTTAATGAGACAAAAATTGTAAGAGTTTCAATTTATATTTTATGTCTAAAAAGCAATATAAATTCCCAGCAGTTGATATCAAACATTGTTAAGATATTTTTTCTGAATCTTGACATCCAAACTCTTTCGAGATCAATTTAAGGGGAGGTGTTGGGTTTTTTAAATTAGTCCTGCTGTACCCTTAGGAATAACCTGTGATGCAAATTGAAAGAGTTTTGATATGAATATCTCAAATTATATCGAGTCGCGGAAGTCTATCGTTGAACACTGGTATTCAAAAGAAGCAGAAAACATGAAACTATCTTGTTTGGAAACTGATAAGGTGATTGATATTATGGCGTGGCTTGCTGACGATCAAGAAGCCAGCTTAGCAGTTGTAGATCCAAAACATTTTTTAGTGGGAATTATATCAGAACGGGATATTATAAAATATCTCGCTAAAGATAATGTACTAAATGGCGATTTAAGGGTAAGTGACTTAATGACACGCAATGTATTTAGTGCATCGCCAGATACATATTGTGTGGATGCTTTGAAAATTATGGTCAAAGGCGATTTTCGAAATTTGCCAATTGTTGTCGAGGACAAATTTTTGGGAATTTTGTCGATTATTGATGCTGCCAAAGCGAGATTGCTGGAAACAATTTCTAGAAGTAATGATGTTTTTGATGCCCTTAAGTCCTTTGGAAATGATTTACCGTCTGTAAATGTTGATCAAACCATGCGGGAAGCATTTGAGGTTTTAACTGAAAAAAAGGCACCTTTTCTAACTGTTAAAGATGAGGAGGATATAGTTGACTATTTATCCTCCCAAGAAATCAACCGCATGAGGTTGAGATCCAAATAGATTGAGAATTCTGAATTTTGATATAAGCATTTTAGTGTAGGCGAAGATACTTTCTGTTTTCAGATAAAGTTTGGGCTGTCAGCTTTTGTTGAAAGGCTATCAAATATAGATTATTTTCCTGAAAATAAAATTAGACAGTCTAGGTTTATGTTGTCTAAAATAATTAGCCCAGAGCAATTCATGGATGACGCTTTGATAAAAGCAAGCATAGTCTTGTAGGAAATGGTGGGTGATGAGAGACTCGAACTCCCGACATCTTCGGTGTAAACGAAGCGCTCTACCAACTGAGCTAATCACCCGCTGCGTCACGATGTATCCAAAGCAATTGCCAGACGCAAGGGGCAAGTTGAACAAATGTTTTCATTTTTTACTCAACATTAGCTTTCACTTTGCGTTAAAGAGCTTTCCATTTTTTGAAAGCTCTTTGCAAATTTAGATGATGTTGAGTTTGCCATATTTAAAGGCGGGCATTTGGCTCATTCCGGCGCTAAATCTAATGGGTTCTTACAGCCGCCTCAGGTTCGACATTAACTGCAGAAGTTTGATTTTCTTCCGCAGTTTCGTCCCATTCAATTTCTTTAGGCCGATCTATCAATGCCTTTTCTAAAACTTGTGAAACATTATTGACCGGAATGATGGTGAGACCATTTTTTACATTGTCCGGTATTTCGGTTAAATCTTTTTCATTTTCTTCGGGTATCAAAACTGTTTTTATCCCACCACGCAAGGCTGCGAGAAGTTTTTCTTTTAGACCGCCGATAGCAAGTGCATTCCCTCGAAGTGTAACCTCTCCTGTCATTGCGATATCTTTGCGAACCGGAATGCCTGTCAAAACAGAAACAATTGAGGTTACCATCGCCAGACCTGCACTAGGTCCATCTTTTGGTGTAGCGCCTTCTGGAACATGGACGTGAATGTCTAGTTTATCAAACCGGGTGGGTTTGACGCCTATTTGAGGGCTTATGGAACGCACATAAGAGCTTGCGGCATCGATGCTTTCTTTCATTACATCACCGAGCTTACCTGTTGTTTTCATACGGCCTTTGCCTGGAAGGCAAAGAGCCTCTATCGATAGCAAATCACCGCCTACTGAAGTCCAAGCCAGACCAGTTACCACACCCACTTGATCTTCTTTTTCAGCAAGTCCGTAGCGAAATTTTTTCACGCCAAGAAAGTCGTTAATATTCTCAGAGGTGATTTTAATATCACTGAATTCCTTTTTAATGATCTTTGTAACTGCCTTGCGTGCTAATTTTGCAATTTCACGTTCTAGGTTTCTTACCCCAGACTCTCTTGTATAACGTCGAATTATTTCGTTAATCGCATCATCGGTTATTTCAAACTCATCCTTTTTCAAGCCATGGTTTTTAACCTGTTTTGCAACTAGGTGTCGGCGTGCAATTTCGCGTTTCTCATCTTCAGTGTAACCAGCAAGTGGAATTATCTCCATCCTGTCAAGCAAGGGACCTGGCATGTTATAACTATTTGCAGTGGTGAGAAACATCACGTTTGACAGATCATATTCAACTTCCAAATAATGGTCTATGAAAGTGCTATTTTGCTCTGGATCAAGGACTTCAAGCATTGCGGATGCGGGGTCTCCACGAAAATCTTGTCCCATTTTATCGATCTCATCCAGTAGGATAAGTGGGTTAGTGGTTTTGGCTTTTTTTAAGGCCTGAATTATTTTTCCAGGCATAGACCCTATATAGGTTCTGCGATGTCCACGTATTTCTGATTCGTCACGAACGCCCCCTAAGGAAATTCTGATGAATTCACGACCTGTGGCTTTTGCAACTGATTTCCCGAGGGAAGTTTTCCCTACACCAGGAGGGCCAACAAGGCACATTATCGGGCCTTTTAATTTGGCGCTCCGTTGCTGAACCGCCAAATATTCAATTATTCGTTCTTTAACTTTGTCCAAGCTATAGTGGTCAATGTCTAGAATACTCTGCGCACGATCTAGATCCTTTTTTATTCTAGACTTAGTTCCCCAAGGCAGGGAAAGAAGCCAATCAAGGTAGTTTCGTACAACTGTTGCCTCGGCTGACATCGGGCTCATGTTTTTTAGTTTTTTGAGTTCTGCTTCAGTTTTATCGAGCGCTTCTGTGCTAAGTTTGGTTTCGCGAATGCGTTCTTCTAGTTCAGCTATCTCAGTTAAACCGTCCTCACCATCGCCTAATTCCTTCTGAATGGCCTTCATTTGTTCGTTGAGATAGTATTCCCGTTGAGTACGTTCCATTTGCGACTTTACTCGGGTTTTAATTTTCTTTTCTACTTTAAGAACACTCATCTCTCCTTGCATAAGACCATAAACCTGTTCCAATCGATCGCTGACCGACAGCGTTTCCAAAAGGTTTTGTTTTTGATCCAGATCCACACCAAGGTGGCCTGACACAAGATCCGCAAGTTTAGTTGCTTCTGTTGCTTCGGAAACAGCGCTCAGAGCTTCCTCTGGAATGTTCTTTTTAATTTTAGCATATCGCTCAAACTCGCGTGATACATTTTGTAGCAGTGCTTCTATTGCTTTAGTATCCCCGTCGGTTTCTTCTAAATGCTCTGCTCGGGCTTCAAAAAAACTGTCATTATCAAGGTACTCAGTGATCTTGACACGAGATTGTCCTTCCACAAGTACTTTTACAGTACCATCAGGTAGCTTTAATAATTGAAGTACATTGGCCAATACCCCAACAGAAAAAATACCATCTTTATCCGGATCATCTTCAGCTGGATCTTTTTGGCTTGATAATAGGATTTGCTTGTCATCTTGCATGACCTCCTCCAGAGCGCGAACAGATTTTTCGCGCCCTACGAATAGGGGAACAATCATAAATGGAAAAACTACGATGTCACGTAAAGTCAATACTGGGTATGAGGCGTTGAGGGGGTCTTGCATGCTCGATCCTTTAATTTTGGTGGCAGCATGCTCATTAAAAAACACCTGCCTTCCCCAAAAATTGTTTTCCAGATACATCTAGTGAGATTGTATCAACTTTTCAATCTTGTTGAGCTCTTTTCCTGCGAAGTTATTCTTCGGAGTGATTATATTTGTTGATCATGTGAGAATTAAGGCAAGGCAAAATAATGAACCTCTGGGAAGAGCTAAAATATGCTAATGGATAGCTCCAAGACAATAGGCCTGATATCATCCTGCTATTGGTTAGTAACTTCAACTGTATTTAAAATTTGATATAACTTAATTATTGAAGGCTCTTCAAAATCAGGTTTGAATCGGTGTCAAATTATGACGACGCGGTCCGCCGCAATTGTACTTTCTTACATTTTTTCTATTTCGCTTCTTGACGAGGAATAAAGCTAAGCCTAAGACACGTTTCACACCAGTTCATTCTGGTTAGCAGTAAGCGGTTGTAGCTCAGATGGTTAGAGTACCGGCCTGTCACGCCGGGGGTCGCGGGTTCGAGCCCCGTCAACCGCGCCACTG
>CABXKH010000081.1 GCA_902512685.1 Paracoccaceae bacterium | reverse complement strand
GGAATTGTTATTGATCTATCGCAAATTAAATACACAAGAGTTGATAACGAAAATAATACTGTGAGGGTGGGTGCCGGTTGTAAATGGGAAGATGTTGACAATGCGACAGCAGTATTTGGGAAGGCTGTTTCCAGTGGCGTTGTTTCTTCGACGGGTGTTTCAGGCCTCACTCTCGGTGGTGGACACGGTTACATCTCGCGTGGCTATGGTCTCGCAATCGATAACTTAGTGGAAGTAGACATTGTTCTCTCGGATGGTTCTTATGTCAAAGCGAGTGAAAATTTGAATTCAGACATTTTTTGGGGAATTAGAGGCGGAGGAGGTAATTTTGGAATAATTACGTCCTTTGTATTTAACATGGCACCTGTTCATGACGTTTTCTGTGGTCTAATGGCCTGGGACCTGAAAGATATACAGGAAACGTTTACTTGGTATGATAAGCTAATGAAATCAGCACGGAATGACCTTTATGGATTTTTTGCGATTCAAACCATACCACCAGCACCCCCGTTTCCAGATGAATTACATAATCAAAAGTTTTGTGGTGTAGTTTGGTGTTATTATGGGCCTAAAGAAGAATTCGAAGAAGCTTGGGCTCCAATTAAGGCATATTGTGAGGAATGTCCGCCGATTATGGACGGAACACACTGGGCAACTTTGCGTGAATTAAATGCAACATTTAACGAGCTGTATCCAGCTGGGGACCAATGGTATTGGAAAGGTGATTATTTCGACAATATTACGTCCGAAGTAATTGAAATTCATAATCGAAAGATACAGGATGTTCCAACATGGAAATCGGCCATGCATCTATACCCTATCAATGGGGTTTGCCATGATATATCTGCAGACGCAATGGCGTGGAATGATCGGCAATCAAATTATTCAATGGTCATTGTAGGCGTCAGCCAAGATGCGGAAGACTTTGATGATATAAAGTCATGGGCCACGAGTTATTGGAAAGAGCTTAACCCGCATTCAAGCTTAACTGGTTCATACGTGAATTGGATGATGCCTGACGAAGATAAAAATCGTGTTAAATCAGCTTACGGTTCGAACTATGAAAAGCTTTTGGAGCTAAAAAGAAAGTATGATCCTCAAAATATTTTCAGCATGAACCATAATATAACTCCTTAGGCCTTGGTGGGGCTTTTTGTATTGTTTTTCTAACATATGAAGTATGCCAATTTTGCCAGAAATTGGACTTAATTGAATATGTAAGCTACTACGTAACAAGTTCTCTTACCGTGTCCAGAAGACTTAAATTAAAACAAATAGTTATTTCAAAAGGCCCACCGCTGAAGTGAGTTTCTAATTTTTTGCTTTTAATGTAAATTTCAGTGGCGAAAAAGTAAGTATATCCAGTAGAGACTTAGTCTGTGGACTGAAAATAGTACGAATAAAAACATAAAAAGTCTTTCGATGCCCAAAATTAAATTATAGTGGTATTACCACATTCGCTTTGGAGTATCGTTGATGTCTGTTCCAGTTTGGTCGGTTGTTAAATTCAAAATAAAAGAAGGGTGCGAAGACGATTTCTTGGCTGCTCATGTTTTTGAAGATAACCATATGAAATATATGAAGTCGTTCAATGTAATTAAAATTGATGATCTAGAGTATGCTCATATAGTTGAATATGACGATATGAACGCCACCTTTGAAGTACAAGATCAAAGCTTGGATTGGCTTGATAGCGTTTCCCACCTTTTGGAAGATTATGGGGGCAGCCGTACGGATGCATTCTCGGGCATTAAGGTGGAATTTGAATAATTTTTGACTTAAAAAGTTTACCTATAAACCAGCCACCTAGAAAAGCCTTAAAGTCATTTAGTAGTAATCATACAAAGGCAAAATAAATGGCGAAATTACGTATAGGCGGAATTAAAACCCTGACAACAGACACTGCAAGTTGGATGATCTCTGGACTGATCTTGAAATAGTGGGATGAAACTTGATTATCACCGGAACCTCAAATTGCCACGTGAAAGTTGATCTGTAGAAGTGCAACCCATCAAACGCATGCCACGCTCAATTTCATCCCTCATCAAACCAAGAGCGCGCTCAACGCCTGGCTGACCAGCGGCTGCCAAAGGGTAAAGATAAAACCGTCCGCCGCTGACGGCCTTAGCCCCAAGCGATAAAGCTTTCAGCACGTGGGTGCCTCTTTGAACGCCGCTGTCCAAAATAATATCGATTTTATCACCAACCGCATCAACCACTTCGGCCAGATGATCAAAGGGGCTGCGTGAGCCATCCAATTGGCGGCCTCCATGATTGGATAAAACAACTCCTGTGCACCCTATATCGATAGCTTTTTTGACATCTTCAACGGACATCACTCCTTTCAAGCAAAATTGCCCATCCCAAAGTTTGACCATTTCGGCAACGTCATCCCAATTCATAGAGGGCTCAAGCATTTCGGTGAAATAACGTCCAATTGAAAGAGCGCCGCCGCTCATTTCGACATGGTCGTCCAGTTGTGGCAGTTTGAAGCTTTCGTGGGTGACATAGTTTATCCCCCACATAGGTTTGAAGGCAAATTGCAACATACCAGAAAGCGTCAACCGAAATGGAATTGAAAACCCGTTACGCAGATCACGTTCTCGGTTTCCTCCCGTGATGCTATCAACTGTCAGCATCATAACATCGACCCCGGCAGCTTTGGCACGCTCCATCATGACTTGGTTTAAAGCACGGTCTTTATGAAAGTAAAATTGATAAACTTGCGGTGTATTATAAGTCTTTCGCAGTTCTTCAAGGCTGACTGTTCCAAGTGATGATACGCCAAACATAGTTCCAAATTTGGCCGCTGCGCCAGCTGTAGCCCGCTCACCCTCATGATGAAAAAGCCGCTGCAAAGCTGTAGGTGAGCAGAATAGAGGCATTTGCAGTTTTTGCCCCATAACCGTAACCGACATATCAATATGACTCACTCCTTTCAAAACATTGGGAACCAAATCACACTCCTCAAAGCTGCGACTGTTGCGACGACAGGTAAGTTCATCATCTGCAGCACCATCGATGTAGTTGAAAATCGGGCTTGGAAGCCGCTGCTTGGCTAATTTGCGAAAGTCGTGAAAATTATGACAATGCTTCAAACGCATTGATATCTCCTAGTTTTGGTTTAGTTCCCGTAGGCTTTTGCGGGCAGCCAAGTGGTCAATTCGGGTAAAAAGAAAACAATCGCTAGGCCCAATAGCTGCAGAAGAACAAATGGCACCACACCTCGGTAGATATGACCGAGTGAGATATCTGGCGGACAGACACCTTTCAGATAGAAAAGGGCAAAGCCCACTGGCGGCGTCAGGAATGATGTTTGCAAGGTCACGGCAACTAGAATTGCGAACCAGACAACAGAGGGGTCATCGACAATACCGTATCCATCGACAGGGATGTTCAGATCCAACACAACGGGTAGCATCAAGGGCATAATAATGAGAGTGATTTCGATCCAATCTAAAAGAAAACCGAGCAGAAAAATAATTAGCAGTATGAATCCAATCACCATGTAGGGATTTTCAAAAGTTCCCAACACCAGATTTTCGATGATCTCATCTCCACCAAAGCGGCGTAGGATGAATGCAAAGAAATTAGCTGCAATGAAAATACCAACAATATAACCTGATGTATTTAATGTCTGACGCGCCACATCCTTGATCACCTTCATGTTTAGATTACGAGTCAGCAAGGCCAATAGGGTCGCCCCCATTGCACCAAGGCCGGAAGCTTCCGTTGGGGTGGCCAAGCCAAAAAAGATCGAACCTAAGACAAGAAAGATCAACAGCATTGGGGGAATAACCGATATTGCCACTTGGCCAATTACTGCAATTGACACCGGTTCATGGCTCTCGGGTAGCGGCATTGAGTTCGGTCGAACCAACCCGTAAATCACAATAAAAATAATATAGAGTGCACCTAACAGCAAACCAGGAAACAGAGCGCCCATGAACAAATCACCAAGGCTAATGGCAAGCTGGTCAGACATGATGACCAACATAATCGACGGCGGTATAAGTATGCCAAGCGTGCCCGATGCAGCTATTGTGCCGGTGGCGATGGGCTTGCCATAATTTTGCGCCATCATCGTTGGTATACCCATGACCCCCAAAAGCACTACTGATGCGCCAATAACACCTGTCGAAGCCGCAAGTATGATACCGATTAGCATTACACTGAGAGCAAGCCCGCCCTTAAGCGCACCGAAAAGCACCTGCATTGATCTCATCATTTTTTGTGCGACACCGGACTGGTCAAGCATCAAACCCATAAATATGAACATCGGCAAAGCAACTAAAACCGGGTTTTTGACAATCCCACCAAAGAACCTACCACCATTTGTGAATAGCTTAATATAGCTAATACCGGTGCGTTTGAACTCAATATATTCAGTGATTAATTTGCGGCTAGGATCTAGAATCAACTCACCTATTAGTACGAATATAAGAGAAACCCCGACCAACGCAAAAGCGACCGGAATACCACGAAAAAGCATGGTTATGAAAGTGGTGAACATCGCCAGTACCATCCACTGGTTCAAGTCCATTACAGCGCCAAAAATTGACAGAATTTCCATGTGGTTATTCCTTATTTCTGCGACTTGAGAGCGTAAAAGAGATTACAGCAAAAACTAACAAAACGGCTAGGCCATAACTGGTGCTGTACTCAAGCAAAGGTTCCCGTGAAATCTTTCGCGGAATAATATTCGGCTGCGTTATATGAATAAACCACCACAACACATAGTAGATCGATCTCTCCGCGATGAACCAACTGGCCGGAAAGGCTGCAAACACCATTTTCCAGACCGTAGCGCGCGTTAAAACTCCCAGGTTTCTATAAAGGGCGCTCCAAGTGGCAATGGCTGCAGCCAAAAACAAAACTGGTAATGAGAGTTTTAATAAATAAAGTTTGTGTAGACCATTTGGGCTGTCTGATCCTTCGCCGGCAACCCATGAAGACCAGCTGTAGTGACACATGATGTCGATCATCAGAACCAGAAATGGCATCAACAACCAACCAAGGGCAAAAACTTCAATCCTAGCAGCTTTTCTTGCAGAGAAGTGCTGATGTAAAATATCCACGCGCACATGGCTGTTGGTTGTGATGGCATAACCAAACCCGGTTAGCATTGCAAAGCCGTACATCCACCATTGTGCATCATCCAGCCACGCTTGGTTGAAGCCCATTTTGCGTATGACCACCTGAGTGACGATCCCAATCATCAAAACCGGGAAAATCCAAGCTACCACATTGCCGATTCCGATCATCAACCGGTCACCCCACAAATGCTCAGCACGATTCTTTTCGCCGGGATCGGTTATTGCGAATGTGGTGTCTTCAACTTGTTCGGACATGGTGCCCCCCCGTCAGTTTTGAAAAAGGGCGGTAGGGGATTGCCTACCGCCCTAAGTCTTTACCTATAAGAAGCGCGTTTAACGCGGCAAATAGATGTTTTTCGACCAGACTGCATAGCCAGCTCGATATTCCTGCAAATCATTCCAAACTTTCTGAAAGAATGGATCACCGTCAGCAAGCTCTGCTACAACTTCGTCCCATGCACCTTCAAAGGCAGCCAGCATCTCAGGGCTCCACTGTTTCAGGATCACACCGTTGTTTTCAGTGTTATCAACCATAGCAGCATAGTTTGTAGCTTCGCCTTCAGCTAGGTTGGTCATAATGTTGGCCAGACACGCGACCTCGATTTGTGATTTTGCAGTGTCGCTCAAATCTTCGTAAACATCGCGGTTGATCAGCAACTCAAACAATGTCGAAGGTTGGTGCCAACCAGGAAAGTAGTTGAACTTTGCAATCTTGTGAAAACCAAGACGTGCATCAATCTTCGGCATTGAAAATTCAGTTGCATCGATTGCGCCACGCTCAAGTGCGGGGAAGATGTCAGAGGCTCCAAGAAGCGATGTGGAAACGCCCAGCTTCTGCATCACTTTCGCACCAAGACCAAAGAAGCGCATGTTCAGACCTTGCAGATCCTCAACGCTATTGATCTCTTTCTTGAACCAGCCTGATGTTTCGGGTGCGATCACACCACAAGGCGTTGCAACAACGTTATAGCCATTACTGTCGTACATTTCTTGCCAAAGTGCGGCGCCGTCATCATAAAGAATCCACCCCATGAATTCGCCAGCTTCTGGTCCAAACGGAACAGCAGCAAACAGGGATGCCGCGCCTATTTTACCCTGCCAGTAGCCAGAAGTCGCGTAGGCGGCATCGACAGAACCGCTCGAGACCGCATCAAGTGCTTCCAGCGTTGGAACCAACTTGCCGGGGTCGAAATGTTCAAACTCAACATCCGAAGAGATCGAGTTGATCTTAGCAACAAAGTCAGTTGCGGCAGTACCCAGAATTGGAAGGTTTTGACCAAAAGCTGAGGTCATTTCCAAAGCGTCTTGTGCTGATGCTGAGCCAGTTAATGCGGCCAGACTAACAGCTGCAGTTATTAATTTCGATTTCATTTGAATCTCCCTAATTTCAGATTGTCTCGACAGCCAATCAAGATCGCACGAGAATCGCCCGATATTGGTTAACTTACTTTACCTTTTATTAATGGTCAATTTACTTTACCAATTTTTTTTATAGTTGATCATTTCAAATAATGCAGACAAACTGTTTTGTGCACACTCGCTAGAAACATTTGAAACTCAGAAATTTTGAGGTTCTTACCCAAGTTAAGAGGTTACCAAATTGCCCAAGGCCAGAGTTCTGAAAATCCCACCACAGTTTTTTGAACCGATAGATAATGAGTCAGTGGCGGGTTCCGTGATCTATCAAATTGAGACTTTGATCTTAAATGGCATATTACGTGAGGGAGCGCGGCTTCCCAGTGAACGTGATCTCTCCGAGCAATTTTCAATTTCAAGACCAAAAGTCCGAGAGGCTCTTCAAATCCTAGAAGAACGTCAGTTAGTTCGGGTTATTCATGGTGATGGTATCTATATTGGAAAGTTAGGGGCAGAGGCCATGTCTCCGGCACTCATTGAGCTTTACAAACGACACCCATCAGCAATTTTTGATCACTTAGAATATCGCCGCGAACAAGAGTGCTTTGCAGCCCGACTTGCTGCGGCCCGCTCTACCAAAACCGACCGCGCTTTGATTAATAATCTTTTAGATGCGATGAAGAATGCTCACAATAAAGGCAACCATAAGCTCGGTGACGAGTTGGACACAAAATTTCATAACGCAGTGGTCAGTGCAAGCCACAATCGAATTCTGATTCATATGATGAGTTCGCTCTATGAGTTAAACCGTAGCGCGGTTTTTTTCTCTCGTCGAGAAATTCTGAACATTGCCGAAGTTTCAGAATTTCTGCTCGACCAGCATCATGCGATTGGCGAAGCAATCTGTAGTAGCCAAACCAACAAGGCAGTCGAAGCCGCGGGTGATCATATCGATTATGTCATACTCTCCACCCAAGAAGCTCTATCCGAACGCGAACGTGAGACCATCGCGGCAAAAAGGGTAGTGGTCGTATGACTGGACGTGTCACGGTTTGGTGCCGCTCCGGGTTCTCATTTAGGCTGCTATACGTTCAAAAGCCAAGGGGCTTTTCCAGCCTAATGCGGAATGTTTACGGCGTGGATTGTAGAAGCCATTAATATATTCGAAGATAGCAAGCTCTGCCTGGCGACGTGTGTGCCATGTCTGTCGCCAGATGAGTTCTGCCTTGATTGTCTTGAAGAATGTTTCCATGGCCGCATTGTCGTAACAATTTCCTTTTCCTGACATTGAGACTTTGAAGCCGTATTTGCTCAATCGTGCTTGATATTCGTGAGAACAGTATTGGCTGCCACGGTCAGAATGGTGGATGCATCCCTTTTGTGGTCTTGTCCAGCCCCCAAAT
>CABXKH010000080.1 GCA_902512685.1 Paracoccaceae bacterium | reverse complement strand
AACGGGGTTATGCATGTCACAGAAGCTAATTTCCAAGATGCTGTCAGGCAAGGTGGTTTATTCTGACAAAGCCTGTTCTTTGAGTGTCTGGGTTTAATCTTTTTTCCCCATAAGTTTTTCTTTTTGGGTTTTTCCAATCCTCAACAAAAAAGCCGTCTGCCTTTATTGGTCTCTTTGTTAAATAACGAACAAAAGTGAAGCCATCTTCTCTAGTTTCACCTTTTTCAAATGGCCTACCTGTCGCTGGATTTAATCTCTTCACCTGATTACTCTTGAAAATAATATACATTACGCTCGTATTTTTAGCTAAATTAACTATTCAAGACAACTGAGACGGCCAGCTTGTATAACCTTCCACATGTTCCACACCATCCACAAACGGTAACCCCACCCCACCTCACATTACCAACCACTCGACACAAAAGCGTTTATGAAGATCAAATGCTTTGCTACGATGGTAGCCAAAGAATAGTTATTTGAGTGACTGTATGGAAGGGAACTCTTACATGAGCGAAGTGCAATTGATCCAAAAGCTAAGAACACCAGACTTCAATCAATGATGAAAATACTTTCTGTTAAATCAATTCCGAAATTGACTTGGAGTTCCCCGCAAGCGCTCACACTGCAGCCCAAATTCCCTTCTATGCTTTTCCTATTTATGGGTTTGATAATATTTGGTTTAGGCGAAGCCATATTAATTGCATCCAGTGTAGGCGTAAGTCCTTGGACAGTTTTGGCACAGGGTATCGCAGAAAACATTGGTTGGAGCATCGGATTAACAACATTTGTCATAAGCATTTGCGTTTTATCTTTATGGATTCCGCTAAAGCAAAAACCTGGAATTGGAACGATTTCTAATGCTTTCATTATCGCAGTAACACTTGACTACGCGCTTCCTTACTTGCCAACGTTTGAAGGTTTTTTATTCAATACCCTGATGGCAGCTACCGGTGTTTTAATCACAGGCATTGGCGGAGCGATTTATCTCGTAGCAAACCTTGGACCAGGACCTAGAGACGGTTTAATGACTGGGTTGCAGTCAATTACTGGGTGGCCTATCGCAATTGTTAGGACAATGATTGAAATTTCAGTTATATTTCTTGGATGGTTTTTGGGTGGCACTTTGGGAATTGGCACAGTTTTATACGCATTCGGGATTGGACCGTCTGTAGCTGTTGGCGTTCTAGGTCTATTAGTGATTTTTAAACCATTTTCAGAAAAAATGTGAAAGCACTATTAGTAACAACAGAAGTGGGAAGTTTCCTCCAGCCTCAAAAACCAAAAGGGAAATCCTTTGTAAGTGTTACAAACGAATGCTTAGAGATACTCTTTGTTGAACCATAGAAAGTCTTCTTGACCATTAAAAAATTCGATTGTTTCTTCTAAGTTAACAAAGGTATTTTGGGAATAGTTTTCTTCACAAATTTCACCGTCTGATGTGTACAATCTTACGTGAATGTAAGTATCATCTGTATCTTTATACTGAGCAAGGCAATTAAAAAAAGTTCTCGGAGTGGTTGCTGGGTTTAAAATTAACTCTTTGCTCTCGGCAACTGCGCCTTGCTTCATTTTAACAACAACCACTGAAAATGCCTTTGGTTCTTCGTCAAAGGCCCTCAACTTTTCAAAGTTAGGGTGCCAGTTCAAAACCGGACCAGAAAATGACTCAGTCCGGCTGCCATTCGGATATTTGATTAGCAAATGTTCCACGGAATCCAACCAGTTTGTTCCAACTCCCTCTAAATCGAGTGCAGCATCAATATTTTCCATAAGGCTAACACAAACAAATTCTTTCTGCCCATTAGAACCCATATGTCTAGTAATACAATTTGGGTAATCCCTCTTGTAGAGCTCCTTTCGGAACTCATTAAAGCAACCTGCTTTAGGTCGATATTTGACAATCATTACAATTTGAGGTTGGGGAAACTTATTGTAGTTTGGTCGAGACATCTCCTTAGTAAAGCCACTTTGATGATTTGTGGATTGCCTGCCGATCTTCACATCTTTTAAATCTGGTTGTGGGTATTCGTTCGTTGGGCTTTTAATTTCTGGACCGTCGTTGGGCGTAACTGAATTTTTACCTTCAGTTATGAGCCGCTTCCAAAAATATACGTGAGAGCCATTTGCTAGGTTAGCGGAAACTGACACTAATTCCCAACCTTTTTGGCCCATATCTTTCATATGCTTTGAACGCATGGTGTCTGTGGATGGTAGCTCAGTATCGGCATAGTCCCAAAAAGTAATCATGAATAAATTCCCGAATAGATGACCAGCTAATTTACCTAAAAAATTCCTAGCTACATTCAGTCTGGCAAAGATTTGCCATTGAATCAATTTGCAAATCAGACAGAATTAAAGATAAATACTTATAATGCATTGCGGTCTCCTGCATTAATTAAATTTATTTAATGCCGTTATTTACAACTTTGTGTTTTAAACCAGCATTGCGTCTCCAGCGGCGACAAATACCGATGTGTCCCCTCCATCAGGATGTTCAATTTTCATCTCACAGTCGGTTACAGCAGCTATAACATAATCATACTGATGCTCGTGCCAACCTGTTTCTTGATCAGGTTGAAATTCAAACCGCGTTACTCTTGTTCTTTCATCATCCACTAACATTTTCGCTGTGCAAGTTTGTCCCAAACTGAACCTCGCTCTATTCTAATTTTTTATTTAACTGGCTACAGAATAAAGCACTGCGGAAATATGTGGAGTCGGAAAATATTTCCTGATTTTTATCGAACCTTTTTCTGAAAAAATGTGTGACCACCATCCTTACACCATTAAAGCCGCTCATTTTTTGCCCCCCCCCTGCGTGTTTAAGCGCTCAAAAGAAAGGTTTTCCCTCAGTAATGTTTGTTTGAAAAAAACAGCTTTGTTGTTAGGCTTCTTTCAAAATAAAAAGACTGAGCAAATGAATACAGGCATTATGACTTAAATATGAAGTACGCCTACAGCCAAAATGAACGCGTTGAAGCAACACCAAAGGCTCAGGGTATTTGTATTTGTTGCGGCTCAGAAATGATTGCGAAGTGTGGAAACCAGAAAATTTGGCACTGGGCGCATAAGAACAGAAGGCAGTGTGACACTTGGTGGGAAAATGAAACTGAATGGCATCGAAATTGGAAGGATAAGTTTCCAAAAGAATGGCAAGAAGTAGTTCACTTTTCTGACGATGGTGAGAAGCATATTGCAGATGTGAAAACAAGAAATGGATTTGTTATAGAATTTCAGCATTCAGCAATAAGCCCTAGTGAAATGGCCTCTCGTGAACAATTCTATACAAACATGATCTGGATTGTCGACGGAACTAGATTGCTGAAAGACCTTCAGCGATTTACCTCTTTTGAACATTGGCAGTCCTATCAAAGTAATCGATACGATCACGCTAACCTGAGGGCTTTACCTAAAAGATGGATAAACTCTTCTGTTCCGGTGTTTTTTGATTTTGGAATCGATGACTGGCTGTATGGGCTGATACATCAATATGACCCTGAAGCAGGTAATGGGCCTGTTAGCGTGACAATGAAAATTGACTACCTAGTTCATGCAATTACCAATAGCGGTGCATGGCAAGCGCAACGCGTTAAGCTCAAATGATAGCAACCTCCATTACCTTCAACTTGAGAACTTGATCTCAAAATTGAGCGCTGATCTCCCTCATTGGGGTTGTCAAAGCGATAAATTAAGTGATTTCAGGTATCCAGTTGTGGGGCCAATTGTGGGGCCAAATTTTTTTATTATATTTAAGTGATTGATATAAATATATAAAATTAAATTTTGTGGCGGGCTCTGGCAAACAAAAGAGCTTTTGTATCAGATTTAAAATATGATCAGAATTGACACTCTAATGCATATCAACTTTCTAAAGCCTTAGAGCTTTTGCAAATAAATATGGTGCTTGCAGTACCAATCTGATTCAGGCTTAAATAAATTCTGTTTGTTGATTAAGTTGATATTTTATAATTTTTTATAAACTACCACATAAATTAAATAGAAGGGAGTTTAGATATTGGCTTATGTACGCATAAATGTGGTTGAGTTTGACTCAGAAGAATATTTGAAAAGGGACGCTGAAGTTCTCAATTCGAATGCTGGAGACCTTTTCCCTGAACTTCTTCTGATAGCTGGAGTCCAGACAACGGAAACATCCTCGTTTTCCATCACAATATACCCAGACAAAGAAGCCGCAGACAATGCCTTAGCATTGCGTGACAACCATATGGCAGAAGTTAAAGGTCTTTCCTTAACTATGAGCCATGAGGGAGATTTAAGTATATTCTATCAAAAACCTGAAGCCAAATTTAGGGTTGATTAAGTAATACCCAATGCTCTTTCTAACCAAACAACTCTTACCCCTAGGTTCAATAGACTAGCTCCTTTTTACTGTGACCCCGACCCTAGATCCTACATCTCAAGGTTTTTCATTGTTAGCAGTAGCCTTAAAACTAAGGCGGCTTTGCTCTGATGCCGCTGAGTGTACTAAAATAAGAATCTTGCGTTTTATTTTTGGATTGCTAACATTTTGATGCTGCAAGTAATGTGCTTGGATTTATTTCCTGGGCTGGGCATCGAGCCCTCTTCTAGTCACCAAAAGATCCCTGGAGAGCGATCCAAGTATCTGACTTTCAAAGAACGTTAACCTTTGCAACTGGACCGTGGGTTAGTTTTGGCTGAAGCAAAATATGGACACCGTGACAATAAAGGGCACTACAAACCTGATAAGCGGGTTGGTTATCCCCCAATATTTGTTTGGCCACTTAAGCCAGTAAGCGCCTTAGTTTGGATTTTTTCTATTCCTGGATATTTTTTGCCTTGGAATTTATTTTATGTTTTTGTTGGTCTTATTTCGTGGTTTTATCTATCGCCACCGCTAGAAGCATATGCGGACTTTAACTTAGAAATATTCTTGATTGCTTTTGCTCGAAATAGTTTCTTGGTGGGTCTATATTTTGGTGCTTTTCACTTCCGCCTTTATGTGCAGCGAGCACAAGAATTAGAATTCAAATTTAATCCCCGTTGGCCATCCAATAAGTCAAAGCAATTCATGTTTGGCAACCAAAATCTTGACAATATCACGCTGACTTTTGCAAGCGGCGTTACGATTTGGACTGGGTTCGAAGTCGGAATACTATGGTTTGCCTCAAATGATTATATTTCTGTTATCAATGCGAAAGAAAACTTGTTCTATTTCATTGCAATGGTCTTCCTTGTGCATCTATGGAGAGATCTGCACTTTTATCTAATTCATAGATTAATTCACTTTGAGCCATTGTATTCTCTGGCCCACAGAGTTCACCACAAAAATGTAAATCCCGGACCATGGTCTGGATTGGCAATGCACCCAATTGAACATCTTTTCTATTTTTCCTGCGCCCTTTTGTATCTCTTTGTTCCCTTTCACCCTGCCTTTATAATCATAACACTTGTACATGCTGGATTAAGCCCAGCGCCTGGGCATGCGGGGTTTGAGCGCATTAAAACTGCAGAAAATAAGAGCTTCGATTCTGATAGCTACGCTCACTACCTCCATCATAAATATTTTGAGTGTAACTACGCAGACGGGATTATGCCTTTAGACCGCTGGTTTGGAACATTTCACGATGGCAGTGAAGAAGCTCAAGAGCGTTTGAGAAAGAGACTAAAAGAGAAAACCACAAAAGTTCGGAGCTAGGGTTTTTGATCTACAATTTTTCCCGTTCAAAGCGCCTCATATGATAGCTAGCTACAATCGCTTTAATATTTAGGAGCTGTGTCCGCAAGCTTGATTGCCGAAATCTGTTCCTCAGCGGTCCTTTGCGACAATTGGTAATGGATAAATCGGTGCTTGGGCCCGGTGCTCAGGAATTGTGGACCCGGCGCGTCCAGTTTCTGAAGCCACTATCGCAGTCAGTGTTGCGCCACAATAGCGCCCCTGACAACGTCCCATTCCCGCGCGTGTCAGTGCTTTTATTCGATTGATGTCTTGGCAATCCCAATTTTCAGAGGCAACGCGGACAGCGGAGAGGCTGACATTTTCGCACCGGCAAAGCACTGTTGTCTCAGGTAATGTCCGATAATGTTCATAATCCGGAGGCGGGAAAGCGCGTGCAAGCCCCTTAGCAAATGCACGCATCCGTACATGATTTATCCGGTCCAAAACGGATTTCATCTTTGCCATCACAGTCTGTGCGCGGCTTAAATCGTTCAGCAACGCTGTAGCGGCCATCCGACCACCTGTCCTGGCCGCATCCGCCCCCAGGATCTCGACACCGTCACCAGCGAGGTAAATCCCATTAACCGGGCTGCGCCCTGTGCCGTCGATCATTGGGCGGTGCTGTCTGGGAACACTTGGCACACCCAAGAGATGAGACAGCTGCGTCTCGGATCTTAGGTGCCAACCAAGCGCCAAAGCCTGAAGTGGTATTTCAGATGTCTCTTGGCCATGCGAGTATTGCAACCCAGCGACCTGACCATCACCATCTACTGAGACGGCTCGAGGACGCGCGCCAAATTGAATTGGGACGCCTGCACGCCAAAGCGCAACAACCTGCTTTGCCCCCCGCAAGGCCAGGCGCGGTCGTAAAGCCAACCACGGCAGCGCAAAAGCCAGATTTTTCAGGGGTGCTGTACACCACACACCGGCGACCTGAGCACCGGCCCACAGATGCTGCCATGCGACCAGCCACAAAAGTGGTCCGGCGCCAACAAAACCAATGGGACCACCCAAAGCCAGAGCTTGAGACTTCAACGCGATTTGCGCACCCGCCAGACTGTAACACCCCGGGGCTTCCCACCCTGGGATGGGAAACACTCGGTCGGTTGCTCCAGTGCACAGGATCAGCTTGTCATAGACCAGCGTTTCGCGCCCGCTGGGGCCGTCCAAAAATAACGCGCCTTCATACGCGGCCCAGACCCGGGTATTGGGACGATAATCGATCGTTTTGCCGAGCGCATCAAATGCGCCGTGCAAGTGGCGTGCCTTGGCGGCATCAGCACCGTAGATTTCTGTGTAGCTACGCCTGTGGGTGTCTGGCGGACGCCGATAGATTTGTCCCCCAGACCGGGCTCCAGCATCAATGACGATGGGGTGCAGGCCCGATTTTACCAATGTAAGCGCGGCTTCCATTCCGGACGGTCCGGCCCCGACAATGACTATTTTCTCGTCGCTCACCATCTCATCCTTTCGCCGTCGGTCAAGATCTGAAACCCTTCTTGAACCTGGGTATCGCAAGCCCGCAGGCGTTGCCCCTCAGCGGTCCAGACCCAACAGCTCTGACAGGCCCCCATCAAACAAAAAACCGGCCTGCATTGTGTGATTGAAAGCGTCCGTGCCAGTCTGACCCGTGCTGAGCAAAATCGCGGTCAGAATAGTGTCGCCCGCAAACGCCTTAACCACAGTTCCGTCCACATGCAGGGACACAACCTCTCGGTCAAATTCGCTCAGACGTTTGGCGCGGGGCATCGCTAGATTTCCGCATTGATTGCGACATCCGGCACTTGCGGGAAGCGCGTGCGCACCTGTTCGAATGCCTCTTGCAGGGTTTCGGCATGTTCCCCGAGACGCGCAAAAAGTTCGGTCTTGACAAAGAACCGCCAATGCACCGGCAGCCCCGCCATCAATTGCGTCATCTGCGCATAAGCCTCGCGAGTCCAGACCGCCTCAAACGCATCACGTTCCCGGCCGAAGTGGAAATGGCTGTGGGGTTGGGGATCGGCCATTTCGGCGCGCAATGCCATCGTCGCTGCGTCATCCAAACCGCCCTCGGTCAGGACCACACCATAGTCCCGCGCAGCAGCATCGTCTGTCACATATCCGCGTGCCACATCCTGTGCCACACGCCAGGGTTCCCGCAGGAGCGGATCGCCGCGCCCGCCGCCACCGGCAGAGTGGATGTGTAAGACATCGCCGGGTTGCAAAACGGTATAGTCGATATTGCCCAGATGTTTTTCCCGCACGGTGCCGGGATTAACGACCATGTCCGAA
>CABXKH010000079.1 GCA_902512685.1 Paracoccaceae bacterium | reverse complement strand
GTCGCTTCTTAAAAGTTCACTTTGGGCGTTTTCTATAGAAACGCCAAAGATCCAAGAAGATTTAAACGCTGGCTATCGGCGGTTAACAAATATGGTTGTCAAAGCGGTTGACGAATTGGCGACCGGGTGCCGCGTTTTTTTTCGCTCGCCGCATTTGGTATCAAGCTATAATGCAAAAGTGACCCTTTATGAAAAAGAAGCTGACAAGATAAGTTACAATCTGAAAAAGCAAATTTTTGATACCAATTTAGATCTGTCGGTAAAATTACACCTAAGAGAGTTCGTAGACCGCATTGATGCAATTGCGGACCAAGCGGAAGATGTGGCAGATCGTTTGTCAATTTATGCCATCAAGAGGCAATCTTGATGCTCTTTGATCCGCTTGTTTTGCTGTTTCTTTCCAGTGGTTTATTTTTAGGGTGGGCACTCGGTGCTAACGACGCTGCAAATGTATTTGGGACCGCTGTTGGTACCAAAATGGTTAGCTGGCGTTCCGCTGCGATTATCTGTTCCTTATTTGTTGTGCTCGGCGCTTTTATTTCCGGGGCAGGGACAACACATACGCTTGGAAAACTGGGGGCAATTTCTGCATTGCCTGGTGCTTTTATGACGGCTCTTTCAGCAGCCTGCGCCGTGTTTTCTATGACGAAATCAGGCTTGCCAGTGTCCACATCCCAAGCCATTGTCGGCGCAATTATTGGGTGGAATTTCTTTTCCCACAGTCCCACCGATAATGCCGTCCTGACAAAGATCCTCAGCACTTGGGTTATGTGCCCAATTTTATCTGGCATAATCGCAATCGTTCTAATCAAAATCTACAGATTTTCTTGCCAGTACTTTACAGTCCATATGGTTCGCTCTGATGCATATAAACGAATAGCTCTCATCGTTGCGGGTGGTTTGGGCGCTTATTCACTCGGAGCAAATAATATAGCAAATGTGGTGGGGGTTTTTATCCCCGTGCAACCCGTGCCTAGCTTAAGCTTTGGAAATATTACGATCAGTTCAACCCAGCAATTGTTGCTCTTGGGTGGATTTGCAATCGCACTGGGCGTTTTTACCTATTCAAAGAAAGTGATGATGACTGTTGGAAACCAACTGGGCCGTTTATCTGCAACTGCAGCATTGATTGCGGTTATTTCGCACTCAATCGTTTTGTTTCTTTTTGCATCGCGTGGCCTTGAGGCTTGGCTTTCTAACTTAGGCTTGCCCACCATACCGCTGGTGCCGGTTTCAAGCTCTCAGGCGCTGGTAGGGGCGATTGTGGGCATTTCTATTTTGCAAGGTGTTTCGGGCATAAGATGGATGGTCTTGGGGAAAATTATTCTGGGGTGGATCGTCACCCCTGTGGTGGCCTGTTTTATTTGCTTCATTGGCCTATTCTTTCTTCAAAATGTATTTGGGTTGGCTGTCGTATAACCAAAATTAATGCCTAAAATGACATTGCCGGTTTAATTTATCGGACCGGAGCATCAGAAAAGAGGCGTTTTTAAGAAAAACACTGCAGAAATGACCCGGGCCCATATATTAAGAATATAAAGGCCTTCAAAGGTGACTAAAAAGACGCCCCGGAAGACCTTGGTATGGGGGTATAGACAGCCGTTTGCAAAGACAAAACACCATTGCCTGATTAGACGTGACGACTGGTTTGCCTGTTGCTGCTTCGACCCGTTCGATCACTTCGACAGAACGCATGTCGGTGCAACTTAGAACGATTGCCTCGGCGTTCGGATCATCAGCTTTCAATGCAAGCTCGTAAACTTGATCTGTGCTCATCTCGCCTTGGCCATGGCAGCCAAGATCAAATCCGACATTTGCGCATTTTACCGTCTCAACACCATTTTGTTTCAAAAAGGCAACGGCTTGTTCATTGACCGAAGCCACATAAGGCGATGAAAACCCGATCCTTTGAACATCAAGAGCCTGAAGGGCTTCAGCAATTGAACCGGCCGCCGTCAATGACATCGCTCCTGACCCTAATTTGATGCTCTTGGCCAAGTTGCGGTCAAAGTCTGTGCCATGGGTCAAAGTGGCAGAAGTACAGCCGTAAAGAACGATATCTGGCCGCGCACCTGATATCATCGAAAGGTCATGACTGATATCAAACTCTCCAAGCTTAGCCATTTGATCTGATCCGGGAATTTCATCGGCATTATAACCGCCTGTGCGTTGAAAATGTAAGCTGCAATTGGGCGGACGCATCAACATCAAATCGGATTCTAAGTTCGTATTGGTAAAGGGCACTAGAACGCCTATCCTTGTGCCGGTCCGCGCTGTTGTCTTCATATGAATTATCCTCCAATCCTAAGCTTCACATTGACCAGCTTGCTTTGGCAACACGTGCAAAGTTTGCCCCTAAAACGCCCTCTATCTCAAACTGGGAAAGCCCGCGCGCCTCCATTCCTTTTACAAGATCAGGGATTCTATCAGGCCCGGCATGGCCGATGTTGGCTGTGCCGTATTGTTGGCCTGCAGGCCAGTAATCCGGTCGCGCCCGAAGAATTGCACTAAGATCAACCGTAACATCAGGCGTATAGTCAAACCCAAGTCCAACATGATCTGCCCCGGCCAGATCAATTAATCTAAACAAATGGCGTAGAAGTGACTCGCTGCTGGTATCATTGTCACCCACAAAAATTGCTAGCCCGTTTAAACCTATTACCCCGCCTTTTGCTGCGCAGGCTTTGATTTGTTCATCTTTGATATTTCGCTGATGTGGCCAGATAGAGGCAGGATTTGAATGTGTGAACACCACAGGCGTGTCTGAGCGTTCGATTAAGTCCATGCTGGTGCGATAACTTGTATGGCTTGCATCCACGATCATGCCAACACGGTTCATTTCGGATAAAATTTCGATCCCAAACCGGGTGAGGGGGATATCTGTGTCATGACATCCACCGGCCGCCGCGTTATTGAGGTTATAGGCAAACAACATTTGGCGAACGCCAAGCCGATGATAAATTTCCACCATATTAATATCGCTACCCAAGGCATTCATACCCTCAATATCAAAACTGATCGCCAGACGTTTGGAGTGTTGGGCTTTACGTACATCAGAGAACTTTTCTGCCAATAAAAAGCGCTCAGAATGTGCCAGCAACCAGCGCCTGTAAGCTGCAAGTGTTGCCATGGTTTCATCACGCGACATCACATCAAAACCGACATTGATGCTTAAATAGTTGACGTTGCACCTGTGCCAGTCTTCAAGAATATTCAGATCCATATCCGGCGATGGAAAGAGGCCCGCATGCGCATCCCAAACAAGCAATTTCTTTGGTATACAACTCATAGAGGCTCCATTTTTATATTAAGTCTGCCTTCAATAATCCGAGTGGCCACGCCCCCAACCTGCAGTCGAATAATTTGCTCATTTTTGATCTTGATCCGAGTTGTTACTTGGCTTGGACGACCCAGCTCTATTCCCTGTTCGGCGCAAACTATTATGGGCCCTGTATCATCTGCCTGCACGCAATTATTTCGCCACAGATAGGCGGCAAGTGCCGCATTTGTTGTGCCGGCAGCAGCCGATTCCGTCACGCCGACGGCGGGGCAGAAATCCCTGACATGTATATTTCGTTTTGCGTTCACGACTTGGGTTGAAAATGCGGCAATTGTCTCAAGACCATTGGAAACACAAAATTTCGTCAGGGCATCAAAATCCGGTTGCAAGCGAGCCATCGCTGCCAGGTCGCGTATTGGAAGGCAAAGATGGATGAAATCACCGGTTGCAATTTCCGGCGGTAATTCTTTGGACATATCGTCGATATCGATACCTAAAATTTTGGCCAGAGCAGATAAATCAAGATTTGCCGGAGTAAACTTAGCAGCCGAAACATCCAACATCACTTCGATCCGGCCATCTTTGGTCTTTCGATATTCGACCTTTGCAACGCCGTTGGGTAAATCCAATATGGCCTGATGCCAGTTTCTGCTATCACATGACAGCATAGCATTATCTACCAGGTGCGTGACCAGACAGACTGTTCCATGGCCACACATTGGTAATTCCATGACGGTTGAAAAAAACTGCACCTTAATTCTGTTTCCGTTGACCTCATTTACGAAGGCAGTGGCCGGCGTTCCGATTTCACGCGCAATGCAGGACCGAATTTTAGGGCTAATCTGCGATGCATTTAAAACAACAGCGGCCTGGCTGCCCGAATAGGGTATATCAGTGAAAGCATCATACATTGCAAATGGGGCATCTTGGATCAGTGCGGATGCGTCTGTGCGGGGGGTCACTTGATGTCTCCAGATTTGCCCAACATGATCAACAAACCCTGTATTTTGGCCGGGGTCAAATTTCTTTTACGGCTCTGCCCTTTAAATACAACTGTCTTTGCTCACCCAAAAGATGGCTCTGGCGCCGTGAAGACGTGGCAGGTGGTTATGCGTTCCAAAGATAAAGCTGCTTGGGAAGAATGCCAATGTCACGCAGATACAGTTCTTCCCCCTGAGCTAACTGTTGATCTGGCTCACGACAGTAAAGTGCAGGTCCTTCAAAAGCCGCGGGTCTGTGTTTGCAAGACCTCAACGCGATATGTCTTTCGCATGGCTTTAAAAAGAAGCTCACATTAGCGGTAGGGCAGAAATAGATCTGACGGATCGTTAAGGATTTATGGGGTTAGCCAATCAGGTTTTGGCGAAACTTTCCATCGTCTTGAGTGCACCTTCAAGGGCTTTTCCCTGTTCATCTTGCAGTGCCGCATCTCGCAGGCGGGCCACCCATTGCGCGGCGTCGGGGCGTCCGCGCAGTACTTGGGCGCCCTCTAGCACCTGGTCGAATTTTGAAAGGCTGCGGGTATGGGTGTCTGAATAGCCTTTTACCAAGCGCCGGCAGCGAACAAATTCAACCGCCAGATCATAATCTACCGGTGCGGTTTCACAGCATTGGTCTAGCCATTTCAGCAGATGCGCCTGTTCATACCTATGTCGCAATGTCTTGCGTCGATAAAAACGCAGCCCGCCAAGCATATAAAGTGCAAGAAACGGCCCTAAGCGGTGGGTTTGCAGTCGGCGGCTGCCCCCGAACCATCGCTCAATACGTGCCATCCAGACAGGCCTTTCTTCGATCCTCGCCCCCAATCTGGCGGGGAGCAACCCAGCAATTTCTTCGGCTCGCGGGTGAAAAAAATCGGTCAGATAGACGGGCCTGTCCACTGCGGCCATCTCACTTCGTATCCGCGCAAACCGTTTTGCCCTTGTTTTCAGATCAGCCACTCGAATGATATCATCATAGGCCATTGCGTTGGCAATGTATTTTGCCGCCTCTAGAGATAATATATACTCGCTATCGCCCTGATCGAGTGCCAGAACACGATCCAGATAGCCAAGGTATTCGGAGCCATAGGCAGTATCCTGGAATTCAATGACTTTGCGCAATCCGCGCTGTGCCATCGGGCGCACAGCTGCTGGTAATTGTTCAACCCGCGCCATGAGGCCGCGCGCATCCTTTAGTGGTTTTTCTGGGCCGCGCAAAACCAACTCTGAAATTGGTTTTTTTCCCGTAGGTTCATTACTGTGGGGTGTGTCCGAATGGATGATTTCATACGCCGCCCGGAATGCGCGTAAAGAGGCATCAACGCCTTTGCCTGAGGCGCGGATAGACTGTTCAAAAGCAGATTTAGGAAATGGCAATGCCCCGGACGCTGCCAGCGCCCCGAAAAGGGCCGATGAGATAACCGAGCCGTTTTCGATTGCCACTTGGTTTAGATCAAGCTTGATCGCCCTGTCGGCGGCGATCTCTGCCGCGGCCGAAACCTCGTCTGAGGCGGCAATGCCGTCCCCGGGAACCATTTTTTCTGATACGGCCAGCGCGCGGTGGGTTGACGCGATCAATGTTGTGCGGTCTGGCGTTACAAAGCCGCGCATAATGGCGCGTCCGGCTTCCATCATCTCGGCGGCTATTAAAATATCCACATCCCCCTGCGCGGGAGCCAAAGAAAAGATTGGCGTCGCATCACTTTTTTCAGCCATTTCGATGTAGTAGATTGTTGCGCCTGTGCGTTGTGCCACTCCGGCCACCGATGTTGCCTGACAGTCATAGCCCTGCGCGCGGGCCAAACTTTCGATCCAACTTGTAAGGGCGCCGCCACCTTGACCGCCCACAGCCATAATTGCCAGCTTTATGATGGCATTGAGCTTTTCATCCCGTTCCAATGGCTCAAGAAGCGAGTTTGAAGTCATTGTTCTGTCTCGTGAAATTCAACCCGCCGCGCGCTGCGCCGTCCCTGAAACCAGCCGATAAGATCATCGCGCAGGCCCTGCCAGCGCTGCTCAAACGCTGACGGGTTATGCACCACATCTGCACGGTAAAAGCTGGGGCATAGTACGGCAGTATCTGCAACCTCACCGCAATTGCCGCAGCCAACGCAGCTTTGGTCGATGCTGGCAATGGGGTCATCGCGCAGCGGATCGTCCAGCTTCTTTAAAGACAGAGATGGGCATCCTGATAACCGAATACAGGCGTGATCACCGGTGCAGATATCTTCATCTATGCCGAAGCGCGGAACCTCGGCGCGCGCACCGCCGTTGATCGTGGCGATTTGCAGCGGTTTTTCACGCCGCTGCCGGTTCAGCATACATTCAGAGGAAGCCACGATTACTTTGGGTCCTGCGACGTCAGTTGTCAGCGCCTCGTGAAAAAGCGCCCGCATTTTGCCAACATCATAGGTATGATCTATTTGCCGTACCCATTTGACGCCAATGCCTTCAACCGCTTTAGTGATTGGATTGTTGGTGGCCTTTGTGTTGTTTACGGCCCGAGAGGACAATACATCTTGGCCGCCTGTCGCGGCTGAATAGTAATTGTCCACAATCACCGCCACGCTGTCGGATTTATTGAACACCATATTGCCGATCGAAGAGCTGAGCCCGTTGTGCCAAAATCCGCCATCGCCCAGAATTGAAATCGGGCGGGTAGATCCGCCGCCGTCAAAGGCCGCATTCGAGGCAGGTCCAAGACCATAGCCCATAGTTGATCCGCCGATTTCAAACGGCGGCAGGCAGGCGAAAAGATGACATCCGATATCGCCAGTTATCTGATGCGCTCCAAGCTCTTGCTCGACCAGTTTCAGGGCGGCAAAGATTGGCCTTTCTGGACATCCGGTGCAAAACCCTGGCGGGCGGATTGGAACTGTCTTTGATAAATCCGGAATTTCCACCTTTTGATGGTTGGGCGCGCGCACCTTTCCCGGCAAAGCGGTTGGGGCATATTTGCGCAAAAAGGCGGTGACACCGTCCAGCACCACCTGACCGGTATATTCGCCGGCCATCGGCAACATATCCTTGCCGTGCAGCGCTGTGGTTAGCTTTGAGCGCAACAAAAATGTAGAAAGCCCCTGTTCGATAAACTCCGGTTGTCCTTCTTCGATCACCAAAAGCCCTTTTTTGTCTTTGGCGAAATCCAGAAATTCGGAATTGACCAAAGGATAAGTGACATTCAAACAATATATCGGAACGGTGGTTTCGCCATAGATATCTGCGAGCCCCAGCCGCTGCAGCGCCCGGATAACACCGTTGTACATACCCCCCTGGCACACGATCCCCACCTCGGCTGTCTGGGGGCCGAAGATTTCGTTAAGGTCATGCTGCACAATATATTTTTCGGCGTCCGGCCAACGATTATTAATCTTGTCCTGCTCATGCAGATACGACATTGGCGGCAACACGACGCGGCTGAAATCGCGCTGTGGATTTGCCAGAGCTTCCTGAACACTCAAGGCCGGGCGCAGATTGTCCTGACATTCAAAACGGCCCGTGACGTGGCAAGAGCGTATACGCACCATCAACATCACTGGCGTGTTCGAGGCTTCGGACAACTCAAACCCTTGTTTAACGGCCGCAACGATTGAGGGCAGGTTTGGCCGTGGATCAAGCAGCCAGAATTGAGACTTCATCGCAAAGGCATGGCTGCGTTCCTGCATGATCGACGATCCCTCGCCGTAATCTTCGCCGACGATAATCAACGCCCCGCCATTGACCCCGCTTGAAGCCAGATTTGCCAGGGCGTCCGAGGCAACATTGACCCCGACCGATCCTTTGAATGTCACCGCACCCCTAATCGGGTAATGGACCGAGGCGGCCAACATCGCAGCGGCAGCGGCCTCTGAGGCGTTGGCCTCATAGCGCACGCCAAGATCGGCCAGAAGATCCTCGGCA
>CABXKH010000078.1 GCA_902512685.1 Paracoccaceae bacterium | reverse complement strand
TATTGAGCAAAAATTAAGTCGTTGATATTGCTTTGGAAAGTGGTGCCCGGGGGCGCAACCATACTTTTCAAAAATATCGTTTAAATATAGTTATTTAGAAGTTATCGAAAATATTGAAGTGGTCCTAAAAGCGGTCCAAAAGTTTAACTTTGTGCCAACAACCAATCAATCATTGTCTGTACCTGAGCTGTATGCGAATTTTTTGTGAAAACAAGATAATAACCCGATGTATCAAGCTTTCGATCTGTCAGCTCTACTAACTGCCCGCTTTTGATTTCCGGAGCGACTAAGTCATCCCATAAGGCAATGCCCTGTCCATCAATAACTGCCTGCACTCTGCTATTTGAGTCCGGAATCGTTAGACTGGATTTGCTTGGCAGATATGGTAGGCCTGCGGCTCTGTGCCAAGCGCGCCAACCAGTATCACCTGAACTATCCCCCAGGAGAGGTACCTTTCTAACTGCAGCCTCTATTCCAAGACTTTCTACTTTTTTTGCGATTGTTGTATTTGCCGTTGGCACGGAGGGCAATCTCAGTAAAAGCCTGCTTTCGTATTCCTTCCACTCACCAACTCCCCACAAAATCGCAACATCTACATCCTTTGTTTTCAAGTCAGCGATAGAATTAACAGGCTCTATTCGCAAACTTACACCTGCATTTTTCTCAAAAAAGTCCAACAGCCTTGGTGAGAGCCATCGCGAAGAGAAGTAGGTCAGTGCACCAATACAAAGTGCCTTAGTATTCGAGCCGCGAATATCTTCAATTTCTTGATCAATTTGTTGAAGCGCATTCAGAGAGACATTCCATAATCTTCTCCCATTTTCGGTGAGCTGAAGGCGCGCATTGTTCCGCTCAAACAGTGCGAAACCAAGGTTCTCCTCTAGTTTGTTTATTTGATAACTTATCGAACCTTTCGATAAATTGAGATCAATCGCAGCCGCGGTCATTGACTGCTTTCTGGCGACAGCATCAAAAATTTTCAGCGAGTCATAAGATCTAAATTTCATAAAAACTGTTTAATATTTTTAAACAATTTGTACAAATCTTTAGTTTTGAAAAATATCAATCAGCCATTTAATTGTCGAAATAACATCAAATAATCCAGATTTGGTCGTCTTAAATTCATAAACGGGCTCACAGTATGACACTAGAACTTTCTGATTTTCGCTTTGTGGCAAAAGCGCTTCCGAACAAGGGACAACGACCCCGCGAACTTGCGCGTACAATGCCAGCACACCCACTGAGTTACATGGAGCTGCCACATGACCCAGAATATACGCTTTACAACTCTCGACTAACACCCGAAGCACTAAGCACTGCGTCAGACGATGAAATGTATTGGGCGGTACGTACGAATGTTATTTTTCGTCACACAGGTGAGTTACCAATTGAGATAAGCGGACCAGATGCTGAAACACTTTTGAACAAGGTATTTACCCGTAATGTATCAAGGGTCAAACCAGGCCGATGCTCATATCAATTCGCATGCTATCATGATGGGGGGATGATCACAGACGGCGTATTGCTACGATTATCTGAAGATCGTTTTTGGATGGCACAGGCAGACGGTGATCTTTTCAGCTGGTACAAAGCACATGCTGAAGGGATGGAGGTAAAAATCCATGATCCGAATGTCTGGGTAAGTCAGATACAAGGACCCCGTGCATTAGAGTTATTGTCCGCTGTTCTGGACGGGCCGATGCCAGATCCATTCCGCTATTTCGACTGCGCTGAGGTTTCTATTGCAGGTCAGACTTGCTGGATCAGCCGTTCAGGCTTCACCAATGAACTTGGTTGGGAAGTGTACTTGCTGCCCCATACAGATATTGTGGCCGTTGGCGACAGGATCATTGAGGTAGGTGCGGCGTTCGATATTTTACTCACCGGGACACCGGTATTCCGTGCACGGCGGATTGAAGCCGGGTTGCTAAATTCTGGGTCAGACTTTGGGGCGGAAACCACCCCTTTCGAAGCAGGGCTTGGGAATTTTGTCGAGTTCGACAATCGTGATTTCATCGGACGCAAAGCATTAGAGGTTGCAGATAAATCATCAAAAACCTGGGGTATGCGCGTAATGGGAGGTGTTTCTCAACTTGGTCGCGTAATGTGGATTGCCGAAACTGTCGTTGGACGCGTTTGCTCGTCAGGATATTCACCATACCAGAATTGCGGTGTTTGCATTGTTCGTATGAACGATCCAGCCATGGGACCCGGCACGAGAGTGAATGTACTCTGTGCAGACGATTCTATTCAGGAAGGCGAGCTTTGCACCCTGCCGATGTATGATGCCGACCGCTTGATCCCTAGGGGCAAGCTGGTGGATATCCCAACCAAACCGATCGCGGCTGAATAGACATGTACGATGTGAAGCTCAACCTTTCGCACTTCCCCGCGCAGTGCGATGCGGAAGTCCTCAACATCACGGTTGGAGACTTACTGCGTGAGACGGCGGCCAGCCAACCTGACGCTGTTGCGATGGTGGATATCGCAGACAACGGTGATTGTGGTCAATCCTGGACCTATGGTAAGCTGCTAGAACAAGCCGAACGCCTAGCTGAAGCGCTTACTTCCCGTTTTGAGGCAGGCGAGAAAGTGGTCGTCTGGGCGCCCAATATCCCACAGTGGATTTTTATGGAATATGCCTGTGGTCTAGCCGGTTTGGTTCTTGTTACAGCCAATCCATCCTTTCAGGTCTCTGAACTTAAATATGTAATTGAACAGTCCGGTGCCGTTGCTCTGTTCATGGTTGATAAATTCAGGGGCAATCCAATGGCTGAGATTGCACAACAGGCGACAAACGGGAACACGGCCTTGCGTGAGGTCGTCAACTTGGAAAACGAGGATGCGCTCTACGCCCTTGGAAAACGGCCCACAGCGCTGCCATACGTCCAGCCGAATGATGCAGCGCAGATTCAGTACACATCGGGAACAACCGGATTTCCAAAGGGCGCAGTGCTAAGCCACAAGAGCCTAGTGAACAACGCACGTCTGTTCTGCACACGCAAGCAGGTTAGTCCGCATTCGGTCTGGGCCAACTTCATGCCTCTATTTCACACCGCAGGCTGTGCGACTGGGGCATTGGGCTGTCTTCAAGCCGCATGTAAAATGCTGTTAATAAAGCGGTTCGATGCGGATGTCTTTGCACGCTTGATCGAGGAACAGGGCATCACAACCTGTTTTGCAGTTCCCACCATGCTCTTTAACCTTCTAGACTCTCTAGAAAGAATTCCACGCGATATGTCCTCGCTTGAGGTCATCACGACGGGCGGCGCTCCGGTGCCGCCCGATCTGGTCCGCCGAGTTCGGGACCGTCTGGGTTGTCACCTGCTAAGCGCGTTCGGGCAGACGGAACACAGCCCGATGATCTGCCTGAACCCTGTTGAGGCAACGCTTGAGCAGATCGTGGAGACGGCTGGCCAGCCGCTGCCTCAAACCGAGGTTTCAATCCGTTCGCCTGAAGATAATAAGGTGCTTCCAATAGGTGAAGTCGGCGAGATTTGCGCGCAATCCTACGCGGTGATGATCGGGTATAACGACAATCCGGAAGCAACCGCCGCCGCCATCGATAGAGACGGCTGGCTACATACCGGGGATCTGGGCACGATGGACGCCCAAGGGTTCGTGCGGGTGACGGGCCGTGTGAAGGACATGATCATTCGCGGCGGTGAAAACCATTTCCCAGCCGAAATCGAAGCAGTGCTCGTGACGCACCCGGACGTGGCGCAAGTGGCCGTGGTCGGTTTGCCGGATGAGAAATGGGGAGAGGTCATTGCATCATTTATCCTGTCCGACCAACCGCTGAAAGTGGCCGATTTACGCACCCACTGCCGGGCGCATCTGTCCGCGCAGAAAACGCCATCGGTCTGGGTGCATGTGCCGGACTTCCCTTTAACGGGCTCTGGCAAGGTGCAGAAATTCGCCATTCGTGATAAGTTCCTCGCAGGAAATTACGGAGAGGTTCTGCAATGAGTGTACGAATTGAAAAAGACGGTCCCGTCTGGACTGTAATCCATTCTCGCCCAGAAGCGCGCAATGCCATGGACCCCGAAAGCGCCAAAGCACTCTTTGAGGCGTTCCAATCGTTCGATGCAGACGATACTGCCAGCGTGGCCGTGTTCTGGGGCGAAGGCGGTGCTTTTTGTGCCGGGTGGGATTTGAAGCATGCAGCCTCCCTTGCCGGGGCCGGGGCGCTTGATCCGTTCGACATGCCCGATGAGGGTGAGCCACCGATGGCGGCCATGGGACCCAGCCGGTTGGAGCTCAGTAAACCGGTGATCGCCGCCGTGGCGGGGCCTGCCGTGGCTGGTGGCATGGAGTTGGCGCTGTGGTGCGATATCCGGGTGATGGAAGAAACCGCCTTCATGGGTGTCTATTGCCGTCGCTGGGGCATTCCGTTGATCGATGGGGGCACGGTGCGCCTGCCGCGTCTGGTGGGTGAAGGTCGAGCCCTCGATCTTATCCTCACCGGTCGCCGTGTGGATGCCGGCGAGGCTCTGCAAATTGGAATATGCGAATACGTGGTGCCCGAAGGCAACGCGCGAACCAAAGCCGAAGCCCTGGCCCATGACATCGCCCGCTTCCCACAAAGCTGCATGCGCGCAGATAGACGTTCAGTGCGAGCCCAGCACGGGCTTTCGATGCGCGAAGCGCTACGACAGGAATGGCTTGGCAGCAAGGGTGAGGTGACCATAGGTATCGAAGGTGCGGCCCGCTTCGCCAGCGGCAAGGGTCGAGGGGGCGATTCCAGCGATGTATGAACTGGCCCTCACCACTTCCCACGTCCCGGCCCAGTCCGACATGGAGACGCGAGAGATCACCATCGGTGCATTGCTGCGCGAAGTTGCTATGGCGCACCCGGATGTCGAGGCCCCCCATTGCATTGGCCCCCCAGCCATTACTGACCAAATTACTGACCGGAATACGCCTTATTGTGATGAACTCAGGTATGCTGTATCTAATGATATCAGGATGTTAGCAGTAATTCGGTGCAGGTATTAGGAGTAGAACTACCTCCCCGGTGCACCACCTAACCCAATAACGCATTGTAATACCTCACTATTTTGACTTTTATAGTGAGCCGTAGACCATGTTGGCAACCAAATCTAATAGTTACACATTCCAAAAGAATGGCATTTGGTACTTTTCCCGTAGAGTTCCTACCGATTTAAGACGGCATTATAGAACAGGCAGGATTGCTTACTCGTCCTGTGGCTCCCAACCTGCTTTAATTAAGCCTTCAATCAGAACATCAGCTAACGTAGAATTTGGAACAAAAATTCGTTTGTAATCAGACTTCTTTTTCAAATTAGGGCGTAAAACTAGATATTCTTCAAGAGCGAGTTTAGCCTCGTCTCCTCGTTCTAAATGGCCTAAAGTAGCTGCGTTGAAACCTTTATACGTACCGACTGTAGGAAACTGAAGTCTACACTCATCATTGTAACTTAGCGCCGCTTCAAAATTATTTTGCCCTAAGTTGGCAAAAAACAAACCATTTTTATATACATTTGAATTTGGATCTAACGGGCTTAATGCGATTGCTTTATGGTAATACTCTTCGGCGTCAGCATACTGACCTGAATGTACGAGGGATTGTCCTAATCTATATAATGCTTCCGGGAAACTAGGGTTCAGTTTAACTGCTCTCTCAGCATACAATTTTGATTGATCAAACTTTCCCGAAAAGAAAAAATGCGAAGCAATTAGGTTTGCTGCCACCGAATTTTTGGGATCTAAATCTGAAGCAACCTTGGCATAATCATATATTTTTTGTAGCGAGGTAGCGGAGTCATCCGTAAGAAATTGGCCTAATTCAGCGAAATATATGTCGGCCATAAGCGAATAAGCATGAGACATCTTTTTGTCCAAGCTAATTACCTGCTCGCACATTTGTTTTGCATGAGCCACCCCTAGATCTTTGTGATCAGCATGAGTTCTTTCATTAAAGGTATGAAGAGCCTTTAAATATAATTCCCAGGCATTTAGGTTGGTGGGCCTGTCTCTCTCAATTCTCTCAAATTCATAGTCCTGAAGTGCAGGATTCACTTGTGCTGCGACTGCAGCTGCAACTTCATCCTGGACATCAAAAATATCCTCTAAGCTTCTATCCCACCTTTCTGACCATAGCTGGCGATCTTTCTCTGCATCAACCAGTTGAGCCGTGATGCGAACCCTTTGCCCACCCTTCCGAATACTTCCTTGGACAACGTATCTAGCGCCCAATTCTTGCGCTACTTCATTCGCAGCAACCGATTTTTCTTTGAATGCAAAACTTGAGTTTCGAGATATTACCGGGAACGTCCGCCAAAGAGACAAGTTTGCAATTATATCGTCAGTTATACCATCAACAAAGTAATCCTGCTCTGGATCATTGCTTTGGTTTTCAAATGGTAAAACAGCGATGGCACCTAGCTCTCGCTCATAATTTTCAGTTTTCGATGATGGCTCTGACCTCACTTCTCGATTGGCAGCTCCGTCTATGACAAGATCAAACGCATGAATATCGGTATTCTTAACTTTTTGCTGGCCAATGTCGTTAAATGTCAGCTCTACCTTTTGACTGACAAAATCGTGTATTCCTTTGGAAAGGCAAACACCTCCAGGCTGGCATAATGCTTCAAGCCGGGCAGCTACATTTACCCCATCCCCATAGAGATTATCTCCCTCAACAATCACATCTCCCATATTTAAACCAATGCGGAAGTTCATTTGTGACTTTGGGTCTAATGCGCTGTTTCTCTGTTTTATTAGCTTTTGAAACTCGGCTGCGCATACCATGGCTGAAACTGCGCTTTGAAACTCAGCAAGTACTGAATCACCGGCTGTGTTAAATATTCTGCCGCTATGCTCTTCAAAAAGCTTATCGAGAATTTCTTTGCAGGCGCGCAAGCTCTGGAGAGTTTGATCTTCGTTTGCCTCCATCATTTTACTGAAGCCTACAACGTCGGTTACAAAAATGACTGCAATTTTTCTTAGTATTTTTTTATCGACCAACTTTATGCTCCGTTACTCGCCAATACCGCTAACGCTCAGATACATGCTTGGCATTAAAGGACAGATTTGTTCCAGATTATGCCTGTCAATACCCTACAGTTTTTTATGAAGTCGTCGAGTGAATTTACACCACATTGTCCATAAGGAATTATAAAGATACAAATGATGTCAAATTCTACATAACCACTTGGACAAGATATCTTCAGGATAACCAGTGCCATAGCTAGTCCCAACCCCGTGTGTAAGCCAACCACCGATCTGATCGATGACATGTTCCGTCTGAGGTGCCTCACGATGGCGAAATCTTAGGCGATGAAGCTGTAGTGTTCATTGATGTTTACTCTCCAGCGAGTGAAGGACACGACGGATCAATCACATATTACGAGTAAGCCACTAGACAAAAAACTAAGTGCTTGCTGAGCAAGCAGGAGCAATGATCAGGAGGAAACCATGAGCGTCGTGGTTAAAGTGTTTAATGCGATTGATGAGCATGATTTAGAGGCGTTATCTGAATTGATACATGACGATTTTGTGTACTTTCATTACTATTAAATGCGAACCAAAAAAGACTGGCTTGACGGTGTTCGTGAAGGTTTGGAGATGGAGGGTAAATTTACAGACGAACGTAGAATACTTTGTGATACAGCCGATTGCTACGCTATACAGCGAACTGCCAACATAGATGGAAAGAAGTATTGGACAACTTTTATGGCGCTTCTAAAGGGCGAAAAGCTGCATAGAGCAATGCTTCAGCGCGTAGAGCTTTGACCCACATCACGATTAATCCTGAAAACATCAAGCCAACATACAGCCAAATTGGTTGGGAATATAAGACTATCAATATTTCTGAACTGCTTTATTCTGAATATCATTTAGATGAGGAGAGAAGTTATGAAGACGCAAGTGACAACATTTAGAATTAGCAATACTTTTGACGAGTGGGTGAAGAATTTTGACTCTCATCGCGAAATGCAAGCAGAAGCTGGTATGACCCCCTTATTTCGTGGGCCACATGAAGACGACCCACAAAAAGTATGTATTGTTTTGCAAGTTGAAGACGATGCTAAAGCAGCTCAGTTTATGCAAGATAATGAGGCAAGCATATTGGCTTCAGGACACTTGTTGGAAACAACAGAAAGTAACACTTATCTGTAATCCAGCTTGCACAATCGT
>CABXKH010000077.1 GCA_902512685.1 Paracoccaceae bacterium | reverse complement strand
TACAGTACCCCGGTATACCCCCATGGCACTGGCCCTCCAGCCATTACTGACCAAATTACTGACCAGAATACGCCTTATTGTGATGAACTCAGGTATGCTGTATCTAATGATATCAGAGTGTTAGCTGATTAATGGTGGATGCAACAGGAGATGAACACCCTATCTGTCCGCCATTTACTGCCTTACAAACAGTAGCATATCCCAGATAAGCATCAGTTATTACTCAATTCTTTTAGCCAAGCGCTTGTAATGCCGCATGTGAGTACTGACCAAATTGCAGTATGTCCTTTTGTTCAACGGTTTTTTATCTGCTTTAACATAACCTCCAGACGCACTAAGCACAGCCATCTTCTCCAAACAGGAGCAAATCATGGCGCAAAAAGCCACCATCTATAAAGTAGAACTTTCCGTTTCTGATATGGATCGGCACTATTACGAAACCCACAAGCTAACCGTGGCAAAACACCCATCTGAAACGGATGAGCGTTTAATGGTGCGCCTTCTCGCTTTTGCACTGAATGCCAGTGAGCAATTGGAATTCTCCAGAGGCTTATCGACAGATGATGAGCCAGACCTTTGGGAAAAGAGCCTCAGCGGTGAGACTGAACTATGGGTGACTTTAGGCCTTCCAAGCGAGAAGATCGTGCGGCAATCCTGCGGCAAAGCTAAAGAGGTGATTATCTATTCATATGGCGGCAGAACTGCTGAAGTTTGGTGGGATAAGATCAAAAACAGCACCACACGCTTTGAGAACCTGAAGGTGATAAATATGGCTGAGGCAGAAACCAGTAAACTCGCCCAACAGGCAAATCGCTCAATGAAGCTGCAAGTAAATATTCAGGAGGGCGATTTAATGGTAAGCGTTGATGATAGCATCGTGTACGTCACACCTGTCACATGGAAAGATAACGGTCGTTAGTCCAAACTTACTATCGTCTTTTCCATCCACTCCTGCAGCACATCCAGCGGATAGCCCGAACCGTACCCCTGTCCTACACCATCAGTCGTCCAACCACCTATTTGGTCGCGAACCGCAGCGGAAACAGGCATGACGACAATCCCGAACTCACACAAACGCAATCATAACGGGCCTGCAATTAGGTTAAGACAACATTTCAGCCAATTTCAGCCGTTGTATCTTTCCGGATGGTCCTTTCGGCAATTCATCAAGAAAATGAACCCTGTCTGGGCTTTTGAATTTACCAAGTTTTTTGATGCAGATTTTACTTAGAACCTTAGCGGTCAGCGCTGACCCGTCCCTGACCCTGACTGCAGCTTCAACACGCTCGCCGTAGATCTTGCAGGGCCGTGCAAAGGCCGCCGCTTCAATGACATCAGCATGGGAATAAAGTGCCTCATCAATCTCCCTTGGGGCAATGTTTTCACCGCCCTTGATGATCAATTCCTTCAACCGACCGGTGATAAAGAAATAACCGTCCTCGTCCACATGCCCCAGATCACCAGTGCGCAACCAGCCATCCTGCGCAAAAGTCTCGGTCGTGGCCTTAGGGTTTTTCAGGTACTCCACCATCACATTCGGCCCGCGGACGGCGATTTCGCCCTGCTGGTTTGGAGGCATCGTGGTTAGTTCCGGGGATAATATGCAAACCTCGTTGCCGAAGGCCCTTCCGGGCGAGCCGATTTTGCGTGTGCCGGGTGGTAACGGGTTTGACAGAATTTGCGCAGCAGTTTCGGTAAGCCCCATGGTTTCCACGATTGGCATGCCAAAGCGTGTTTCAAACGCGGTTTGCACATCGGGAGCTAGGGCGGATGAAGCCGAACGGCCAAACCGGATCCGGTCGCGCGTTTCTGCCGTTGGATCGGTATCGCCATGTAGCAGGTGCGAAATGATGGTTGGAACGACTGAATACCATGTGATTTTGGCTTCGCTGCATTGATCCCAGAACTGGCCGGCCGAGAACTTTGGCGCGATCGCCAGTGAACCACTGGAAACCAACGCCCCCATTACGGTCACGCATAGTCCGTTAATGTGGTAGATCGGCAAAACACACAATCCGCGATCCTGCTCGGACAAGGCGTGGGCAAGGGCAGTTGTCCAGCCGCCGGCCAGCAAGCTGGCGTGGGTGTGTACCACGCCCTTTGGGCGGCCGGTTGTGCCCGAAGTGTACATAAGCAGCGCCTGATCCTGAGGGATCAGGTCGTGTAGTATTGCACCCTCATGCAGGGGTACGGTCTTTTGGAGATCAATGATGCTTAGCCGACCCGATTTGACCTTGGCAAATTGCTCCTGCTGCTCAGGGCCAGCAATTGCAAAACGTGCCTCGCAGTGAGCCAGCGCATAACCGATGGCCTCGTCCCCGGCCACAAGATTAATAATTGTCGCGCGAAAACCACCATAAAGAGCGCCGAACAGACTTGTAATAACATCGCGTCCGTTCGGCAACATGATCGCCACGCTTTCACCTTTGGCGATCCCGCTTGCGGTCAGGTGCCCGGCGATCTTGCGGGCCTGATCGCGCAGGTCACGCCAGTTGAGTGCGTCATGGCCATCGAAAAACAGATATGCCGCTCTGTCGCCCTGCAGTCTGGCACGGTGATCCAACCAATCGCGAACCGTGCCCTCCGGTGGAGTATCCGCCGAAACCCTCATTTCCCTGCCTCAGTCCAATACCCGCCGAAAACATCCTTCAACGCCGGTTCCTTAGTCGGGATTTCACGGATGATCTTGGTGGACTGGATGAAGTGTTTCCAGTGGAGGTTGTCATCAATTGAATTACCCCCCCAACTGCCACAGCCCATAGACAGTGAGAACGACATTCCGTTGCTGAACGACCCACCGGTGGCGAAGGTATGTGCCTGATTGACAATCACCCGGCAGGTTGGCATCGCGGCGCCCAAGGCGACAGCGCGGGCATCATCAGCTGTGTGAATCCCGATAGAATGCCCGCCCCCCTGATAGGTTAGAATGCGTTCAGCAATCGCCAGTGCACCCTTGTAGTCTGGTGCCCGATAAAGGGCGGCAACCCGGCTCAGTTTTTCGCCTGAAAGCGGGTGTTCAGCACCGATGCCATCGGTTTCAACCACCAAAAATTTGGTATCATCTGGCACCTGCCCACGCATCTCCAGCGCGTCGATCATGGCATCGGCATCTTGTGCAATGACGGAGCGGTTGAGATGCCCGTCTGGCCAGAGCTTGGCTACAATGGCCGCCTCGTCCTTGACCAGCGCACCACCCTCAGCAGCCAGTGCCTCAACGAAATCGTCATAGATCGCATCGACCACGATCATCGAGTTTTCCGATGAACACGAGGTCGCGTTGTCAAAGGTCTTGGACGCGGTGATTTTCTGTGCTGCCTGGGCAAGATTGGCGGTTTCATCGACGATCACGGTTACATTACCAACGCCCACCGCTACAGCAGGTGTACCGCAGGTTTGCGCACGCTCTACATTATTTTGGCTGCCGGTACAAATGACCCGATCGCACAGCTCCATCATCGCTTGGGTTTTTGCCTTGGATCCCGGCGCCGGGATCATCTGAACCAGATCACGCTCCAGCCCCAGTTTGTCAAACTCGACGTAAATGTAGTCCAATAGCATTTCGCAACTGGCTACGCCCTTGGGAGAGGGGGCGACAACCACCGCGTTGCCGCATTTCAGCGCGTTGATGATGTTGTTGGCAGGCGTTGCCGCCGGGTTGGTTGAGGGCACCACGGCGCCGACAACCCCGATGGGGCGAGCGATTTCGGTAATGCCGGTAGCGGGATCGTCAGAAATGATCCCCTGTGTTTTTATGTCTTTGATGTCCCGCAGCAGACCAAGAGTCTTGCGGTGGTTCTTGGTGATCTTGTCGGGTACATTGCCAAGGCCGGTCGTCTTGACAGCCAGTTCGGCGAGTGCTCGGTTACGCGCCGGTTCCATGATGGCCCAACCCGCAGCCAGAGCAGCCTGATCATAGCGTGCCTGCGTGGCCCCGGTTTCAAACCGTCCCTGAGCGGCGCGGGCGTGGGTGATGATAGAGCCAACAATGGCATAGTCTTCGGAGGCGTCCATAATCATGTCCTAATGCGATTTTGGTGGGAGGGGTCACGTGATCGCGGCCCCCCCGATGTTTTTTTGAAGCTCAAAGCCCAGCGAGAAGCTTTTTCAGGGTCTCTTCGCGTGCGGCCCACATGGCCAGAACTTCATTGCGGGTCATGATGTGCATAGGCGAACCGCCTGCCTTCATTTTCTTGGCAACGCGGCTGTTGGCAAACATTGCCGGCACAGTTGCGGCAAGCTGGTCGATGATTTCCTGCGGGGTACCTTTTGGCACCATGATGCCACGGAAGTTTACCGAGGAGTTGTCAACGTCAAGGCCTTGCTCGGCCATCGTTGGAACGTCTGGCAGGAAGTCGGAACGCTGCAGGTCAGCCACGCCAAGGATCCTGACGTTACCAGCTTCGCGTGCCCGAAATGCGTCAGACAGGTTGTTGACCCCGCCCATAACATCACCAGCGATCACAGCTTTCATTGCCGCTGCACCACCACCCTTGGTCGGGATATAAGCCATTTTCACACCGGCTGCCTTTTCGATCTGCAGGGCTGCAATGTGGTGGCCAACAAAAAGGCCAGCGCCCGAGAATGTCAGCTTGCCCGTGTTGGCTTTAGCATAAGCAACGACGTCACCCATGCTCTGGAACGGGCTGTCATTGGCCACGACAAACACAGCAGGGTCTGCACCCCAGTTGGCGATCGGCTCAAAGCTGTCAGCGGAATAGCTGACACCGCCTTTGATCGACTGGGCAATGAAATGCGGGATGTTATATGCTGCCAGCGTGTAGCCGTCGTTTTCAGCCTGTGTTGCGAACCAGTTCCAGCCAACACGGCCACCGGCACCCGGCTTATTGATGATCGCGATTGGCATGCCAAGCGCGTCGTCATTGCCTGCGGTCATCGTCACGATGCGTGCCTGGAAATCAGTTGCTCCACCGGCGCCGTAGCTGACCATCATCAGCACCGGACGCTCCGGATAATCCCCCGCGATTGCACCGCCGGTCATCATTGCGAGCGCAATAGCAGCTCCTGTCATTAGTTTTTTCATGTGTGTATCCTCCCTGTGGATGAGTGCCGCGTTGTCACGGCTTAGAAAAAGATCTCTCTTGGTGTGTAGACTTTCAGAAGTTTGGCAAAGAGACCGTACATAACGACCATGAACACGGCCGTGATTATGAGACGCTTGACCCAGGTCCTGATCTCGGTATGCGAGGCCGGATCGTAAAGGGACAAGAGAATAAAAAAGGCCATGCTAGTTGAAGTATAAAATCCTAGACCCTTGGCCGCCCAGAACACGTAGATAAGGGCGATCAGCAGGCCCGGCAGCATGTTGGTAAAATGCTTTGCGTAGATGCCGGTGCCGACCTTGGACCAGCCCAAAACCGCCTTGGCGAAGGTCCAGAGTGCCAGTAGCACGAACACGGTGGAAATCATGCGCGGGAACAGGAATGCCTCGGACGGTTGCTGCGTGAAGCTCACCCAGCAAACCCACAGGCCGATAAGTGCAACCATACCAGAAGAGACCGAGTGCTGTACGCGGTTGAGGTTCATGATGCTTCTCCTCCCGTTGAATTGCGGGTGCGTTCCCTGAGTTCCATCCCGACCGAGTAGCCGATGGATGCGACAACGATTGCGATCAGGAAGATATTCATATTTCCACCTAGGAAATAAGCCCCCATGCCGTCAGTCGCGTTGGCAATCATTGATCCCTGAATGAAGTTCGCCTCGGCAATAGGGCCAAGGATCAGGCCCAGCACCAGGGGTGCTGCTGAAAATCCGAACCGTTCCAGAAAATACATCATGATGCCAAGTGTGGCCATTACATAGACATCGCCCATCGAGCTTTGCACCGAATAGCTTCCAAATACGGCGAGCCCAAGTACAATGGCCGCCATGATCGATTTTGGCACTTGCGCGACACGCGCAGCCAAACCGGCAATGTAAAGACCAAACATGCACATCAGAATTTGCCCGATCAGCATCGAGTTGATGAAGGTCCAAGCCACATCGGGGTGATTATCAAAAAGATCTGTGCCGGGGAAAATCCCGTGGATCAACAAGCCGCCCAGAAGAACGGCTGCTGTCGGGCTGCCTGGGATCGACAGCGTCAACAGCGGCACCAGCGAAGGCCCGACCATTGCGTTATTCGCACTTTCAGCGGCAATGACCCCTTCTGAATGGCCCGTGCCGAATTTTTCACGTTCGGGCGAGAATTTCCGGGATTGGTCATAGGCAACAAGGCCCGCAATCTGACCTCCCACTCCGGGTATCAGGCCGATGACTGATCCGGTTACTGTCCCGATCGAAAGTGCGCGGGTGTGGCTGAACAACTCGCGGATGGCATTGGCGAGGGAACTTTTCTCAACCTCAATAACTTCCACGTTGGCATCTTTGCGACCCTCGGCAAACATGGACAGAACCTGCGGAATTGCGAACAAGCCAATCAGTGCCGCGATGATGTTGATCCCACCACCGAGTGCTGGGTGGAAGATAAACCGCTGTGCCCCCATAATGTCGTCAAACCCGATGGTTGCCAGCCAAAGGCCGATGCAACCGGACAGCAATCCCTTGACCACCGAGGCGCTGTCCAGGGAGCCAATGATGGTAACACCGATAATCGCTAGCCAGAACAAATGCGAAGGGCCGAAAGCCAGCGCCCATTTTGCCAGAACCGGAGTGAGAAAAATCAGCAGCAACACCCCAAACACGCCACCAACTGCAGACGCCAAAAAAGACAACTGCAGCGCTCGCGCACCCTTGCCCTTTTTTGCCATCGTGTGCCCATCAAGCGTGGTAGCGATATTGGCAGGTGCTCCCGGGATTTTCAGCAAGATGGCGCTGACCGCCCCCCCGGCAACAGTCGACGTATAGGCCGCGCCCAAAAGAATAAGCCCCTGTGCAGCCTCAAGATGAAAGGTAAACGGAATAAGCAGCGCAACCGCCATTGTCGGAGACAGTCCCGGCGTCGCTCCAAGGATCAACCCGCCAATGGTTCCCACCAACAATAGCAGAAATGACATGGGTTGGAACACGTTTCCGAAATAATAGATGAACTCCATTGAGCCTTCAGTCCTTTGCCGATCTCCAGTTGACGAATCAGGATATGTGATGAAAATAGTTTTGCAAATGTTTTCATAAATTTGCTGTAATGAGCTGAATAATGGTAAAAAAACAAAATGATACCGTAGATATTGTAGCTGTTGCAAAGGCTGCAGGAGTTTCCATTTCGACCGTTTCCCGCAGCTATAATCACCCTGGCCTAGTCAAAGCCCCGACCCGCAAAAAGATCGAGAAAGCTGTTCAGAAGCTGGGTTATATCCGCAACCGTGCGGCACAGGTGATGCACGGGCGTCGGAGCGGTACCATCGGGCTGATTGTCCCCACGATTGACCACGCGATCTTTGCGGAAGTCACACAGGCCTTTTCTGACGAAATAGACGAGGCGGGCTTCACCATTTTGATTGCCTCCCATGGTTTCGACTTGGAAAGGGAATATTTACGGCTGCGCAAACTGTTAGAACACCGCGTTGACGGAATAGCGCTGATTGGGTTGGATCATTCCGAGGCAACCTATCAACTGCTGCAACAACAAGGCATTCCCGCCATCGCGATCTGGAACTATGACTCCACGTCCAAAATCTCCTGCATAGGAGCTGATAATTTTGAGGCCGGACGAATGGCCGCAGAACATCTGCTGTCCCTTGGGCATCGCGAAATTGGCCTGATCTTTCCCGAAACCAGCGAAAACGACCGCGCCCGTAACCGGTTGATGGGGGCCCTTTCAAAGCTGAAGCGTGCCAGCGTCAAGGTGCCTGAAGGCTGGCAGATCAAATCCCCGTATCGCATCGGCATGGCCAAGGACGCCTGCAAAACGATATTGGAAAAACCAATTAGGCCAACGGCACTTCTGTGTGGCAATGACATCATCGCCCAAGGAGCGGTCTACGGCGCGTTGCAGATGAACCTATCAGTTCCACAGGATATTTCTATCATGGGCATCGGTGACTTCAAAGGCTCAGGCGAAATGGAGCCCGCGCTGTCCACCATCCGGATTCCGGCAAAAAGCATCGGCCATCTTGCAGGAAAGCGGATAGTTGAGGAAGTCACCGGGGAAGACAATCAGGTCGTCCGGCAGCGCTGTGAACTCAGGCTAATGGCACGCTCGACAACCATAGCAAACTCGAGCGTTAACAGCGACGGATGCTGACCTACAAAAAGCGCAAGGCGCATTACCAACGGCTGTATCTCAGCCTGAGCAGCTATCGTTTCTAGATAAGCTAGAACAAAGCGAAAGCAGTGGTAAGTCA